>CANBWJ010000132.1 GCA_947373115.1 Opitutia bacterium | reverse complement strand
GGCTTTATGCGAGCTTGCGTGAGCGCGGCTTTGACGTGGTGACCCTTTCTGGCGAATTGTCGCAGCGGGAGCGGTCCGATGCCCTGCAAGCCCTGCGCGATGGTCGCGCAAGGGTCTGTGTTGCCACCGATGTTGCCGCCCGCGGCCTTGACCTGCCCGATCTGGGCCTAGTGATTCATGCGGACCTGCCAGTCAACCGTGCCGGGCTCTTGCACCGCTCTGGCCGTACGGGCCGGGCGGGTCGCAAGGGGGTGTCTGTGCTTCTTGCCCCCTATCAGCGCCGCCGCCGGGTCGAGCAGATCTTATCCTCGGCCAATATTGAGGCGGTCTGGAGTGGGCCGCCGACGGCCGAAGACATTCGCGCGGGCGATATGAAGCGTCTGCTTGAAGATCCGACCCTGACCGAGACCGGCACCGAGGAAGAAGTGGCCCTGGCCACCGCCATCTTGGCCACGCGCACGCCGATGGAGATTGCGACCGCCCTGATCCGTATGCGTCAGGCGGCTCTGCCCGCGCCAGAGGACATGTTTGATGATCCCCGCGCCAGCCTCGCCCCGCCTTCGCGTACCAGTCAGGATCGCGGCAGTGACCGGGGCAATGATCGCGACCGGGGTCAGGATCGCGGCTTTGACCGCGATGGCGGCCGCCCCGAGCGTCTGGCACCCGAAGACGTGGTCTGGTTTCGCCTCTCGACCGGCCGTCAAAACAATGCCGATCCTAAATGGCTAATCCCCCTGATCTGCCGCGCAGGCCATGTCACCAAGAAGGATATTGGCCAGATCAAGATTTTTGATCGCGAGACCAAGTTCGAGATCAGCAAGGAAGCTGAAACGCGCTTTACCGCTGCGATCAAGGCGGCGGCCGAAAGCGGCCAAGATCAGGACATGCGGATTGAACCGGCTGTTGCGCCTGCCGGTGCCCGCGGCGGCGGCGGAGGCCGAGACGGTCCGCGCGGTGGTGCGCCGCGCGGTGCTAGCCCTCGTGACAGTGGCGCCAGAGACGTTGCGCCGCGCCAATATGCCCCGCGTCCCGCACCCAAGCGCGATTTTGTGCCACGCGAGTCAGCGCCGAGGGATTTTGCACTCAGAGATGCAGCCCCCAGAGACGCTGCCCCAAGGGATGCAGCACCACGGTCAAAGCCCTTTGTGCCAAGAGACTCAGCACCGCGCGCCGAAGGCGATGCACCCGCCCGCAAGGCTTATGGCAAGCCAGCCGCCCAGGCCAAGCCTGCGCGCGAATGGAACCCGATTGATGGCGCGGCTGAAGGCACAGGCCCACGTCCTGCCCGCCCCTTTAATCCCGACAAGAAGCCCGCCTTTGGCGCCAAGCCGCCGTTTGAGAAAAAAGCGTCCTATGACAAGCGCCCGACGCCGGGGGAGGGCAAGCCCTTCTTTCCCAAAAAGCCAAAATCGAAAAAGGGCAAGCCAAACGGCTAGTCCCAGCCTTTTGCCGTCAGGAAAAATGCATGGAAACCCGTGACAGCAATGGCACGCTCTTGGCCGATGGGGACAATGTCACCCTGATCAAGGATCTCAAGGTCAAGGGCACGTCTGTGACCCTGAAGCGCGGGACACTGGTCAAGGCCATCCGCCTGACTGGCGATCCGGAGGAGATTGAGTGCCGGGTCGAAAAGGTTAAGGGTCTGGTCTTGCGGACAGAGTTTCTGAAAAAGGCCTGACCCCCGGCGACAAGTCGCCCTCAACTGTGCAAAGGTCAGGGCGACAACAGTCTCGGGGGCTTTGCAGATGAATCGGCGTTTTACCTATTTTGTGATGGCGGCCATGCTGCTCGGCATTTTGGTCGGATTTATCCTGAACCAGACCCTGACCGATCCGGCTCAGGTCAAGGCTGCTGCTGGCGGATTGAATATCGTCACCGACATATTCTTGCGCCTGATCAAGATGATTATCGCGCCCCTGGTGTTTTCCACCCTGGTGGTCGGCATTGCCCATATGGAGGATGCCGCGACCATTGGCCGGGTCGGGGCCAAGACCATGGCCTGGTTTATCAGCGCCTCGATCGTCTCCCTAACCATTGGCCTGTTTATGGTGCATTTGCTGGCCCCCGGTGTTGGGCTTGGCCTGCCCTTGCCTGAGGCCACGGCCACCAGTGCGGTGGATTCCAGCACCCTGTCCTTGAAGGACTTTATTACCCACCTGGTGCCCAAATCCATTATCGAGGCCATGGCCAATAATGAGATCTTGCAGATTGTGGTGTTCTCGGTGTTTGTCGGCACCGCGATTTCGTCGATCGAGGACAAGGCCCCGGCGGTTTTACATCTGGCCGAGCAGATCGCTCAGGTCATGCTCAAGATCACCAGCTATGTCATGCTGTTTGCGCCCTTCGCCATTTTTGCGGCCCTGGCCTCGACGGTCGCGACCCAAGGGCTCGGCATATTGCTCAATTATGCCAAATTTATTGGCGGCTTTTATCTGTCCTTGGGCGTGCTTTGGGCCCTATTGCTAATCGCGGCGGTCGCGATCATGGGCAAGCGCGGGGTCGGCCTGTTTGGCATGATCCGCGAGCCGGTCTTGTTGGCTTTCTCAACCGCCAGCTCTGAGGCTGCCTATCCGCGTACCCTAGAGCAACTGCAAAAATTTGGGGTGTCGCGCAAGATTGCCAGCTTTGTGCTGCCGCTGGGCTATTCGTTCAATCTCGATGGCTCAATGATGTATTGCACCTTTGCCACCCTGTTCATCGCACAGGCCTATGGCATTGAGTTAAGCATTGGCCAGCAGATCATGATGCTGCTGCTCTTGATGATCACCTCCAAGGGCATTGCCGGTGTGCCGCGCGCCTCCCTGGTCGTGATTGCCGCAACCTTGGCCTATTTCAAGATTCCAGAAGCGGGCCTGTTACTGATCCTGGCCGTCGATCACCTGCTGGATATGGGTCGCAGCGCCACCAATGTGGTTGGCAATTCGGTGGCCTCGGTCGTGGTCGCCAAATGGGAAAACCAGTTAGAGACGCCCAAGGATCAGGCAGCCACGGCCACCTGATCCCCGCGCAGTAGGCGTCCTGGCAACAGGCCGGTCCATTCGCCGTTTTCAAAGGTCACAACCCCGCTCTTGATCGTCCAGCGATAGCCATGCGCAGTCTGTAACAGGCGGGTGCCGCCCGCGGGC
>CANBWJ010000131.1 GCA_947373115.1 Opitutia bacterium | reverse complement strand
TTCATCAACACGTTGAATGATTGTGGCGTTCCGCTGACGAGGGTGTTGTCACCCTTGACCAGCTGTTCGTAAATCTTGGTACGGCCGGCAACGTCATCCGACTTAACGGTGAGAAGCTCCTGTAAGGTGTAAGCGGCGCCGTAAGCTTCAAGGGCCCAGACTTCCATTTCACCGAAACGCTGACCACCGTATTGGGCTTTACCGCCCAGAGGCTGCTGCGTGATGAGGCTGTAAGGACCGGTGGCACGAGCGTGAATCTTGTCCGCGACCAAGTGATTGAGCTTCATCATGTAGATGTGGCCCACCACGACATCTTGGTCGAAGGCTTCACCGGTGTGTCCGTTCGTTAACATGGCCTTACCGGTTTCAGGTAAGCCCGCTTGCTTTAAGTACTCACGAATTTGTTTTTCGGGAATACCATCGAAGATGGGAGTTGCGACCTTGAAGCCGAGCTTGGAACAAGCCCAACCTAAGTGCGTTTCCAGAACCTGACCGACGTTCATACGAGATGGAACGCCGAGAGGATTTAAACAGATATCAACGGGAGTTCCATCGGCCAGGAAAGGCATGTCTTCCACGGGTACAATACGAGCGACGACGCCCTTATTGCCGTGACGACCGGCCATCTTGTCGCCGACTTGGATCTTACGCTTGGTAGCGATGTAAACTTTAACGTTCTTAATCGCCCCACCCTCGTCGATGCCTTGTTCAATGGCTTCAACTTTGCGGGTGCGCTCTTGTTCGAGTTCGTCGAAGCGGCGGTGGTAACCGTCCACGATTTGACGAATCTTTTGTTTCACTGGCGAATCGTTCATCTCGATGGTACGAGAAACGGAAGCCAAGCGACGAAGTAAGGTCTTAGTGATCTTGCGATTTGCAGGAATAATGGCTTCGCCCGTTTCCGAATTCTTCACGTCGAGCGGAATCTTTTCGCCCAGGAGGATATTCGAGAGGGACTCAGTCATTTCTTCGCGCAGACGAGAATCCGCAGTGCGGTATTCTTCGTTCACCTTCTTCAGGGCGCGGCGCTGATCGTTAGGCGAGAGGCGGCCGTCGTCCTTATCGGTACGAGACGAAACCTTCACGTCCATGATGATACCGGAAATGCCGGAAGGAACGCGGAGTGAAGTATCCTTCACGTCACGGGCTTTTTCACCAAAGATAGCGCGGAGAAGTTTTTCTTCGGGAGCTAAGTCGCCTTCGCTCTTGGGCGTGATTTTACCGACGAGAATATCATCGGGCTTCACTTCGGCACCGATACGAATGACGCCGTCGCGGTTCAGATTGCGTAAAGCTTCTTCACCGAGATTAGGAATGTCGCGGGTGATTTGTTCAGGCCCGAGCTTGGTGTCGCGCGCGGTGACTTCGAATTCTTCGATGTGAATCGAAGTAAACACGTCGTCCTTCAACATGCGTTCGGAGAGCAGAATCGCATCTTCGAAGTTGTAACCATTCCAAGGCATGAAACCGACGAGGACGTTACGACCGAGGGCGAGTTCGCCCTTATCGGTGGCAGCGCCATCAGCGATGATATCGCCGAGCTTCACCTTGTCGCCACGGCGAACCAGGGGACGTTGGTTGAAGCAAGTCGAGGAATTGGTCTTCAAGAACTTACGCAGGTCATAGACCCACACGCCCTTCGCAGGGTCGCTCTTGAACTTCTTGTTTTCAATTTGGGCAGGTGCCACTTCGCCATCTTTCGTGACGATGATGCGGCGAGCGTCAGCAGCGGCGACAATGCCAGCGCCTTCGGCGACGACAACGGTCTTCGAGTCAATCGCCACGCGACGCTCGATGCCGGTACCAACGTAAGGCGACTCGGTAATAACCAGAGGCACACCTTGGCGTTGCATGTTAGAACCCATCAAGGCGCGATTAGCGTCATCGTGTTCTAGGAAAGGAATCAAGGCGGCGGCCACCGACACGACTTGTTGTGGTGAGACGTCCATGTAGTCGACGTCTTCAGGCTCCACTTCGAGAATGTCATCACGGAAACGAACGGTGACCTTGCCCTTGAGTCGGCTGGACTCATCGAGTTCGGAGTTCGCTTGGGCGACCTTGAATTTTTCTTCTTGGTCAGCCGTCATGAACTCAACCTTGTCCGATACTTTACCGCGCACGACCTTACGATATGGGGCTTCGATGAAGCCGAATTCGTTGATGCGGGAGTAAGTAGAAAGCGAATTGATCAGACCGATGTTTGGACCTTCTGGGGTCTCAATCGGACAGATTCGACCGTAGTGCGAAGGGTGCACGTCGCGGACTTCGAAACCGGCACGGTCGCGATTCAAACCTCCGGGCCCGAGGGCCGAGAGACGACGCTTGTGCGTCAATTCTGCGAGAGGATTAATTTGGTCCATCAGCTGGCTCAGCTGACTGCGGGCAAAGAATTCGCGAATCGAGTTACCGAAAGGTTTAGGGTTAACCAGCTTCTGAGGTGTAATGGAATCGACGCTTTGGTCGTACTCATTGATACGAGCCTTCACGGTCTTAACCACATTCTTCAGGCCGGCACGGCACTGATTGGCCAAGAGTTCACCCACGTTACGAACGCGGCGGCTGCCCAAGTGATCGATGTCATCGATGTTACCATCGCCAGCACGCAAGCGACAAAGCAACTTGGTGGCTTCTACGATATCATCAGGAGTGATGGTACGGGTATCGAGCGATACGCCTAAATTAAGTTTTTGGTTAAGCTTATAACGACCCACGCGACCTAAGTCATAGCGGAGAGGATCTTGGAAGAGGCGGTGCATGTGGGCACGGGCATTCTTCACGTTGACGGGCTCACCGGGACGAAGCTTACGGAAGATTTCTTTCAACGCTTCTTCTTCGTTACGGACGGAACTGATATCCTTACGGAGCGAGAGAATCACGGCACCATCATCGAAGCTGGTGTCAAAGACGCTGAACTTTTGCTTCGGCAGTTGCTTGTGGATTTCTTTCAGGGTTTCGCGCGAAAGCTTGTCGTACTGTTTCGCGACCACCTTGCCGGTTTCGACGTCCACAATCGGGTCGGCGAAAACGAGGTGAGAAAGTTCTTCGGGCTCGAGGTCGAGCGCGGCCTTGGCCGTGACTTCGCGGCTCGGGTAGAAAAGGCTGAGAATGTCTTTATCGTCTTTGTAACCAAAGGCACGGAGCAGAGTTGTAACAAGGAACTTACGGCGACGGCGACGGCGATCGAGGTAAACCCAGAGGAGGTCGTTCTGGTCGAATTGAACTTCAATCCAAGTACCGCGGTCAGGAATGATGCGGAAAGCATGCAGCGTCTTACCGCTGGTGTGCTGCGATACTTCGAAGCAAATACCAGGGCTGCGGTGTAACTGCGAAACCACGACGCGCTCGGCGCCGTTAACAATAAAGGAACCACGGTCGGTGATCATCGGGACTTCACCCATCATGATTTCTTCGTCCTTAAAGGCGCCCTTCTCACGGAGACGCAATTTAAGCATCACGGAAATGGCGTAGGTCGTACCCTCGCGGATAGCTTCTAATTCGGTAGACTTAGGAAGGACCAAACCGTACTCGAGGTACTCGAGACGGAAGTTGCCGTTGTTGCTCTCAACTGGGAATGACTCGCGGAAAACGGCTTCGAGGCCAACATTCTGGCGCGAAGTGGTGGGCGTTTCCAGCTGCAGAAACTCATTGAACGAGAAGATTTGATTCTCGATGAGGTTCGGAGGTGGAATGACTTCGCTGAGTTTACCGAAGTTATTACGAGCTTTTTGCATGACGGTGAGTGAGGAGCGGAGTGGCTGAGATGGTTCGATGAAATGGGTGGTGTCTGGTGGGTTCGGCCCAGACGGCCGTTGGAAAAAAGCGGGGAGGTGAAGTCCGTGAGGGCCTCTGCCCTCCCCGCTGAAAGTTGCGCTTTAGCGCCAGAGGAGATTACTTGACCTCAACTTCGGCACCAGCGGCCTTAAGCTTGGTCTCGATATCCTTGGCTTCGTCTTTGCTGACGCCTTCCTTAACAGGTTTAGGCGCACCATCGACGAGGTCCTTGGCTTCCTTGAGGCCGAGACCCGTAATCGCACGTACTTCTTTAATAACGTTGATTGGGGTAGCGCCCTTAGCCTTGAGGATGACGTCAAAGGTCGTCTTCTCTTCAGCAGGTGCAGCAGCACCACCACCAGCGGCGGCAGCGACAGCAACCGGAGCGGCGGCGGAAACGCCCCACTTGGTTTCGAGGTCTTTGACGAGAGCGGCGACTTCGAGAACGCTTTGGGCGCTCAACCACTCGATGACTTGATCTTTTGTGATGTTACTCATGTTACTTGGTTCCTTGAATGGTTAGCGTTCTGCGAGAGAACATTTGAGAGCACGAGGCTCCTAACCGGGGTTCTTTGGATGTGTGTTGTTTTTGGTTTTGGGTTTACCGCACTCAAGCCACTCCACATGGAGCAGCTTTTGTACGGAAAGGGTTTAGGCAGCTTTATCGTCGTGTTGACGCTTGGCGTCCAAGAGGCGGACGAACGAAGAAGCAGGCGTGGAGAGAAGTGAGAGGAGTTGAGCACGGATGCCATCGAGCGAAGGCAGTTTCGAGAGTGCGACGACTTCATCCTTCGAGAGGATTTTGGCATCAAGCACGCCGGCTTTAACTTCGAGCTTCGAGAAGTCCTTGAAGAAAGTGACCAAGACTTTCGCTACACCCGTAGGATTCTTGCCACCGGTAACGAGGGCAGTGTGACCAATGAGGTGCTTCGAGAGGTCAGGCAAGTTGGCCTGCTTCGCCGCGATATCTAAAATGCTGTTCTTTACGACGTGGTATTCAGCGCCATGGGCTTGGAGCTGGTTACGTACGGCGGTGGCGTCTTGCACGGTCACACCGGTAAAGTTAGCAATGAGGAGGTAATTCGAAGAAGCCAATTGAGCGGCAACTTCGTCGACCAGGAATTGTTTTTCAGCGCGCATGTTCGTTTGCTATTAAGTGAGGTTAATTAGGCGGTGGCAGCCGTGTAAGGCTTGAGGTCGATGCTCACACCAGGGCTCATCGAAGCACTCATGGTGAGTGACTTGATGAAGCGACCACCAGCGAAGCCCGCGGGCTGAGATTTAACGAGAGCGGCTAAAGCCACCGCAGCGTTTTCGGAAAGCTGTTGGGCGGTAAATGATTTCTTACCCACGACGACCACGATGTTACCGGTCTTATCCATTTTGAATTCAACGCGACCCGCTTTGACTTCTTTAATGGTCTTAGGAAGGTCATCCGAAACGGTACCCGACTTAGGATTAGGCATCAGGCCTTTAGGACCGAGCACACGAGCAACTTGACGGACGTCTTTCATTGCCGAGGTCGTGGAGATCGCGACATCGAAATCGAGGAAGCCGCCGTTCACTTTCGCAATGAGGTCAGCTAAGCCTGCGTAGTCAGCACCTGCATCGAGGGCTTCCTTAGCGTTTTCGGTAAAGGCGAGAACTTTGATTTTCTTACCCGAGCCGTTCGGCAACGAAACGGTGCCACGCACCATTTGGTCGGACTGCTTAGGATCAACGCCGAGGAAGGCGGAGATTTCTACGGTCTCGTCAAACTTCGTACCGGGCATCTTCTTGATGATTTCGGTAGCTTGGTTGACGTCGTATTTTGCTTTCAAGTCGGCGACTTGAAGGGCGGCGCGGTAGCGCTTGCTGTTTTTGTTTTTCATAGCGACTTTTGGTCTCCTGCGGGATGCAGTGGTTGGTTAGTTTTGGTTATTGGGGGTGAAATTAGCCTACGACTTCGATGCCCATCGAACGCGCAGTGCCTGCAATCATGCGGGCAGCGTTATCGGGGTTAGAGGCGTTGAGGTCCTTCTTCTTCAGCTCGACGATTTCCAAGAGTTGCTTCTTGGTAACTTTGCCGACCTTGTCGCGATTAGGCACCGCGGCGCCGCTCTCAATCTTCGCAGCCTTCTTGAGAAGGACGGAAGCGGGAGGAGACTTGAGGATGAAGGTGAAGGATTTGTCTTGGTAGACGGAAATGATCACGGGAAGGATCAAGCCGGCTTGGTCCTTCGTGCGGGCATTGAACTCCTTACAGAACGCCATAATATTGACGCCTTTCGCACCGAGGGCAGGGCCAACGGGAGGAGCTGGATTAGCGGCACCTGCGGGGAGCTGGAGCCTGATTTCGCCGATAACTTTCTTAGCCATGTTTGTGTAGAGTGGGTTGAGTTAAGTGAGGAATGAAAATTATTCGCGATCGTCGCGTTCAACTTGCCAGAATTCGAGTTCAACGGGCGCCGAGCGACCGAAGATGTCGACGGAAACTTGGAGGCGTCCGCGGTCCGCATCGATGGTGTCGATGTTGCCGGAGAGATTGGCAAAGGGACCGTCGGTGATTTTAACGCGCTCACCAATGTGGAAGCTAACCTTGGGTACCACCTTATCGGCAGCGTCTGCCATCTGTTGAATGATGGTGTTAATTTCTTCGGTCTTGAGAGGCACTGGATTCATGCCGCCGATGAGGCCGAGAACGCCATCGGTTTTCTTTAAGAAATTCCAAGGACCTTCGAGGAGCGAACCTTCGTCATCGAATAAACGGGCGCGCACAAAAAGGTAGGAAGGGTAAAGCTTCATTTCGCTTTCGCGCTTCTTGCCGTTGCGGAAATCTTTGACCGTTTTCACGGGCATCAAGATTTCGGCAACGTAGTCAGCCATTTCTTCTTCCTTGATATTACGATCAAGGGTGCGCTTCACCTTGCTCTCGTTATTCGAGAGGGTTTGCAGCGTGTACCAGCGGAAATCTGAGGAAGGGGTCGACATATGAGTTAATTAGCGCACCAGTTGGGTCGCAAACTGAACGAAGTTAGAGAGAGAGAAATCGCAGAGAAATCCGACGGTGCCCATGATGGCGACCGCGGCAATGACCACGAGGGTTGAGTCCACCAGTTCCTTCGGCGAAGGCCATGTCGCCTTAACGAAAACCTCGGTGAGGGTTTCGGTCCAGAAGGCGCGGAGGCGACTGAGGATGCCGATCATGGTGTGTTTGGTGGTTGAGATTTTGAAGGTGGCAGGACGGGAGGGAGTCGAACCCACAACCAACGGTTTTGGAGACCGCTACTCTGCCAATTGAGCTACCGTCCTATGTGGGTGTTAGAAAGTGACAAATGCCGGGCTCCTTTTTGGGGAACCTCGGCACCGTTGTCGGAC
>CANBWJ010000130.1 GCA_947373115.1 Opitutia bacterium | reverse complement strand
TTTACAGCCATTTCCTTTAGAATTATTAAAGTACCATCAGTTGAACCGTCGTCGCGAACTATGAGTGAGACTCGGACATTTTCTTGATTGAATATCGAGTAAATTTGTTTTCTTAGGTAATGCTCGCCATTATAGGTAGAAAGAAGCACAACAAAATTAGGAATAGGTTCCAAGTTGAATTTCAGAGAGTCAATATTGATTAAGTTCATTTTTTCCAAAGAAGAATCTTTGACGCGTTTAGCCGGATACGTTCTAGTTTAAACTTATCTTCTAGGTACGGGTAATTGAGAATTATAATCACGACAGAGAAAATTTTTGCAGGAATAAAATACCTCGATTCCAAATGATAGGCTAACAAGGGTAGCGTTGATCCAGCAAGAGCAAAGATTTCAATTTCTACCAATAGCCGAGCTGATTTAAAGGTTCTAACCATAACTACAATTGCAATTATTAGTATCCCAAGGAAAAGAATTCCTTCTGTTAACTCGATTGCAGCCGGGATTTTGCTTTGCGGCGGATAGAGCCATCTACCATTCAATTTCCAATATTCCCAGGCCACGGAAATTCGCATTTCAAGAAATTTAATAGGGTGTTTCAAAACCACGCACAACGTCTCCCAAAAGAAGTTAATCGTCTTACCCTGTGGGTCGGCGAAGTTTGCACAGCGAGCTTGGTCAAGATGGCACGCCCAGTTATCGATTCCTTTAGTGATCCCCCAACCAGATTCCTGTAACTTTTTGTCTGATAACCAGACTGCCTGCCATGTCGCATTACTCGTAATGACCCATTGGAGCGGATTTATTTTTAACCAACTTCCTCGAAATAAGGACCATGGAAGTGTTACACACAAAGCAATAAATCCAATGACGATAAACTTCTTACTTTCATCAAAGCCTTTGTGGGCAATTATTCTAAATTTTTTTTTACTCAATAGTAAAATCGACGCACAAAAAAATGCGACGCCAACACCAAGAATAAGTTGGATTACAGTAAAACCTACAGCACGAAAATATGCAGCGAACCCTAGTAATGCTCCAGCGGATATGAGATGGTAGACGCGATTACTTCTATAAGTGGCTAAAACTATTAATGAACAAATCGAAAAAAACAAGAAGAATCCTTCGGCATACATAATTCCCTGATCTAGCAACCATCCCTGCGTCACCGAAGAAAAAAGTAGGAATCCAAGAAGAAGGACTGTCGCAGATCTCATTCTGTTTTTTAATGCATATCGCCACAATAACGTAGTCGCGAGCGCCACAAGAATTGATGAGCTTACCGCTAAGACGAGAAGCGGTTTCGCCGCAAGGCCGAAAATAGTAATTGTGGCTGACTCGACTATCGACAACCCTGGAGGCCAAAGTTCCCAAATAAAATCATTCGCAGATGATCTATAACTCCCATCGACCAAACTAATGGCTCCCTGAATATATGATCCGGCGTCCAATCCGCCCAAAGTCTTCCTCGCCTCAGCGAAACCCATTTGGCTGGTTACGCCGTACTGCCCGGTCGCGAATGCGACTCTACATCTTGCCAATGCGAATAGTAATATTAAAAAGAAGATGACGACCGTGGAGAACCTACTTCTTATGAATTGCTCACTTTTTGCTAGCAACCATTTAATTTTCATAAAATTCCCATGAGCATCTTGATCAATTGAAATACTGGATGAGATGAGGTAGGCATGACTTAATCTTATGTAATTTTAGTAGTGAGGTCGCGAAAGTCTCATAAATCTTCCGTAAAACTTTCGTTTTAATCGATTTTTTCGATTTCTTCTGTACGATTGTACATTCAGGGGGTATTTTTGAATACAGTTCAGCTTGAATCACTAAAAAAAGAAATTCTCGAATTAACGTCCCGTTTCGCCGATGCCTTTCTGAGGAGGGAAAAGTTCGTTGCTGGAAGCGACGTGGTCCCTGTTTCTGGAAAAATTTTAGATGCGGTAGATTTCTGCTCACTCGTAGATTCTTCTCTCGACGGTTGGCTCACCGCTGGGCGCTTCACTGAAGACTTTGAACGACAACTAGCACAATTTGTTGGAGCACGATCAGCACTTTTCGTAAATTCAGGCTCAAGCGCAAACCTTGTTGCACTCAGTGGGCTAACTAGTAAGAAACTAGGTGACCGCGCGTTAAAGCCGGGAGATGAAGTTCTCACGGTTGCAATGGGATTTCCAACAACCGTTAATCCGATAATCCAAAACGGCATGAAACCTGTCGTGGTGGATGTGGATTTGGAAACTCTGGATGCGATACCACAGCGACTTGAAGAAGCGATATCACCAAAGACAAAAGCAATCATGCTTGCACACACGCTTGGTAACCCTTTTGACTTGGACACAGTTCAGCGCTTATGCAAGGAGCATAACTTGTGGCTGATTGAAGATTCGTGTGATGCTCTCGGTTCTACCTACCGTGGTCAGCGCACTGGAAGTTTTGGGGACACGGCTACTGTTAGTTTTTATCCCGCGCACCATATAACCACTGGTGAAGGTGGGGCAGTTTTTGTTAAGTCGCCTTTAGTCAAGAAGCAGGTTGAATCGTTCCGCGACTGGGGTCGCGACTGTTATTGCGAAACTGGCAAAGACAATACTTGCGCTAAACGATTTGGTTGGCAGCTCGGAGACCTCCCCGAGGGATACGACCATAAGTACACATACAGCCACATTGGTTACAACCTAAAGGCAACTGATATGCAGGCGGCCCTTGGAATCTCCCAACTTGCGAAAGTCGAGTTCTTTATTCAGCGCCGCAAAGAGAATTATGCGTATTTGAAAAAGCATCTTGAAGGCGTGGAAGGTTTAAAGATTGCGCAAGCAACACCAAATAGTGATCCTTCGTGGTTTGGCTTTCCAATAACTTTGGATCCGGCTCATCCGGTAAAACGTGAAGATTTATTGCGGTTCCTTGATTCTCGCAAAATCGGAACGCGTTTACTTTTCGCGGGAAATATAACAAAGCAACCGGCTTACAAAGACGTTGAATTCCGGATTGTCGGAGACCTAACCAATACAGACATCGTTATGAAGCGCTCGTTTTGGGTTGGTGTATATCCAGGGCTCACAACCCCAATGCTTGATTACGTCATCGAGTCAATAACTGATTTCATGACTGGTAAGGCTAAGTAAATGCACTACCTTGTTACTGGGCACACTGGTTTCAAAGGTTCTTGGTTATCTTTAATGCTCCAAATGCAAGGTCATGAAGTGTCTGGAATATCGCTCAATCCACCGACAAAATCACTTTTTGTCGAAGCTGGGCTTGAAGGCACTTTTAAGCATGACTTTCGGGTTGATATTCGAAATAAGAAGGAACTTTCGGACGCAGTTCTGAAAATCAATCCTGAGATAATTATTCATCTTGCAGCACAGCCGCTTGTTCGAGAATCCTATAAATTTCCAGTTGAGACGTTTGAAACAAATGTCATTGGCACGCTCAATGTTTTGGAAGCAACAAAGCAACTTCAAAATCTCAAATCAGCTCTTATAATTACGACCGACAAGGTTTATAAGAACCATAATCACCTTCGGGGATATGTGGAGACCGATGAACTCGGGGGCGATGATCCTTATAGCGCTTCAAAGGCAGCGGCAGATATTGCAACGCAATCTTGGATAAAGAGTTTCGCCAAAGTACCTATGGCTGTCGCTCGGGCTGGAAACGTTATCGGCGGAGGAGATTGGGCAACCGACCGAATTATTCCGGATCTTGTGAATGCATACTCGAACAATGATCTGCCGACTTTGCGTTACCCGGATGCAATCCGTCCATGGCAGCATGTTTTGGATTGTTTGAATGGCTACTTAAAGTTAATTGATTACATGCTTGCCACCGGCAAGGGTGGTGAATGGAATTTCGGTCCTAGTTTAGACTCGAAACACAGCGTTGGAGATTTATCAAAAGCGGTATCTGCCAAATATGGCATTACTAGTAAGGCATGGACCTTAGAAGAGGAGTCACAACCACACGAAGCAGGTTACCTATTGCTTGACTCATCAAAGTCGAGATCAGCACTCAATTGGAATGACAAACTTAGTTTCACGCAGACAATTGATTGGACTGTGGACTGGTACCGGAGTAATAGTCCCGCCTTAAATATCACGCGTGAGCAAATATCAAATTATCTTAAGGTTTAGGAATTGAAGCCAAGGTAATGGTGACCTGCTCCTTCAGATTTCGAAGCTTCACGCCATATTTCTCTGCTAAAGAATTGAATTCTAAGTAGTTTCCAAAATAACTAGTCGGAGCGAATTCCGGATCGGCCGTCGAGATGCTTGTGTTTCCAATTTCTAAAGCAACGACAGAGGCCAACTCCTTCATGGTCGTAATTTCCCCGCCACTATCCAATGAAAAATTTCCACCACTAATTGCTAAGTGAAGCAGTACGTTTAAGAGGTCTTCAGCATCCACATAAGTCCGTTTGGTCTCTGGGGAATTGACAACTATTGCTCGATCAGAAAATGCTTGAAGAATGAATGAACTCAGAGCCAAATTTCTAAATTCATTGATATATTTTCCGCTAGTTGAGTAAAGTCTGCAATTTACGAAATCAACGTCCAATTGACTACAAACCGTCTCCAGCCAAATTTCGTCAAGAGCCTTTAGGGCAGCGTACGGATCTTCATGGGCAGACGGCTGAGTTGCGGTTAAGGCCGCGACGCCGCTTGAAATGTTGATAAACGTCTTGATTTTATTAGTTTTTAAGGCACTTTTAGAGAAATTCATAATTTCTAAATT
>CANBWJ010000129.1 GCA_947373115.1 Opitutia bacterium | reverse complement strand
ATTTCAGCCATGATTTACTTTCTTAATGTTGCAGCATTGCCAGCTTTTGCTTTTCTGGCCTGATCGGCTTCACGAAGTATTTTCAATTCTTCAGGAGAGCTTCCAAATAATTGATTTGCCAGCAAAGTATACGGGTGGAAATTTAAAAGTTCAGCAGCTTGTGATGCAGCCATTCCATAATCTTTATTTTTAACGGCTTCTTTAAATCCTTGTACCATATTTGCTAAAAGTGATTCGCTGGTAGTTGCTGCGCTTGCCAAGTCTGTTGCAAGAATTAAAGCGCCAGTAACACCAGCAACTCTTACCGTTTTACTGCCAGCAATTTTTTGTGTGATAGATGGGGTTGGCTCAGGAAGCGCTACTCCAGAAGCTTTTGCTTCTGCCATAGTAGCTCTACCAAGCGATTTGTTGATATTCCTGCTTTGTTCATATGCTGCTTGTGGAGATTCCGGATAACCACCGGAAGATTTTAAATTCTTGGTGTATTCAGGTTGTCCAACGGCATTGCGAACAATGTCCATGTTTTGTCCGGTAGGCACAAAAACATATTCTTTAGGAATTTGCTTGATACTTTCAAACACACCTTTTTTATGAGTTGGTTTGCTCCCTTCAGGGCCCTGACCTTGGTATGCTGGCATTCCAGTACCAGTTACTAAATCAGGCTTGCCAAGTGAAGTTTGAGCCGTTGATTTAATAGTTTCTAAAACTTTTTCGTTTGTTGCTTTAACGGCTGGCTCTTCTGTGGCTTGTATAACCTTTATACGTTCTGCATCTGTTGCCACAGGAGCGACAGGAGTTTCTGTAATTGTCGCAACAGGTTCAGTCGGTGCAGCAGGAGTAACCACAGGCTCAACAGGAACTGTTGGCTCAGGAACAACAGCGCCAGCCATAGGAGGTTGAAGCAAAGCCGAAACCTTGGGATTGGCAGGACGTTCAGTTGGCGGCTCTACTTTTTGCAAAGGTGCAGCTTCTGGTGGCGGTGCGGCAACCATGCTTTGTTGAGCGATTTGAGCATTTGCAGCTAATCTGGCTTGTCTGATTTGTTCAGGTGTCTGAGGCGCAACTACAGGTCGCTCAGGCTCAAGAACAGGTTCGATTCGAGTTGATTCCAATGCATTAGCTTTTGCTGCCTTCGCTTCCTCTGAACGCTCATATAGCGTTCTTTCTTCAGGGCTTAAATTTGCAATCCATTGTTCATGTGTTGTTGGCTGTTGAGCAGCCGCAGGAAGACGATCAGATGAGGTAGGTTCAACCCGTGCACCAGCTTCTTTTTCTGGGCCAAAGAATCTGCTTTTCAATCCAAGTCCAGCGGCTGTTACAGCGGCGGCAGCAGCAGGAAGCGCATAAACAGGCCAATTTTCCTTGCTGGGAGGCCAAAAACCTCCAGTAGGAGTTATGTTGTCAACAAGTGTTTTTCCCTGCTCTTCTCTTGATTGACCCATTTCTTTTAATTGTCGTGCGGGTGCGGCTGTATCTAATGCAAAAGGCGATGGCTGACTAACCACTGCATCTTCTTTTTTAGCAGGAGGAGGAGCGGAATCAACAGGGGCAGCTTTTACAGGAGCGCCTTCAATGTCTTGCACTTCTCTATCAATTTCTTCTTGAGTAAAGTTGGCTTCTCGCAAGCCTTTGATAAAAAGCTGTTTGTTTTCTTCAGATTTAAAACCCGCCATGTTTTTCCCCTTTAATCTTTTTTGGTATGTTCTTTTCTTAAATCACGGGCTTTTTGTTCTTTGTCTAATTGAGCTTGTCGAGCTTCTTGTTTAGCTTTCATGGCGGCATCATCTTTTGTCATTGCCGCTGTTCCTTCAGCAATAGGTGAATTTTTCTTTATTTCGTTTGCAATTACTTGTGATGCTGGTTTGGTTAAAGCATTTACGCTTTCGCCAACAGCACTTTCTGTGCGCTGAAGGTACGGGGTGTTTATAACGTCTTTAATTTCTTTGCTGTATTTCTTTTGCAATCCCTTGTATTCATCGGTTTTTGTAAAAGTGTTTTCCAGTTGACCAGGCGCAGGAACAAAGCCAGGCTCTTTTGAACGAGCCATTTTTAATTGGTCTTCTTTCCATGTATTAAATAAACCAACAGCTTCAATGTTAAATTTTTCTTGCAAAGCTTGTGCAACTGGGCGGTGAGCTTGATCAAGCATGTTTGCATTTTCAGTAGGCACAGTAAATACCGGATTGCCATGCTTTGTAGCAACCTCTGTATTGATTTTTTCAATTTGAGTGCTTAATTGCAATGCACGTTCTAACTTTATGAATTGCTCATTTGTCAAAATACCAGCTTGCACAGCAGCAACCAAATTAGCTTGCTGTTGAGTGTAGGATCGATCCAAAGTGGCATTGTTGGATTGTGTATCCATCAACTGGTCTAGTTTTTGATTGCTAACTTTTGTTCCAGAGCCATCAACAATTACATTGTTTCCGCTAATACTAAAACCTTTTGGCCCCAAAGCACCTTCAAGTGTTTTTCTGTCTTCCGCACTAACATCCGATCCTTTACCCGCCGTAAATTGATCGAGTATTTGACGAGTCTTTTGCAAGCTCTTACTTAAATTTACTTGTGCAGATGCAATATTTAATGCCGCAATTCTGTCTGCTTTGCTCATGCCTGGGGTGTTCATGAATTCTTTCATGATTTCCAAGTGCTCATCTACCAAAGGCGCTTTGGCTGCTGATGCTGCGCCAATATTCAACATTGCTGCATTAGCTTTGTTAAATTCATCGGTGTTGAATTTTCTATTGGCCTCTTTATTTTTCCAAGCAATAGTGTTGTCCAAAGACGATAAGCTGCCTCCCAAAGCTCCATATTCGTTTTTAGGAATAATTGTTCCGCTTTTTGTGTCTGTCACTGATACAAGATTGCCAAGGGCATTTGTCTTTACCTCAACAAGACGGCCTGAATCAGGCAAATATCTCATTTCGCTTTTAACAGCGCCGCCAGTAATAATGTTGAAGGCAGTTGTTTTGTCGCCAGCAATGTAAGCCATCATGGCATCGCCATAACGAACAGGATCTTTTTTATATGTTTCTATAGCTCGTAAACGGCCTTCTTGAGTATTCAAATCACCAGTGAATTGAACAGCTTCTTTATAACCTTTTTCCCATGCTCCCGCCAAATGCGATGCAGCCTCACCCTCAGAAGTATTAGGGTTTTGCAGAGCATAGTTTTTTAGTGTTTTGGTGTCCCCTGCTTGCACAGCACTATCAACAATGTCTTTTGGCTTTGCATTTGTTACCGCATCTATTACAGGCGTAGGTGAAGTAATTACTTCTGCGCCATTAATATTAACGGCTTTAGGTGGAAGCATTGCTTCAGGTTGATAAACCTCTGGAGGCGGCAAAGCAACTGGCTGTTGTCTCATAGCCGGAGGCACATCACTTTGTCTTAATTGAAGTCCTAGTGGTGGCATGATTTATCCCGTCAAACAAAAAGTGTTGATAATATTAAATTACGCATTACCCTGGCATTCCAAAAAGCATGGGAAGAAATTTCATGGCAAGTTGAGCAATCTCACCACCACCGCCACTTTTTTTGCCATATTCAGGCAAGTTTATTTGAGGAGCTGGAGCAGATGCCACATCCATTGCTAATTGATCTTGCCCCATATTTCTTGGCTGTATAACATCAGGGCTTACTCCGCTAATTTGCGCTCCACCTACTGGTGGTGGTGCTGCGGCTCCTGGTTTAAATGTTGATGGCGCAAGTACTTTGGTTGGAATTGCACCTGGTTGTGTTTCAGATGTATTTTTAAATACATTTTCAGCGGCCTCATCTGTAATAAGCGGATTTTGATTGTCATCCGCAATTGCAGAATTGTCTGCCGCAGGAGCCGCAGCACCAGAAATGGCAGGAGCAGCAGTATCCCAAGAAGCATAATCATCTCCAGAAGGTGCAACAGCCCCAGCAGGAGCTTTTTTAGCGCCGGTCATGCCAGGATATTTGTCCATCATGGCTTGCTTTTCTTCACCAATTTTATTCAAATAATCGAATAAACCAGTTTTTTCCATGCCACGCAAAATTCCATAGTCTTTTAACCCTTTAAAGGCTGTAGACAATGGATTGTCTTGGGACATGTATTTTTTTTCAGATCCAAGCATTCCCATGCCTACGCCATCAAATGCTGTTGCCATGATTGCTCCTTAGAAACCCATGCCCTTGGAAGAACCTTTTGTGGTTGATCCTTGAGTACCAGTAAACACAGGCGTTGTATTTGCTTGAGGAATACCGTAAACCACTGAAGCGTATTTGCTGTACACATCCTGTGGAGCGCCAGCCAAACCTACTTTAGCTGCGGCAGCTTGTTGGGCGGCAGACAGATTTTGACCACCAAATCCAGCCAGTTGATTTGCGGCGGCAGCACGATTTGCTTCCACGCCAGCAGCGGCAGTAGCAGCAGCGGTCGCTTGACGCTGTTCACCCAGTTGACGTAGGTTGGTGTCAGCCAAGGCTTGTCGAGCGCCTCCAAGGCCACCAGAACCACCGTACATGGCATTCTGCCCAGCCAACTGCTCACGGGTGGCTTCTCGACCGGCTTGCAGGGCTCCTTGGACTTGCTGTTCTTTGTACTGTGGGCCAAACAAGGATGCCAAACCGGTCAGGCCGGTTGCCAGTGCACCAGTACCAGCGACTTCTTGCAAAGCACCGGTTCGTCCGGCAACATCAGATGCGCTACCAGCAGCTTGCTTTACGGCTGGCATAACCTGGCCCATGACATCTTTTGCCCCACCCACGGTACTTGCGTAAGCTGGCATTGCCGTGTTTTTAAGAAAATCAGTTTGTAACTTGAGCAGATCTTTCTGCTCCTGCATTGGTTGAACTGTTGTTTGTTGATTACCAGATGATTTACCGCCGCCCATGATTTATCTCCTTATTGAGGTGATGCGTTGTTTTTACCACCGCCTTGACCGCCGCCAGTGCCCTTAGCCATAGGCTGACCATTTGGGCCACCAGCAACAGCGCCCGTATTGTCAATAGTGTTTGGGTATGGATTGCCACTTGTGCTGCCATCTGTTTGTCCAACAAAATTAGGGTTTACCGGAGCCATACCAGTGTTGCCATTGGTGTTGGGACTTCCCATTGTTGGTTGACCAGATGTTGCAGACATGCTGCCTTTGCCGCTGCCACCAGGCGTACTCGGAGAAGTACCAGCACCCTTACTTGCAGGATCTGAAGACTGACTTGACTGTACTTGTGCAGAAGGTGCGCCCATGATTTCCCTTATCGGAAGAATTTGCCGACCATCCAGCAAACAACTGAATATCTCGTTCCCTCTTCAATGTCCTCAACGCCATGCATGAGAAAACTGGGGAATACAAGAACTGTGCCTTTGCTTTGCGGGGGATAGAACCTTTTGTCACCGTTCTGTAAATAAAATTTGCCGCCCTTGAAATCTTCATTCAAGAAAGCCAATACGGTGAGTTTACGACAATCCTCGCTATGTGCCAAGAAAGTATCTGTATGTGACTTATACCGTCCACCAGCAGGATAAATCAAGAATTCAGCCTGATTAGCGTGGGTGATGTCAAATTTCCAATTGAAATAATTGGCGGCAAGACCAGCCGCCGCCAAGCGTCCACCAATATCCTTGTAGGTAGGTAGAAGAACCCGCTCTACGTTTCTGATTGACTTGTCGATGGCCCCAGCACCTATTCCAATCACCGGAGGTTCTTTGGGCACGGCAGACCCGCTGTACAACTTGATCAGGGAATCACAGGCTTCCTTGGTCAGAATGTCGGTGTAGACAAATTGTTGCATGTCCTGAACTGGCAAATTCAAACCTGGTCGCTTATCAAACTTCCATTCTTTGTGTGGCCCATCGGCATCAACATAATGAAGAAAAACTTGAGCTTGCCACTCACCTTTGAACTTCTTGCGCCAATGATATTTCTCCATTCCACGGTAAAGAACAGCGTCCCCTACAGCCATTTCAACCTTGGACGCATTTGCACCGCCCTCGTCACCCATGTAGATAGGCCAGACTTTGCCATCAAAACCAAGGGTTAATGTGGCGCTGATTTCACATGATTCACGGTCGGTGTGAATTTCAAGCTTCTCACCTTTTTTGTACAAACGAGCGTAGCTGTACGTTGGATGCAGCCGCTTGCCTGATGCTTTTTCAAAGTGCGGCAACAGATCGACAAGCAATTTGTCAAATACAGCAGCACCGTGAACAGCTTCAGACTTGGGACATTGCGGATCTTTAACAGTGACTTGCTGTTCAACCAACCGCCTCAGTTCAGCAGTCAATTCTTTGCAATTATCAATATCAAGGAATCCCTTGAGATGTACATACTTTTCAATAGTGAGCTGTGACAGTTGATTACACATTAAGCCTCCGGTTGTGAAATGGGTTTAATTTGTTGGTCAGATGGGTCGTACCAGAATAAACTTGGCACAACATCATCAGCACATGGTGTCCAAAAAAAGGCTTCTGCCACAGGAAATGTTTCGCCCTCTGCAACAACTTGAGCTACACGGTAACCTGTTTCGCAAGGTTCAATGGTTGAAATCAATGCTTCTTTCATCAGTAAAACTCCTCAATAATTACAACACCGGCTGCGCCAGCTTGCGCTCTATTTCCACCAGTTCCATAAACTCCCCCAGCAGGCCCAGGCTTTAATCCAAGAATAGATTTTCCACCAAAGCTTGCCACTAGAGCTGTTGGTGGAGCTAAAACATCCATTGAAGGCCCACCAGGAGCATTTACATCGCCCCCAGAAGCAGCGCCTCCTGCTCCAGATGGTGAATTAGCACCTCCTGATCCCGTTATTACAGCAAGCGGGGCAACACCAAAAGAAGATGCATTTCCTGCAAAGCCGCCTTGAGTTGGCCCAGGCGTTGGGGTTGCAGTTACAGCGCCTACTGTATATGGTTGAGGCCCAGGAATAGATGGGCCTGGATATACTTTTATTGCAGCTCCTCCACCGCCGCCAGATGGATTTAATGTTGCTCCCGTTCCTCCACTTGCGCCACCGCCAACAACAGTAACTTTAATTGCTTTGACAGTTGAAGGTTTTGTCCATGTGCCTGGAGTTGTGTACGCAGTTAAAACAACAGCGCCAGTTGCCCCCGCTGTTGCTTGAACGGTTGCATCTGGAAAAGTTACGCCAGGTGCGCCAATTGATGTAGTTGCCATGCTTTGCTCCTTTAACTTCCTGTTACTGAACCACCAGCGGTGATTGCTCCGGTTGATGTAATTGTCACTATGGTTGTTGCGCCATATTTAATAAGCAAACTTGTTCCAACTTGCGTAATTGTGAAATTGGTTGTTGCTAAACTTCCTGCTGATCCACTGGCATTGCCAGTTACATTTATTGCCCAAGTGCCAGATGCTCCAGTGCCAGTAAGTGACGGAATGTCAACTCCAATTTCAAGACCAAGATTATCTCTTGCAGCAGAAGCAGTGGCTGCATTTGTGCCACCTTTGGCAATTGTCACAGGCGCATTAATTTGACTAGGCGGCATCCCGCCTGAAGAGTCTAGGCTATTGGCAAAATTTGCCAGATTCATTGCTTGGGTCATTTTGTACCTTTCAGCATTTCTATTTCAGATTTTAAGCTTTCAAGCTGCTTTTGCATATCGTCAAACAACTCCCTCATGCTGGGCTTGTATTCCAACTGGAATGGCATATCCATACCCAAAACACCAGCAGAACCGCCAGAAGATGAAGATGCTTCTCCAGCTTTGTTGAAAGCAATAAATTGCATTGGCTGACCGCTGAAAGACAAGGCTCCAACAAGAACAATGCTGTATGTCAATGTGGCAGAGCCAGGAATTGTGTAATCAGTACCAGGTTTCAGCAAAGCGCCATTCAGCCACATTAAGTGCGAGTTTCTGTAAAACTGGGTTGGAAACACCACGCTTGATGAAGCATAAGCAGTTTCAACATAGTTTTCAGTAAATATCAAAGCATTGGCATTGTTAAAAGCAAACACTACGATATTGCAGTCTCCACCAACTGAAGGTGTGTACAACTCATAGCCTTGGTTTGTTCCTATGTAATCGTAATCAGAATCAACCAACAAAACACCATTGATAAAAATAACTTCTGATCCATCAACATTGCTTGCTGGTATTGATGTTTGACCATAAGTCAATGTTTCATTTTGAACAACAAATGGCACTTTGTCTGCCGAAGTTGCCGCATCAATCAGCCTGATGTAGTACATCTGAATAATGTCGCCAACTACACATGCGCTTGCCAATGTGACTGTGGTTGCCGTTCTTGTGAAATCAGTGCCAGGCTTTAAAAACGACCCATTGCGAAACACAAGAATTTGATCGGCTTGAGCATTTGAAAAAGTAAATGCAGTCTGTCCGGCAGTGGCTGTTGTTTGCAATGTGCTGTAAAGCACAGTGTCAAGTGGCGCTGCTTGAATGATTCGACCAAACTGATCAACTTCAATTGTTGAAGTACCGGCGGGATCAAATGCATACCCACCAGAATCCCTACCCTGCCCATATGGGTCAAGGTTAATATTCAGAATGCCGTTTGCGCCAAGATTGGAATACCCAATGCGACCAGATGTTGGGCTGGTAACGCTGGTTACCAAAAGTCCTGAACGAGTATAAAGATCAATGTAAGGATCATTGGTGACTGTTTGACCAGACACATTAAACCAACCTGTTGAGTCAGGCGCAGCAATTGATAAATTGATTTGAACGGTGTTTCCACCGGTTGTTCTGACCCACAAATTGACATCATCAATCAAAGCGCCGCCAGCATCAAACCATGTGTAGTCAGCAGGGTTGCTGTCAATTGCAATGATGTCGGATGGCTGAAGGCCGTACCATGTTTTTCCAGCGGGGTCTGTAGACGTTGTGCCGCCCGTAGAACTGGTTCCATACAGCAACAGCAAATATCTGTAAGGCGACTCAATAATCAATGGTGAACTGGAAATAATACCAATATCGCTTACCGCACCCAAGGTGGCAACATCAAGGTTCAGGGTTGTCCCATACATGTACGGGATGTAGCCAATCGGCTTGTTTTCTGCTGGAACCAATGAAATGTTTCTGCCACCAAAGCTGCGGTAATACAACTGGTAGGTCGTATCAAAGTCAAATGGCGACCATTCATAGTCTGTTGGGTCTGTTGATGTGGTGTTGTCTTCAGATGTGTAGACACCATAAAACAAAGCATCAGTCGGATCATCACTGAATCCTGTGCCAACGCTATCAGTGGCAAACTTGATCGACATCCATTGCAAGAATGGCTGAAACGGGTTGTCCAGATCGATGGAGCGCAACGGCACAAGCCGCCAGTTTTGATTTAGATCAGGAGCTTCCTGTGAAGCCGCAAATGATGCATGGCGACCACCGGCAGTTACAACCCACAAAATCTTGGTGGCTCCAAAGCCTCCAGTGACTTGAAACCATGTGTATTGATTTGGATCAACACTTTCGGTAACCGTATTAGTGTTGTAAATGCCAAAGTACAGTCTGCCATAAGGGTTGTCTGAAAAATTCAGACCAGCAGGGTTATCCGCATATTTGACATCTAAGTACCGATATTGATACTGAAGCAAAGTGCCAACAGAATTGGAAATAAAGCCTGTTTCTGGATTGTTGTTAACAACGTATTGCCCAGGCGGTGTCTGAGGGCTTAGATTTGCCAAGATGTAGTTAATCGCCTCAGAAATCTCTGATGGCGTAGGGTTGCCGTCAAGTAAAAACGGCATTAGAACGCATCCTCAACAACACTGGCTTGCCAATTCATAGCGGTCAAATTCCATGCATCTGTTGCATCATTGGATTCAACCTTGATGGACACGGTACGCACAGAATTCTGCTGGGTAGTCACCCAAGGATTGTCGGTCACTATGGCAACATGACCTGTTTGACCATAGGTTGGGTCTTGAGCCGTTGAGTTTGCCCCGCCAAGGGTAATGTCAACCGTTCCAGTTCCAGCAATTTCTGGCAGGGCTCGGTGGATGTACACCTTGGAACTGTAAGGAACTGGCCCTTTGTCTGTTTGTAAAACCACGTTGTTGCGTTCAAACAACGCAGGAATTGGTGCGCCATCAAACGAATTACCTTGACCGGTCTGAACCATTTGGGCGCTGGACACGCCGCCCACACCGTAGGTGACGCATCTTGAGGCGTACATGAAGTCGCCCTCATCAGAGTTGTACACAGGCGCTTCACAGGCGTTACAGGCTCCCTGAACGTCTTTTGGAGCATTCCAGACATTGAGGTCATACCGCCATGACAGCATCTTGTTGCACCAGCCAGTACTGTTGAGATCAGGGTAATAGATCTCAATTTGATATTTTTGTGTGTTGTTCACCACAAACAAACGGTCTTGATAGGTTGGGCTAAGGTTGGCAAAGAAATAATTTCTGACCTTTTGGTTGCCCAAAGAACTGAAATTAGAACCGTCAAACACCCAAATATCACGGCTGTCGATGCCATAAACAAACTGGTCAGTGTTGGCCCAGCAATTGTTGTTCAGCAAGCCACGGCCTTGATTAAACAGGCGCACTCCAAAAATTGGGGCGGTGCTGCTTTGGTAGGCGATAGGGCTAAACACTACGGTGTCCCAATACGAACAGACATAGAAGTTGCCGCCCAAGAAAAAGCCATCAATCAACGGGCCACGCACAGGCACTTCTTGTTCGTTGGCAATGTTGGTCAAGGTCGGCTCCCAAGTGGCTGGAACACCGGTATTTGCAAATGCTTGTGACCATCTGACGGTCGTTGGGTAATTGACGGTGACGCTGGTATCCAAATCTTCGGTCAGGTTGCCAGCAATCAGGATGTTGCCAACATTGGGTGAACAGAAGTTGCGAACAAACGCCGCACGGGTTGCCACCACGCTTGTGCCGTAATTCCAAACAAAATTGTCCGGCGCTGAGTCATAAATTTGAATTTCAGTGTCGGTCGGGCGGTAATACATCGGTGGACGCAATGTGTCATTGATAAAGAACACACCTCCAACCCATGATGTCGTAATGTTTAAGTCATCGTTGTAGCCAGACAGGGCAGCATTGGGGTTGGCTCCAAAGCCTGGTGTTATGTTGGTAATGCCCAAAGCTGTAATCTGATACCACTTTCCCTCACGGGTAGCTGCAATGTAAATCCAAGTGGCTTGTGTGCGGAAGTTGCCTTCAATAAATATTGTGTGGCCTGGGATCTGATCCAGAATTGACTGTTCGCCATTTATTTTTTTGATGCCACGCACATCTGCTTCTACGTTTAAACCGCTGTTGTACTCGTTTGGCCCCAAAGCATTGCTGGGCACATCGGGTGTGAAACTCATGTTCAGGAACGGGGTTCGCAGACGAGTGTAATCAGACATAGTGTTCCTCGGTCGTATCCCGTTGATTCTAGAGGTTTTTGGCTTGTATGTGAGGGATGATTTCCACCGGCAGCAGGAAGCTGTCAATGTTGAATTCGGTGGCTTCCCACCACAAAAACTGGTTTGGAGCCAAAAAACACCGGTCTTTGAGCAAATTTGTGTTTTCCGGATGCCCAAAAATCAGTGGATCAGACACTGACCACAGCACTACGCCTGGTTTGTTCTCTGTCCAGCAAAGGTGCTGAAAGAAACTGTCCACACCCACCCATGTCCGACATTCCTGAATCAGGCTGCGGAGTTCGGCAATAGACAGATCACATCTGAAATCATCGACCAATCGCCTTTCGCCGGTCACGCCAATTTGAACAATGGGCTCATCAATCATGGCAATCAATGTTTGCCAATATGGAAAATTCTTAGGGTTTACCTTGCCTGATGGCAAAGCTTTGGAAAAGGGATGGATGATGATCACAGGTACATCCTTTCAAAAGCCTCTTGCAGACTTCCTGTCCACTTCCATTGATCCATCTTTTTGTAGATGTTCCATTGTTCAATGTCGCCATACAAAGACATGGCGGTGGCTATTGACTCGCCTTGGATGACATCTGGATAGCAAGTAAATACCCGTGCATTCTTGATCTTGGGCAAAACCTTGCTGAACACAATGTGGTCACCCAAGCCGCAATTCAGCACCACAATCTTGCCGTTTGCCATAGCCACATGGTTTTTAAATATCTGCTCATCATGAAAGTAGAGTGATGGATCTTTTTCCACTCGAATACCGCCATGAGCATCTTTCAAATGCCATGAAATTGCATTGGGCACGACAAACAATTTCCATCCCTTTTGATGCAGCCCATAGGTAAATAAGCTTTCTTCCCTGTGAGCTACTCTGGACAAGGCAAGGTTGTAATCGTGAACACCGGCACGATAAAGAAACGATTGGTAAAGATGCTCGACCTGTTTCTTTTCTTTGATCAAGCCCCATTGAATGTTTGGCTCACGCTCAATATTGGCAATCAAACCTGTTGAATTCAGGATTTCAGGAACAAGCGGAGGGTTCATGATTGTCCCGCCTACAGCGCCAACATCATGAGTAACGTGTCTACAAAGCGTTTCAAGAACATTTGGCTCGGGCACAGCGTCATCATCGACACGCCACACAAATTCATAACCCATTGTGTTTGCCATCTGATGGATGTGATGTTGCCCTTTTTTTGGAGCAAATACAAATTCCCAATCAATGCCTTTGCATTTCAGGACATAGAAAAGATTTTGATAAAGCGGCTCTTCCCGCAAATCCTTGGGCTCATCATTGTCATCAAAGATCATCAGCTTATCTGGCAACCTTGTTTGGTTCATTACAGCTTGAATAACCAATGGCAAGGTGGTGAAGTATCTGCCTCTGGTGGCAATAGAGCAAAGTACCTTATTCATTGTCCCACCTACAAAGCATCAGATTGCAACGGTTTGTCTCACTGACAGGTTCCATTGTGGTTGTGCATTTTCCATGTTCAGACACATAAGCAAAGTCAAAACCGACAAAGTCTTTTTCTGTCAAACCATGCAATCTATGATGTTCACCCCAAAAACCAACAGGCTCATTATGCGGAACACTAATCAGCAATCGCTTGCAATGTTGTTTAAGTCTTTCAACAACTTCAAGGCCATTGTCTAAATGCTCAATGACCTCAAAAGCCAAAATAGTTTCATGTTCTAACAGTTCATAGGTATTGATGTCTGCATGTACAAACCATCGCTTCAAGCCCCAATCTTGTTCTTTTGCCACATTAATAATGATGGGGTCGTAATCAAATCCAAGATAATTTATTTGTTGAGGGAAGAATTGCGTACCATAACCGGTGGAGCAACCAATTTCCAACAATGAATTGCCATACAGTTGTTGGTTTGCCCACATGTATCGAGCAGCTTCTCTAACGTGGACTTGATCGCCCTTGAGAAATACTGCACGTTCAAAGTTGTTGGTCAGTCGCCAACGATACCAATCAGGATGATGCTCTTTGGCAAGTTTTAGTACATGAATATCTAAGATTTTTTCCCATTGCGTTGCTATGTCAAGTCCATACAATTCTTTGCTTTTCATTTTTCTCCATTCAACTTTTTCAATTCCAATTCAAGGTTAATAACTCGTTGTGCGAGTTGGATACATGCTACCAAAGCCGCATTGCCATATGCCAATGACAACATGCCATCTTCTTTTTCAGCAACTGCTTCAGGTAAAAACTTCTGGATATCTTGAGCCGAAGCGCCAACTTGACGGGCAGTTGAGTTGATGTGATCGTAAGTACCGTGTTTGACTGTCGCCAATTGATCAATCAAATTGATATTTAAATCAGCCCAGTTTGATTTCAGTCGCTCATCGGATGAGCCTGTGTGCGTGACAGCACTTAAGTCCCCAGTTGATGGCGTGAAATAGACCGCTGATGTTGTTGAAACAGTAGGTGTTTGATTGGAGCCAGCCGCAGCTACACCAACCACATATTGAGTGGTTGC
>CANBWJ010000128.1 GCA_947373115.1 Opitutia bacterium | reverse complement strand
CCGATGAAGTACGACCCTCTCCGGGCCCGGCCCACGATGCTCGGCATCGAGGACCCGCGCCAGAGCGACGGCGAGCTTCTGTTCCCCGCCCGCTTCCCCGAGGAGGTCGTCGAGCGCGACAGCCGCGTCATGGGCCCCTACGCCACGGCGGGCCAGTTCCAGCAGGAACCGGCGCCCCGAGGCGGAGGCGTCCTCAAGGCCCAGTGGTGGGAGACATGGATGGAGGAGGCCTTCCCGCCCTTCGACTTCATCCTCGCCAGCTTGGACACAGCATATACGGCCAAGCAGGAGAACGATTACTCGGCCTGCACGATATGGGGCGTCTTCTCGGGCGACATCTCGACCATGCGGGCCGACGCCTTCGTCAACGCGCGCGGGTCGAGGAAGAACAACGCCGAGGAGGCCGCCCGCTTCGACGAGGGCGTCCGCATCCGCGACATGCTGGAGTACAATCCCGAGAGCGTCCCGCGCGTGATGCTGATCGCCGCGTGGCAGGAGAAGCTGGAGCTGTCCGACCTCGTCGCTAAGGTGGCCGCGTCCTGCCGCAAGTGGAAGGTGGACAGGCTCCTCGTCGAGGGCAAGGCCTCCGGCCTGTCCGTCGCGCAGGAGATCCGGCGCCTGCACGGGAACGAGGACTGGGCCGTCCAGATCATCGACCCCAAGTCGCTCGACAAGCTGGCGCGGGTCTACTCAATCCAGCACCTGTTCAGCGAGGGGATCATCTACGCCCCCGACAGGAGCTGGGCAGACAAGGTCATCCAGCAGTGCGAGGTCTTCCCGAAGGGGAAGAACGACGATCTGGTGGACACCGTCAGCCAAGCCCTGCGCCACCTGCGCGAGGCGGGCTTGCTCGTCCGAGCGCCTGAGCGTATGGCTGAGATCGACGCCGGGCGCCGCCATGTCGGCGCCGCCCCATCCGCCCTTTACCCAATCTGAGGCCCGCCATGATCCCCGCCCGCGCCATCGTCGATGCCCTTCGTGAGCCCACCGCCATCGGCATGGGCAGCTTCCGGGTGGAGGTCTGGGGCGACGAGCCCCACGATTATGTGCGCGTCTATACGATAGACGCCACGTCTGATACACTTGCCGCGCAAGAAGGTCTCCGCCGCTTTGTCGATGAGATCGAGCTGATGCTGTCCAAAGAGGGCTGAACATGCCGCTGCCCGGCCTCGTAAACCCGAACATCCGCCTCCCCGGATTGGAGACGCGGATGCCTGACGTGGCCATTACCGAGGCCGAAGAGATGGTCGGCGCCGACGAAAGCGACGAGCCCGTCCTTCGCATCGAGCATGAAGACGGCTCGGTCGAGATCAGCATCGACGGCAAGAGCTTGTTCGGCGAAACCTCCCGCAAGCCCGGCGGCTGGTTCGACAACCTCGTCGAGGACATCGACCAAGGCGCGCTCGGCCAGATCGCCGACGACCTCCTGCGCGGCATCTCCGACGACATCGAGAGCCGCAAGGAGTGGATTGAGGGCCGCGCGACCGGCATCAAGCTGCTCGGCCTGAAGCTGGAGATCCCCGGCCTCGGTGGCTCGGCTGACGGCGCCCCGGTCGAGGGGATGTCAAAAGTTCGGCACCCGCTCCTGCTCGAGGCCGTCCTGCGCTTTCAGGCCAACGCCCGCTCCGAGCTGCTCCCGACCGATGGCCCGGTCAAGGTCCGGGACGACAACAACAACGGAAGCCTTCAGGAGGACCGCCTCGCCGACGCGCTGGAGACGGACCTCAACCACTACCTGACGACGACCGCCGCCGAGTATTACCCCGACACCGACCGCATGCTGCTCATGCTCGGCTTCGGCGGCACCAGCTTCAAGAAGGTCTACTTCTGCCCCCTGCGCGGGCGCCCGGTGTCCGAGAGCGTCGATGCCGACGACCTGATCGTCAACAACGCCGCGACCGACCTGAGCAACGCCAAGCGCATCACGCACCGCTCGATGATGCGGTCATCGACCGTCAAGCGCCTCCAGATCCTCGGGGTCTACCGCGACGTTGACCTGCCGATGGCCAAGGAGCAGGACCTCGACTCCGCCCAGCGCGAGGAGCGTTCGGTGCAGGGGATCTCGGCGGGCAGCTTCCGCCCCGAGGACCGCGACCGCGAAATATACGAGTGCTACTGCGAGCTGGACATCCCCGGCTTCGAACACAAGTACAAGGGCAAGGTGTCAGGCCTTGAGGTGCCCTACCGCGTCACCATCGACCTGTCCTCCCGCGAAATTCTTTCCATCGTCCGCAACTTTGACGAAGATGACGCCGACCTCCCCGAGGCGCGAACAAACTTCGTGAAGTACACGTTCGTGCCGGGCCTCGGCTTTTACGACATCGGCCTGCTCCACATCCTCGGCAACACCACCAACGCCATCACGGCGGCGTGGCGCGAGATGCTCGATGCGGGCATGTATGCGAACTTCCCCGGCTTCCTTTACTCGGACGCTGGCGGGCGCCAGAACACCAACATCTTCCGCGTCCCGCCCGGCGGCGGGGCCCTGATCAAGACCGGCGGCGCCCCGATCAAGGACGCCATCATGGCGCTCCCCTACAAGGAGCCCGGTCAGGCGCTCATGGGCCTCGTCGCCAACATGGCCGAGACGGGCATGCGCGTCGGCGGCACAAGCGAGATGCAGGTCGGCGAGGGCCGGGCAGACGCCCCGGTCGGCACGACGCTGGCCATGATCGACCAAGCCACCAAGGTCCTGAACGCCGTCCACAAGCGGATGCACTCGGCGCAGGCCGAGGAGTTCCGCCTTCTGGTGCGGTGCTTCCAAGAGCATCCCGAGAGCTTCTGGCAGCGCAACCGCAAGCCCGCCTACCAGTGGGACGAGCAGACCTTCTTGGCCGCGCTCAGTGACTGCGAGCTGACGCCGCAGGCCGACCCGAACACGGCCTCTCAGGCGCAGCGCATGATGAAGATCATGGGCCTGAAGCAGCTTCAGCAGGGCAACCCCAGTCTGTACGACCCCATCGCCATCGACACCGCAGCCTTGCAGGCGATGGGCTGGTCGAACCCGCAACAGTTCATGGTGCCCCCGGCGTCCCTGTCCGCCAAGCCCCCGCCAGAGGTCGAGTACGCCAAGGCGATGGTCGGCATCAAGAAGCAGGAGGCCGACGCCAAGACCGAGATGGTCAAGGTCAAGGCCGCCGAGGCTATGGCCAAGGCGCAGGGCGACAAGCCGCAGGCTGACCCCAATGCTCCCCCGAGCATCGAGGACCAGATCAAGATGGCCGAGCTGAAGATCAAGGAGCAGGAGCTTCAGGAGAAGCAACAGGACTCTATGATGGACGCCATGAACCGCAAGCGCGACCGCGAGAGCCGCGAGCGTCTGGCGGCGGTGCGGCTGGCCGAGGACATGGCGAAGAACCCGCAGGGGCTCCCGATCATGCAGAGCCTGATCGCGCCTGATATGATCCAGCGCCTTGAGGGCAACGAGCAGCCGCTGACGGAGCAGTGACATGGATGATCCGGTTGATCACGCCCTCCACGCCGTCCGCCGCCACTTCGACGGCGAGGACGGCAGCTACGTCGATCCCGAAGAGCCCCGCCCGCTGACGATCTACCGTGGCAACGCCCCCGTGGCCGACGAGGCTGGCGGATCGGGCCGGGAGCCCACGCCCGCGCCTCCAGCCTTCTCCTACATGCCAACGCCCGAGAGCGTTGCACGGCAGGCCGCCCGCCAGCCCGCGCCCGAAACCAAATGGCCCCACGAGGCCATGACTGAGGGCGAGCGCCTAGTCAGCAACTTGGGCGTTGAAGATCTGCCCAAGGGCGAGACAACCATGTCCGCGCAGCCCACGAACTGGGAAAGGTACATGCCGCATCGCCGTCAGGGCACGTTCCTGAAGCGGTGGGGCGAAGCGGCTGATGAAAACGCCCAGTCCATGAGCGAGGGCTGGAAGGCCGCCAAGGAGGGCAACTACGGCTCTGGGGCGCTCGGCATGGCCGGTGGCGCCCTCGGCATGATCATGTCGCCTCTGACCGGCATGGAGCGCGTTCTGGTGCGCGATCCCATTCTCCAATACACAGGCGACCTAAAGAAGGCGCAGGAAGCCGAGATGGTCGCCGACACCGCCCTCACCGGCGGCGTCCGTGGCATGGTCACGCCGTTCGCCAAGGCGGGCAGTCTGGAGCGGATGGCCACCGAGCCGTGGGACAGGGTCCGCATGCCCTCGCCCGCAGCCGCAGGCGCCGCCACCGCTGCCGGTGCCATGCTGGCGCCCGAGGACGCCGAGGCGAGCAAGTTGTCCAAGGCGATGGAAGTCGCCCGTATGGCCATCCCCCGCGAGCTGTCGCCGCTGGGGTTCTACAGCCACGGGGCTGAGGCGGCGCGCGGCCTGTCGCAGGCCAAGGGGACGCCTGAGCAGATGCTTTCAAATCTCCGCCGGGCGGCGGTGAAGCCCGAGGAGCTGTACCACTCCGGCATGGTTGACCAGACGGCGACCCTCGCCAAGCGCACGATGATCGAGAGCGAATACGCGCCAAAGATTGAAGCCGCCAAGCAGGCGATGGACGCGCTTAACCCCGGCTCTCCCGAGTTTGCTCAGGCGCTGCTTGATCCGAAGTCGCCCGAGTCCAAGGCCAAGCGCCTGTATGAGAACACCGTTGGCTCCATGCGTAAGGACATGGACAGCACGATGGTCCTGAGCCCTGAGTGGGCCTCGCGCCCGAGCGTGACGCAGGAAGATCTGGCCCAGCACTTCCAAAAAAGCATGCCGCAGATTGAGGAGCGCGTGTCTGGCGGCGTTCGCACTCCAATTTCTGACGAGGAGTTCAAAGCTAATTACAACGACCTGTATGACAAGTTCATCGTAAGCTCGAACCGCCACCCTATCAGCGACGGCGAGCTAAAAGATTGGTCAGAAAGGCAGTCAATTTCGCCAACCAAATTTGGCGAATACGTTCTGCCCGGCGGCGAAAATTATCGCGAAGTGCGGTTAAAGCTACCATCCACTTGGGAACCGAATGTCCAAGAAAAGTACGGGCGCTTCGGCTTTGAAGGGCCTGACGGGAAGTATCGGGACTACTACACCAAAAACGATGCGGAACAGGCCGCCAGATCGTTTGCGCGCGACTCCGGGGTCTTCAAGTCCCAGCACTGGAATGAGCCCGATGTCATTGCCCATCTGCGGTTTACCGACCGCACCGGGCCAAACGGCGAAAAGGTTCTGCACGTCGAAGAGATCCAAAGCGATTGGGGCCAAAAAGGCCGCGAAAGCGGGTTTGCCGATCCAAAAGCTTTTGAAAATTGGCAAAACTCTGTTGCAAAGGCCAATAGCGTAGCGACGGATGCTCGCCAAGCTCATCACGCTCTGGTTGACCGCATCAAAAGCGAAATCCCGCCGCTTGAGCGTTTTCAGCCCGGCAAAGAAAGCCCGATGGCGTATGAGCGCCGAGAGCTTGAGCATCATTCTATGGTCAGCGATGCGCTCAATGCTAACCCCGAGTTCAAAGCCAGCGCACAACGCATGATCGACACGAATGACGCCGTCCGCGACCTTTGGTCAAAGCGTCCTCCCGAACACGGTGTTGCTCCCGGCCCCTACGTCACCAAGACCAACGAATGGACTGACCTTGCCCTGAAGCGCGCCCTCAAGGAGGCGGCTGAGGGTGGGTACGACAAGCTCGTTTGGACGCCGGGCGCCGAACAGGCAAAGCGGTACAGCTTGAGCAGTCACGTCGATGAAATCAAATACCTCAAAGAACCTGACGGAACCTATTCCGTCATCCCGGTTAAAAGTGGTCAGAACCTTGACCACCTTGAAAAGGCGAATTTGTCCATCGAGGAACTTCAGTCGATGCTGGGCAAGGACGTTGCCGAAAAAATAATGGCCAACGAAGGCAGCCGGAATGGTGATTTCCGTGTCCTGTCCGGCCAAGACCTTGAAATGGGCGGCGAAGGCATGAAGGGGTATTACGACAAGATCGTGCCCAAGCGCCTTCAGGAATTGATCAAAAAGCATGATCCTTCGGCAAGGGTCGGTTACACCGACGTGATGCTGCCGCCAAAAGGCGGGGCAGGCCACAACAACCCGCCGTTTGAGGCGCCGGGCATCACCATCACCCCCGCCATGCGCGAGAGCATCCTGCGCGGCCAGTCCGCCCACGCCCGTGGGGGCGAGGTCATTGATCATGCCCTCCACGCCGTCCGGCGCCACTTCGCCGGTGACGAGGGCAGCTACGTCGATCCGATGGGCTCGGTGGCGATCCCCGAGGCCCGTGAGCCCAGCGACGAGCCGGGGCTTGTTGAACGCGCCATGAACTTCGTCAGCCAGTTCAACCCGGTCGGCAGCGCCGAGGCGGCAGATCTTTCAAAGCTGAAAACTTTCATGCCGCACTTTGCGCCGACCGGCAAAGCCGTCACTCGCACGGGCGCCGACATATTAGCCAAAGACCCCTACCTTGCGGCCAATGTCCCGGTACTTTCGAAGGTTAAAAGCGCGATCCCGTTTGAAGAAATGAGCGTTGGGCATGAAAAAATACCCGGGTTTAACGAGCCCTATAAGCCGCTTTCCATAGAGAACCTTGAAGGCGCGTGGGCCGTTCCGCTTCTCAGCGACATGAGTTCCAGCGGCTCCATCATCCATAAAATTGGCGGGAAAAAATTGAGCAGCCCTCTCTACACTGAGGGCGGCGGCGATTTTCCTCGTGGTCCCGCCGGTCGCGGGTCGGGTCCTGCTGGCTGGGCGTCCATGAAGGACAAAGCCCAAACCTATATGAACTCGCTGGAGCGGAGGATACCTGAAGGCGAACGTGTTGTCGGCATTCATACCACCATGTCGCCGGAGGCGGCGGACTCTGCCGACATGTTCTATCAGGCAATGCTGCGCCAAATCCCCGGCTCAAAAATTACGAAGGCATCAATTGCTGACGTAGATGCAAGGATGGCAGAGAATTTTCCCGGTTGGCCGGGGATTATGAAAACACAAAAAGCCGAAGATTTTATGCAGTCCCTTGATCTGGTGGATCGCAAGCAACTTGCAAAAATCCTTGATTTAGCGGGCCAACAGAAAGCCGGGTTCCCCGATGTTGGCCAAACAAGGTTTGCGATCACTGAACCGCGCCTTTTTGGCAATCCGCGCCTTCGTGCTGGCTATTCCGTATCAGAACTTGACCCGCGTGGCGGGCTGGTCGAAAATCCGTCGTATCCTCACAGCAACTACACAGGATCAATGGCAGCACCCAAGTCAGGCGCATATCTTGGCGGGCTTCCAAGTTCCGTTCATGTTAAGGATATTTGGAGCGATTGGTGGGACAAGCTTAATCCGGCTGCGCATGACCCCAAGCAATGGTCAAAAGCTCAGTGGGGAATGCTGACTCAATTCCCGGCGCAAAAAATCGACGCGGAAATGATTGACCGCGTGATGAAGCAACAGGAAGAGCACAAGCGGATCTTTGGCTGGCGCCAAGGTGGCGAAGTCAGTTTTGAACCGTGAAATCTTTCAATTGAGCAAGGGTCCGCTCAATTGAGGCAATCGCGGCTGAAACAGCGGGGGAGGTTTGGAGAAATCCATGATCTCCTCCGGGGGAAAGAAGCCCACCGGCGAAAAGTATGTCAGCAACTGACGCCATTATGTCTTCGGAAAGGCTATCGGCAACAGCTTCGGTGAACGGTTCACGCTCTGTCATCTTGATCTCCATAGGGGGCATTTAACGAATATCGTTTCAGTGTATACTTGCCTCCTTGTGGTGGCAACCACTGTTGAGCAGTAAGGGCTAATTATGGGCGGCAGCGTACAGACAAGCAACAACGCCAACCCGGCGCTCAATGGCGGCACCAAGGGGGCGACAAGCTCGCCCCAGCCTGCGGCTGCGGACCCGTCCTACGCTTCAGGCTCCAATGGCAAGTTTGCTGGGCAGGGCAACTACCCCGGCCAGCAAATCCCGCCGGACGTCATGTCCCGCTACAGCGGCCAGACCGGGCAGAACCCGACGCAGAACGCTTACAGCGCGGCTCTCCAGCAGCAGGCTGCGGCGCAGGCGGCTGGCACCCAGAGCACTTCCCAGAACCAGCCGTCACAAAGCTCCGCCGTGGAAAACACGATTGCCTCCAATGCGGGCGCGCTCGGTGGCCCCGCAAACGCTGGCGCCCTTGCCCACGCCGCTCGAACCAAGTTTGCAAGCGGCGGAACTGTCAGCCAATTGACAGGAAGGGACATCGACAAGATCCTTCGCGCCGTCATGATTGCGCGTGAAGTGGTTAAAAAAGACAAAGAGTGATATTTCTTTGTAACGGTACGCCACTCCCGTAATTGTGGCCACGGGGACGCCCGGAAACTCCAAGGAGTAGAAGCATGTACGAGATGGCGAAAAAGGCCCGAGAGGCCATGAAAGGCAAGGCGAAGCGCCTGTCTGGCGAGAAGGATAGCAAGGTTGACAGCTCCAACTGGTCACCCTCCGAGCCGCTCGACGCGGACGTGAAGACGGGCATGCGCCCGATCTCCAAGCGCGCCTACAAGAAGGGCGGCAAGGTCGAGGGCGAGAAGATGGAGGCCCACGCTGGCCGCAAGCCCCGCAAGTCCGGTGGCCGCGCCATCACCGCCGACAGCCTCATCAATCGCAACCAGAAGGAAGCGAACGAGGAGCGCGAGGGCAAGAAGCACGTCGGGGCCCTGAAGAAGGGTGGCCGCGTCGGCAAGGATGAGGGCGGTATCGCCGGTCTCCTCGCCCGCAACCCGGTCGTCGGCAAGATGCCCGCCCGCAGCGAGATGATCAGCCGCTCGGCCCGTCAGGCGCCCGTGTCTGATATGTCCGCCGCCGATAAGGCCCGCGCCGCAGCCGTCATGGACCGCATGGGCGCCGAGCGCGCCGCTGAGGCCCGCACCGAGGGCGAGCGCATGAACCCGATCAACCGCAAGGCTGGCGGCAAGGCCCGCAAGGCTGGCGGCAAGGTCAATTTCGGCCCGATGGAAATGCCGGACGGCAAGCCCGGCGTTGGCCTCCCCGAGCAGAAAAAGATCGCCAAGCACGATCAGGATCTGTCCAAGCCCACGCGCGGCAAGGCGGCGAACTACAAGAAGGGCGGCGAAGTCCATGACGACGAGGCCGAGGACAAGGCGCTCATCAAAAAGATGGTGAAGCCCGGCGCCCGCGTCGGCAAGTTCTACGGCGGCGCTATGGGCTCCCCCGATCAGATGCCGGTCGCGGCTCCTCCCGCCATGCCCGCCCCGATGATGCCGAACATGGGCGACGGCAAGCCGTCTGGGCTCGCTTCCGGCGGCAAGGCTGGCAAGGGCAAGACCCACATCAACATCATGATCAACGCTGGCCAGAAGCCTCCCATGCCCGGCATGCCGATGCCTCCGGGTGGCCCCGCCGGTCCCGGCGGCGTCCCCGTGCCGATGGGCATGCCTCCCGCCGGTGGCGCACCGCCCCCCATGCCGATGCCCATGCCGATGCCCGGCCCCGCCGGTCCCGCTGGCCCTCCCGGCATGCCCCCGATGGGCCGCAAGGCTGGCGGCAAGGTCTATAGGTCCTACAAGGACATGGACGCGGGCTCCGGCGGCGGCAAGGGCCGTCTGGAGAAGACCGAGATCCAGAAGCGCAAGGCGTAAGGATTTTCGCGGGTAGCTCGGTACTACCTGCGGAAACGGGACGGCTGGTTTGACCCCCTCTGCCAGCCGTCCCAATCACATCGAGGGGGAGCAAAGAGGGGTCTATGCTCACGTTCAACACGCTCTTTGAGCGCGAACTGAAGAAATTAATCGACGACGCCATTGATGACCGGAAGGAAAACCTTTCCACCGGCTTAGGCACGATTGATTTCCCAACCTACCGTCACCAAGTAGGAATTATCGCCGGTCTCCGCATGGCTCTTGAGTTCTGTGGCGAGGCAACAACGATCTGTAACCGCAAGGAACGCGGCCAGTAAGGAGGGGGTTTATGTCTAACGTATCCGCACACCACAAGATCGCGATGAGCCACGAGGTCGATCCGAAGCAGGCGTTGCTCGACGAACTCGGGGACATCAGCGAAATTGAGTTGTTGAATACAAATGTTCTCGTCGCCGTCTACATCCGCCCCGAAAAAACCAAGGGCGGCATCATCATGACGGACAAGGCCCGTGACGAGGACCGTTACCAGTCCAAGGTTGGCCTGATCATCAAGACCGGCCCGACCGCTTTTGTGGAAAGTGATGGCAAATGGTTCAACGGCCTCAACTTGAAGGTCGGTGATTGGGTCGTTTTCCGCCCGAGCGATGGCTGGAACATCACAGTCAATGGTGTCCTGTGTCGGATGTTCGATGATGCCATCATCAAGGGGCGCATCCCGCACCCCGACAGCGTCTACTGAGGAGAAATTCCATGTCAGACATCGAAAACAAGCCAGAAGATGGCAAAATTGACGACGTTGAGGTCGCAAAGGCCCAAGACGCGCCCGAAAGGGTTGAAAATGAGGCCCTTGAGCCCGAGGACGGCATCCAAGAGCTGAAATTGAAGCTCGAACAGGAGCGGATGGGCCGTATTGAGGCGGAAAAGCAGGCCAAGATGGCCTACTACACCGCCGCAGAGGCCAAGAACGAGGTGCAGGACACCAACTTGCAGCTCGTTCGCAACGCCATCGACACGGTGAAGCGCAACAACGACCTCCTCAAGTATAGCTACAGCGAGGCCCTGTCGGTTGGCGACTACACCAAGGCGGCGGAGATCCAAGAGGGCCTGTCGATGAACTCGGCAAAGCTCATGGAGCTGGAACGGGGCCGGGCGCACATGGAAAGCGCCCCCAAGATCGTTGCGCAGGAGCCTGCGCGCCGCTCTGACCCGGTGGAGGAGCTGGCCTCGCAGCTTTCGCCCCGCTCGGCTGACTGGGTGCGGCGCAATCCGCAGTGCGTGACTGACGCGCGCATGTACCAGAAGATGGTCGCCGCCCACAATCTGGCCGTAGCCGATGGGCTCCAGCCGGACACGGACGACTATTTCGCCACCATCGAGGACACACTCCGCATCAGGAGCCGGGCCCCGGTGGAGCAGGATGAAGACGCAATGGCCAGCGCCGCCAAGGTGACGCAGCGCCGCTACGCTCCCCCGGCGGCGCCCGTGTCGCGCGGCGGCACCGGCACAGGCTCTCGCCCCAACGGCTACACGCTGTCCAAGGACGAGAAGGAAACCGCCCGCGACCTCGGCATGACCGAGAAGCAATACTACGACAACAAGATGCTCCTCAAGAAGGAAGGAAGAATGCAATGAGCGAAAAATTCCAGCGGGCCCTCGCCGAAAAGGCGGCGACAGCCGTCCCCGAAATTGCGCGCCAAGCCCCGCGCCCCGAGCCTCGTGAAGAAGATCCCCGCGCCCGCGCCGCAGCCCGTGCCGCCCAGATCCGTGGCGACAACGGCGGCATGGACGAGGGGACGGACGAGTTCTACATCCCGAGGGGCATCGTCCCTGATGGCTGGACCTACGAGTGGAAGCGCCACACGATCTGGAACCAAGAAGATCCGGCCTATGCGGTGCAGCTTGCCCGTGAAGGCTGGGAAGTGGTTCCGGCCAGCCGCCACCCGCAGATGATGCCTTCGACGTGGGAAAGGAACACCATTGAGCGCAAGGGCATGCTCCTCATGGAGCGTCCGTCCGAGATCTCGGAGGAGGTCCGCCGCATTGATCTGCGCCGCGCCCGCGAGCAGGTGCGCATCAAGGAGGCCCAGATCGCCGGGGCGCCGGACGGCACCTTCACCCGCGACGACCCCCGCGTCCGCCCGAACATCAAGAAGACGTTCGACATGCCGATCCCCGAGGATCTGTAACGGGTGAAAACTCACCCCTAAAAAGGCAAAGTTATCGACCGGAATTGGGGCGCCCAGTGCGCCCCTTTTCTTTTGTTGCAAATGTGTATATTATGCTTCTTCAAGGTCACCTTGTGCCTTACCTCCCCCCGGCGCGGGAGGTTCGCTACCCCCGGCTTCCGAGTCTCCCCGGTGTGAGATGACGAGCTTTTCCCGTAAAAAGGAGAACCCGTCATGGCGAATACCAATGCGCCCAACGGTTTTCAGCAGTACAGCGGCACTGGATCTGCCCCGACCTATGAGCAGGTCGCGCTTTCTATTTCGCCCACGAGCAGCACCAACCCCCAGATCTTCTCCGGCGACCCCGTCGCCCAGTTGAGCACGGGCTATATCTGCCAGCTCGGCACCAACAGCACCACCAACACCCCTGCGGCTGGCTCCGGCGTCCTCGTCGGCGTGTTCATCGGCTGCAAGTACCTCTCGGTGAGCCAGAAGCGCACCGCTTGGTCGAACTACTTCCCCGGCGTCGGCGACGTGAACTCCGCTGCGGGCGTTGAGGCTTATGTTATCACCGACCCCAATGCGAAGTTCATCGTTCAGGCTGGTTCCACTGCGGTTGGCGTTGCCAACATCGGCGAGAACATCGGCGTGGCGTATGGCACGGGCACTGGCTCAAACACGAACACCCTTGGCACCACGCCCGGCAACGTGTCTACCGGCCTCTCGACCGCCTACGCTGACAGCACCAGCGTGATGGGCACTGCGGCGACCTATCCCTTCCGCGTGATTGGCCTCGCCAACTACGCCCCGGACGGATCGAACCCGCTCCAGTCCATCCCCGGCAACGACTACACCGCCGCCTATAACCGCATCATCGTCTCGTTCAACAACACGGCGATGAAGTCCGGCGTTCTTGGAACCTAATCAGGAGTTGGATCAATGGCTGTTAATCTTTCAGCAATCAAAGATCTTCTCCTCCCCGGCCTCCGGGGCGTTGAAGGTCAGTACGAGCAGATCCCGTCGCAGTACGACAAGATCTTCACCAAGCACGACTCCAAGATGGCTCTGGAGCGCACCGCTGAGATGCGCTTCTTGGGCTACGCCCAGCTCAAGACCGAAGGCGGCCAGACCGCGTTCGACAACGGCGCCGGCGAGCGTTTCGTGTACAATCAGGAGCACACGGAAATCGGCCTTGGCTATGCGATCACTCGCAAGGCCATCGACGACAACCTCTACAAGAGCCAGTTTGCTCCTTCCAACCTCGGCCTGACGCAGTCCTTTGCCCAGACCAAGGAAATCTACGGCGCCAACATCCTCAACACCGCGACGACCTACAACGCGGCGGTTGGTGGTGACGGCGTGGCCCTCGTCTCGGCGAGCCATCCCATTGATGGCACGACGATCTCGAACTCCACCACCAACGACCTGAACGAAAGCACCTTGCTGGCTGGCATGATCGCCATCCGCACGAACTTCCGTGATCAGGCCGGTCTGAAGGTGTTTGCTCGCGGTCGCCGTCTGGTGATCCCGCCCGCTCTTGAGCCGGTGGCGATCCGCCTGACCAAGACTGAGCTGCGCCCCGGCACGGCGGACAATGATGTGAACGCGATCATGTCCACGGCAGGCGGCCTGCCCGAGGGCTACATGGTCAACGACTATCTGACCTCTGCCCGCGCTTGGTTCCTGCTCACGAACATTGATGGGCTCTCCTATATGGAGCGCATTAAATTCGAGACAGATATGCAAGTTGACTTTACAACTGACAATCTTCTCGTCAAGGGCTATGAGCGTTACAGCTTCGGTTACTACAACTGGCGCTCGATTTACGGCTCTTTCCCGACCTAAGCCATTGGGGCGGGGCTTCGGTCCCGCCCTTCTTTCTAGGCATCCGATCACGCAGACCGGCCTAGCGGACGCTGCACAGACGGCGTGATCTCATCGTGCAGGAGGCCTTTATGGCTACTTCTACTTTCACCGGCCCCATCAAGGCTGGCAATGTCCTGAATACGACCGGCACCACTGCCGGTACGGTCAAGAACGTTGGGTTCGCCATGATGGCGCAGACTTACTCGCTCACGCAGGCTGGCACTGCTACGGCGACGGCAACGACAATCGTCATCCCCGCCTACAGCCATATTGTTCAGATGCAGATTTTGGCGACCGTGGCTTGGAATGGCGCGGCCTCGACCATCAGCATTGGAACCACTGCGACCGCTACTGAACTTGTCTCGGCAGGTTCTGTTGCCGCCATCGGCATCAACGGCTTGCAGCCTAACACGGACGCCACTCGCACGACGCTCTGGTCCAACACTGGTTCCACGGACATCATCCTCTATGTCCTGTCCGCCAACACGGGAGCCGGTGTCGGCGACCTTGTCGTCCGCTACATTCAGGCTGAGAACGCCTAAGCCATAGGAGAAGATCATGAAGGGTAAAGCTCCCAAACTCGGCGCAATGAAGCACACCGCTTACTCCGGCGGCGCAAGCAAGACGGCCTCTGAGGCCATGAACACCAAGGACGCCTTCAAGAAGGGCGGCAAGGTCGGCATGAAGGCTGAGGGCGTCATGTCTGAGGCTCATGCCGGTCGCAAGCCCCGCAAGAGCGGCGGCAGCGTCATGTCCTCTGCGTCGGGCAACGGTACGCCCCGTGGCAAGGCTTCGAACTACTAAGCCATCCTCCCCGGCTTGGTGGTTCACTGCGGGGGCATTCGTGCCCCCGCATTCGCATGGAGGTTGCAATGTCTGGTGCTTGGAGCCGCAAGGAAGGCAAAAACCCCGAGGGCGGGCTGAACGCCAAAGGACGCGCATCCCTGAAGGCCGAGGGCCACGACATCAAGCGCCCGCAGCCCGAGGGCGGCTCGCGCAAGGACAGTTTTTGCGCTAGAATGACCGGCATGAAGCGCAAGCTGACGGGTTCCGCCAAGGCGGCAGATCCTGACAGCCGCATCAACAAGTCACTGCGGAAGTGGGATTGCTGAGATGGACAAGCCTTTTTGGGAAAAAGACGCCCCGAAGGACGCCAAGGAAAAGCATTTGAGCCGCAAGCAGGTTCAATCCGCCAAGGCTCACGCCCGCGCAGCCGGTCGTCCCTATCCAAATTTGGTTGATAACGCTGCGGCCGCCCGCAGCAAGGGGAAATAACATGCAGCTCGGTAGCATCAGCGTAGCCGCCACAGGTTCGCAAATTCGCAGCCCCATTCGCGTTGTGGATGACTTTCAGTTCAACTTCAACATTGGCGTTGGCGCCAAAGTCACGTCCGGGACGCCCACCTTCAACATTGAGTATTCACTTGATGACCCCAATGCCGCCGGGTACACCGTCGCCGGGGCCACATGGTACGTCGCCACGGGTTTCAGCGCCCTGACAGCATCGACTGGCGGCAACATCACGGTCCCCTGCCGCGCCATCTGCGTCAATGTCACCAGCGGCACCGGCGCGGTCACGGCCAGTATCGTTCAGGCTGGCCCGGCGTAAGGAAACCCAATGGCGACGAGCGGCACCTACACGTTCAATCCGTCGCTCGGCGAGATCACGCTCTATGCGTACAATCTCATTGGGCTCAGGAACACGTCCCTGCTTCAGGAGCATCTGGAGGCAGCCCGCATGGCCGCCAACATGCTCTGCTCCAACTGGAGCAACAGGGGCGTCAACCTGTGGGCGGTTGACCTTGTCAGCGTCCCGCTGGTGCAGGGCCAGAAGACCTACAACGTCGATCTGAACACCGTCACCATGCTCGACGCCTACATGGTCATCGACAACGGCAATGGGCAGCCCATCGACCGCATCATCCTGCCGGTGAGCCGCACCGAGTACGCGAGCTACCCGAACAAGGACACGCAGGGCTTCACGACGACGTTCTGGTTCGACCGCCTGATCTCGCCGAACCCGACCGTCACGCTGTGGCCGGTTCCTGACGGGACGAGCGCGCAGTACCTCAAATATTACCGCGTTCGACAGATACAGGATGCCGCTTTCCAAAACGTCACGACGACTGGTACGTTTCAAACCGGCACTCAGGTTGAAATCCCCTACCTCTGGATGGAGGCTTTCGCCTACGGCCTCGCAACCCGACTGGCAATCATCTGGGCCCCCGACAAAGTCCAAATGCTGAAGCCCTTGGCCGACGAGGCCTACACCGTCGCCGCCGAACAGAACGTCGAGACGGCGGCTCAATACATATCGCCCCAGATTTCGGGCTATTACAGGCCATAAGGAGGCCCTATGGGATATGCCTCTCAGGCCGGTAGAGCCAAAACAAGCGCAACGTCACCGCAGGCGCATGCGATATGTGACCGCTGCGGCTTCCGCTACAACCATGTGGATCTCAAGTGGCAATTTGACTGGGCTGGCGCCTCGCTGATCAACAAGCGCCTGCTTGTCTGCTCTCCCTGCAATGACGTCCCGCAGGAGCAGCTTCGCGCCATCGTGATCCCCGCTGATCCTGTCCCGATCCAGAACCCGCGCATTCAGGACTTCGTCACGGCGGAGCAGAACACGCGCACGACTTCGGGAACCAACACGGTAGACCCGGTCACGGGCATTCCCGTGATCAGGGGCGCCACGCGCATTACGCAGGCCTACAACACCCGCGTCACGCAGCAAACGGGCGAGCCGCCGAATGGCCTCAATACGCAGCCGGGTACAAGCCCGACCGTTCCTGCGGATGCTGGTGGCAATGATCCCGGATTGCCGTATAATAACACGACCGTTCCGCAGACAGGACCGCTGACATGAGCGCCTCACAGATCCCGAACCTCACACCGGCTACTTCGCTCAACGGTAGCGAGCAGCTTGAAGCCGTTCAATCCGGCTCTACTGTTCGGGTTACGTCTGCTCAAATTGCTACGCTTGCTTCTTCATATTTCCCTTCCACCGGCATTTATTCTGTCACTGCCACATCGCCCTTGCAATCCAGCACTGTTGGGACAGCCGTCACCATTTCCCTGCCGCTCGGCAGCGTGACAAGCAATTACCTTGCGACGATGCCTAACGGCACACTCTTGGGCAACTTCACGGGCAGCTCTTCCAGCCCCGTCAATTCGACGGTTTCCACTGCGCTTGATAGCATCGGCACGGCGCAGGGAGGCATGCTGTACCGTGGCGCTACTGATTGGGCGCAGATCGGCGCTGGCTCTGTGGGCTATGTCCTGACGTCCGCAGGTGCTGGCGGAACGCCCTACTGGTCAAATCTCAGCCTTGGCTCGATGGCCACGCAGAACGCCGACGCCGTCGCCATCACGGGCGGCACGATCAGCGGCGTTGCGATCTCAACCTCGACGATCAACCAGACACCAATTGGCGCCGCAACGCCCTCTACCGGCGCCTTCACGACACTGTCCGCGAGTGGCTCCGTTACGCTTGGCACAATCACCGGCGGCGTCTGGCAGGGCACCCCCATTGCTGTGGCCTACGGGGGCACCGGCGCAACGACTGCCGCTGGGGCCCGTGCAAACCTCGGCGCGGCTGCTTCCGGCACCAACGCCGACATCACCAGCCTGACGGGCCTGACAACCCCGCTGTCCGAGACGCAGGGCGGCACGGGCTACGGCAGCTACACGACTGGCGATCTTCTGTATGCCAACTCGTCCACCACTCTGGCGCGCTTAAACGATGTCGCCACCGGCAATGCGCTGGTTTCAGGCGGCGTTGGCATAGCGCCAAACTGGGGCAAGATTGGCCTTTCAACGCATGTAACGGGCAGGCTGCCCGTCACTAGCGGCGGCACTGGTCAGGACTCCCCCCTGACGCAGTACGGCGTCATTTACGGGGACACAACGACCGCAATGGGCTTCACGTCTGCCGGTACAACCGGACAGATCTTGACCGCCAACACTGGTTCCGCCCCCACATGGTCCAATGGCTCTATCACCATCGGCAGCACCAATATTGTCCTTGGCACGACCGCCTTGTCGCTGGCGGGGCTGACAAGCGTTACCCTGACGCAGGACCCGACTGCGGCCCTTCAGGCGTCCACCAAGCAATATGTGGACAATCAGGTCAGCACGGTTTCGAACACGACCTTCCACGCGGCATCCAGCTACGCCACGACTGCCGCGCTGACGGCCAATTACGCCAACGGAACGGGCGGCGTCGGCGCTACCCTGACCAACTCCGGCGCACTGGCTGCGCTAGTCATCGACGGCTACACGTTCACTGCCACGGACGTCACCAACTCCACCCGCGTCCTCATCAAAAATCAGGCGGCGGGCCTTCAAAACGGCATCTACACCGTCACCAATCAGGGCTCTGGCGCCGCCGCGTGGGTGCTGACCCGCGCCACCGACTTCAATACGGTCGGCACTGGCCCCAATTTCATCGAGACGGGCGCTGCAACTTTCGTCACTAGCGGGTCCACCAACTCAGCGACAAGCTGGTCGATGACAACCTCGGGGACGATTACGGTTGGCTCCACGGATCTGGCTTGGGTGCAGATCTCGGCTGTGGGCAGCATTACAGTCACGTCGCCCCTGACCAAGGTCGGCTCTGTCATCAGCCTCGGCACCGTCCCCACGACGCTGGGGGGCACCGGCCTGACCTCCCTTACTGCGTATAATGTCCTGCTCGGCAACGGCACGGGCAACGTCGCCTTCGCCGCTCCCGGCACAACTGGCTACCCACTGCTCTCCACCGGCGCGTCGTCTAACCCGGCCTTCGGGCAGCTCTCCCTGACCGCTGGCGTGACTGGGACACTGCCTGTCGCCAATGGCGGCACTGGTACGGCCACCGCCTTCACGGCGGGTTCTGTGGTCTTCGCTGGCGCTTCTGGCACCTATACGCAGGACAACGCTCATTTGTTCTGGGACGACGCCAATAACCGCCTCGGCATCAATTCGGCAGTCCCAAATGCCAATATGACGATTGTGTCGAACACGCAGACGGCGGCTGCTCCTTCTGCGGGGTCACTCCCTGCGGGGACCGATCTCTACATCATGGGTGCCAATGCGGCGAACACTCGCATTACGCAGGACGCCTACGGCAGCGGCAACTACGCCGCCTATACGGGCCGACAAGCTCGCGGCACTGCGGCATCTCCCACCGCCTCTCAGACTGATGACATCCTTGTCGAGGTCACCGGGCGCGGTTATGGCGCGTCGGCGTTCTCCGCCTCTTCCGTTGTTCGCATCGACTTGGAAGCCGCCGAGAACTTTACCAACACAGCGCAGGGAACATACATCTCGTTTCATACCACCGCTCTTGGTGCCACAAGCCCGGTTGAGAAGTTTCGCATAGGGCCTTCGGGCCAGTGGGGCATCGGTGGTGCTACCTACGGCACCAGTGGTTACTCTTTTGTTTCCGGCGGCGCATCGGCGCAGCCCACATGGTCACAGGTCAGCCTGACGACCGGCATCACCGACGTTCTCCCCGTTGCGAACGGGGGCACTAACATCTCCTCCTACGCTGTTGGAGATCTTCTCTACGCCTCGGCTTCGACAACGCTGTCGAAACTGGCGGCTGTAGCTACCGGCAACGTCCTGCGCTCCGGCGGCGTTGCTACTGCCCCGGCATGGGGACAGGTCGTCCTGACGTCTGACGTAACGAGCATCTTGCCTATTCTCAACGGCGGCACGAACAGCACGGCCACTCCCACGAACGGCGGCATTGGGTACGGCACTGGCACTGCCCACGCCTATTCTTCGGCGGGCACGTCTGGCCAGTTCCTGACTTCCAGCGGCGCTGGCGCCCCGTCGTGGACGACGCTTTCCGGCGTGGCGGTGACCTCCATCACGAATGGCACCAACATCTCGGTTTCGGCGGCTACTGGTGCCGTGACTGTTTCGACGGTCGCCAACCCCGCATTCGGCACGTCCGTCACCTCCCCCGTCATCATCGGCGGCGTGGCTGCATCCTCTTCTCTGGTCCTGCAATCGACGACGGGCGTCGGCACCACTGACAGCATCCTCTTCAAGGTCGGCAATAACGGCGCCGTCACCGCGATGAGCATTGCCTCCGGCGGCACTGTCACCATCGGCACACTGAACCTGACGAACGCTTTAGGCATTGCCTACGGCGGAACCGGCCAGACCACAGCCGCCGCAGGGTTCAATGCCCTTTCCCCGATCACCTCGACCGGCGATCTGATCATCGGGACCGGGGTGAACACCGCTGGCAGGTTAGCCATCGGCGCCAACGGGTATGTTCTGACCTCTAACGGAACGACCGCAACTTGGTCCGCCAGCACGGGCGGCGTGGCCAGCTTCTCCGCCGGATCGACCGGCTTGACGCCCAGTACCGCCACAACCGGCGCTATCACGCTGGCGGGCACACTGGTCGCTGGCAACGGCGGCACTGGGTTCTCCACATACGCCACCGGCGACATCATTTACGCCTCGGCCACCAACACCTTGTCGAAGCTTGCGGCTGGCACCAACGGATATGTCCTGACCCTTTCGGGCGGCATCCCGGCGTGGGCCGCTTCAAGCGGCGGCGGCGGATCTTATGCCCGCACAACATTCACTGCGACTGCGGGCCAAACAAGCTTCACTGCCGCGTACACGGTTGGCTACGTTCAAGTCTACATCAACGGTGTGCTGCTTAGTCCCTCCGACTATACAGCCACCTCCGGCACCGCCATCGTTCTGGCGACCGCCGCTTCTGTGGGCGACATCGTCGATGTCATCGCAACTGCCGGAGGAACAGCCGCGACTGGGTACGGAGCCCGTTGGCTTGTCGTTGCTGGTGGTGGCGGCGGCGGCAGCAATGGCGGCGGTGGCGGCGGTGGCGGCGGTGTTTTTGAGGGGTCGTCACAACTTGTTCCCGGAACCACTTACTCCGTCGTCGTTGGTGCCGCTGGCAGTTCATCGCTTGGAAGTGGCGGTTATTCCCAGTTCATGGCTGTCGTCGCCTTGGGCGGCGGCGGTTCTGCAAGCCGCGACAGCCAAACCTCGCCCAAAACTGGCGGTTCCGGCGCCGGTGGTGCGGGTGGCTCTAATACTTACAGCTACGAGAACGTGGGCGCGGCTGGAACTCCGGGGCAGGGAAACTCCGGCGGCAACAGCTCCAACTACGTTGCGACCGATTTGGTCACACTTTCCGCAGGCGGCGGCGGTGGTGGCGCTGGCGCGGTTGGCGCGGCTGGCGCGTCTGCGGCGGGTGGAAACGGAGGCGTCGGCGTTGCGTCAACCATTAACGGTACATCCGCAGTCGTCACCGGCACAATCGCGACGACGGTTCTCACCGTCAGCGCCGTTACATCCGGGACGCTGACGGTTGGCTCTGTCATTTCCGGCACAGGTGTTACCGCAGGGACAACCATTACATCTCTTGGCACCGGCACTGGCGGTGCAGGAACTTACAATATTAACGTCTCGCAAACTGTGTCGTCTCCTACAACAATTTCTGTAAATTCTATCTATTACGGCGGTGGCGGCGGCGGTGGCGGGACTGGCTCCACAGGCACTGCGGGCAATGGCGGCCTTGGCGGCGGCGGGGCGGGATCTAAAAGCGGCGCAGCCCCAACTTCCGGAACTGCTAATACCGGCGGCGGTGGCGGCGGTGGTGGCACGGCATCATCGGCGGGCGGCTCCGGCGTTGTTATTCTGTCGGTTCCCACTGCAAACTACACGGGGACAACGACTGGCTCGCCAACAATCTCGACGAGCGGTTCAAACACCATTATCAAATTCACCGCATCTGGCTCTTATACAGCCTAAAAGAGGCACGGATGACCATCTCTCGCAACCTCTCGATCCTCGCCGAAGGCGTCAGCTCGGTCGGCGTTCTCGCCGTCACCAACGGCGGCACCGGCGTCACGACCAGCACGGGCTCAGGCAGCGTCGTGCTGGGGACCTCGCCCACGGTCAACAACCCGACCGTCACCAACTATGTCGAGTCGGTGGTGGCCATCGGCACGGTCACGACCACCAACACCATTTCCCTGACCAACGGAACTGTGCAGACGGCAACCCTGACGGCATCGACCGCCTGCACGTTCACAATGCCGACAAACGTCGCGGGTAAGTCATTCGTGCTGTTCCTGAAGCAGGCGGCGACGACCGGCAACGGAACGGCTGTTTTCACGTCCGTGAAGTGGGGGACTGCCGGGGCTCCGACGATCACAGCCACCGCTGGCAAGATGGACATCCTGACCTTCTTCGCTGATGGCACCAATTGGTACGGCAGCATAGCGCAGGGATATACACCGTAATGTTTGCTTCCAAGGACGCCCTCATTTCCGGTTCGGGTGTTGCTGGCTACGCCATCAACAACTCGCTGCGCTTCCGCTCGGGGTCGTTCTTTAGTAGAACAATGGCTGCCGGAAGCTCGACAAGCTGGACTTGGAGCGGGTGGATCAAGCGCGGAATTTTGGGCGCTTACGAAAACTTGCTGTCGGCACCTATTACTGTTGGATCAACTGAAGAATATATTGGATTTCATTCGGACGACTCGCTTTTTCATCAAGACGGAACTACTGGAACTCTTACCAAAACAAGTGCTGTGTTTCGTGACCCCTCCTCTTGGTATCATGTTGTTTATGTCTATGACTCCACAAATGCCACTCAATCCCTTCGTGGTGTTTGGTACATAAACGGCGTCCAACAGGCCAACAGCACCAATGCCATCGGCGCAAGCCGCGCGTCGTATATAAATGGCGCGCGCCTTCATACGATGGGGCGCTTGGCGACAATATCCTCTCAATATTTTGATGGTTATTTTGCTGAAACAAACTTTATTGGGGGCTCGTCACTTGGGCCAACAAACTTTGGCGCATTTAGCACGGCGACCGGCGTTTGGCAGCCGAAGCTTTACACCGGCTCATATGCAGGAACGAACAGCTTCTATTTGAATTATAGCGACACAACTGCTCTGACTTCGGCATCCAATGTTGGTATTGGAAAGGACTTCTCTGGTAATGCCAATTACTGGCTGACCAACGGCCCCTTCAGCGTCACCGCTGGCACGACTTACGACCCCATGCTGGACTCGCCAATGCTGGTCAGCGCGACGGTGGCGAACTATGGGGTGTTGAACCCTCTTTCAAATAGTGTAGCGTCAACTGTTTTAAGCAGCGGGAATTTAAATTTCGTAAATTACGGGTCAACTTATTATACATCTACTGGAACAACTTTTTATGTTTCATCTGGGAAATGGTATTTTGAAGCAGTTATGACAGGGAGCGGCACAGTAAGCAACACCGTTGGTGTCCATAAGGGGACTGCCTACACTACTGTTGCCTACCAAACGCAAGCCGGGTCTGTTGGATATACATCTGACACTGGCGCTATCACGCTTTCGGCTGTAACCCAATCTACTGGCGCTACATGGACATATGGCGACATCATTGGCGTTGCCTTTGATATGGGCGCAGGCACTGTTCAATTTTACAAAAACGGCACCGCAACCGGATCTTTGGTGACGGGAATATCTGGTAGCTACACGCCCGCCTTTGCCATCAACTATTATGCGGGTAGCACAATATCTGCCAACTTCGGCCAGCGCGCCTTCAGCGGTGTGCCCGCCAATAGCGGGAACCCGCCCTCCGGCTTCGTCGCGCTGAACGCCTACAACCTTCCAACACCGACCATCGCCAACGGCGCGACGGTTATGGCGGCGACGGCTTATCCGGGGAATAGCTCAACCAACAACTTGAACAATGGGACAAACACCACAACTGCGGTGTCATTTAAGCCTGACTTTGTTTGGATCAAAAATCGCACAACCGGGCTTGCTCATTACCTGAGCAATTCTGTCACGGGCGTTTATCAGGTTCTTTTTTCAAACTTGACCAGCACTGAGTACAATGGCACATCGTTCAGCGACGGCGTTAGCTCATTTAACACTAACGGCTTCACCCTTCTTAATGGGTCAAATGTCGCGAACTATAACCAAACAGCAAACAATTATGTCGCTTGGCAGTGGCAGGCGGGGCAAGGGTCTTCTTCGCCAGACAATAATGGCTCAATCCCTAGCACTACGTCGGTTAACGCAACGGCTGGGTTCAGTGTGGTCACATATACAGGAAATTTATCTGCGTCAGCGGGGACTCTCCCAACTGTCGGTCATGGGCTTAATGCCGTACCGTCTATGATTATTTCAAAATCTAGAAATGTGGTTAATAGCGACACTGGACACTGGTGCGTCCAGCACGTTTCACTTGCTGCCAGCAATGTTCTTTTTCTTGATTTAACTAGTGGTCAATCTGCAATAACAGGCGGCCTGACGTCGCCAGCACTTACCTATTTTTACACCCAGTATCAAACAGGGCTAAATATCACAGGAAACAATATCGTTGCTTATTGCTGGTCTCCTGTCGCTGGATACTCCGCATTTGGCAGCTACACCGGCAACGGCAGTTCTACAGATGGAACATTCATCTATTTAGGCTTCCGTGCCCGCTGGGTCATGATAAAGAGAACCGACTCCACCGGCGGCGATTGGTGTGTTGTTGACACTTCCCGCGACCCGTACAACGTAGCGTCTGACTTTCTATACCCGAATTTAGCGGTTGGTAGCCAAGTGAACGGCGCTTTTGACATTCTTTCGAACGGCATAAAAATGCGCAACACATTTGCCAACTTAAACGCCAGCACTGTCCCATACATCTACGCCGCCTTCGCCGAAAACCCCTTCAAATACGCTCTAGCACGGTGATGACCATGTTCATGCTCAACGGACAGCCGCTCCAGCTCGACATCCCGTTCATAGCGGGCGACACCCAATACCCCGCCAATTGGCTGCGGATTGCAACGCTTGAGGAGAAGCAGGCCATCGGCATCACCGAGGAGCCCGATCCCGTCCGCTACGATGACCGTTTCTATTGGGGGCCGGACAATCCCAAGGATCTTTCCGGGCTGAAAGCGACGTGGATCACCAACGTCAATCAGATCGCCTATTCGATGCTGGCGCAATCCGATTGGATGGTAACGCGCAAGGCGGAGATCGGCGTGGACATCCCGGACAACTGGGTAGCGTATCGCGCGCAGGTCCGCATTGACTGCGCCCTGAACAAGGATCTAATTACGCAGGCGGCTGACACCGAAGCACTGGTGGAAGTCGTCATGGGCCTGAAATGGCCCACAGATCCAAACCTTAGAGGGGTATAAAATGGAACAGATGAGCGTCTCAATCACCATGACGGTGGCGCAGTGGAATGTCGTGATGAATGCGCTCGGCCAGCGCCCGTTTGCCGAAGTCACCGACATCGTCGTCAACATCAAGGCGCAGGCGGACCAGCAATTGGCCCCCAAGGCCGCTGACGAACCCGCTCAGGCTGAATAAAGGGGAAGCGGCGCCGTGGACCAGTCAACCATCAACTTGGCCCTTGGCGCCGCCCTCGCAGTCGCTGGATGGTTTGCCCGCATCCTGTGGGAAACCGTCCAGTTGCTGAAGTCAGACGTTCATCAGATTGAAGTGGGCTTGCCCATAAACTACGTCCGCAAAGACGACATGGACAAGCGCATGGACCACATCGAGGACATGTTCAAGCGGATCTATGACAAGCTTGACGGCAAGCAAGACAAGTAGGGCGCCCCATGAAAATGAGCCAAGGGGCCATCGACGCCCTCTTAAAGAAGTTTGAAGGCTGCAAATTGTCCAGCTACCGTTGCCCGGCAAACGTGCTTACTGTGGGCTATGGGCACACTTCTGCGGCAGGGCGGCCAGAGGTCACCGAGGACATGAAGATCACGCAGGATCAGGCCGAGGCCATCTTGCGGGCCGACCTCGCCAGATATGAAAAGGGAGTTGAGGCCCTCCTCAAGCAGCCCGTGACGCAGCACCAGTTCGATGTCCTCACAGGCTTTGCGTACAACGCTGGCCTTGGGAGCTTGAAATCCTCGACCCTGCTCAAGAAGGTGAACGCCGCGCAGTTTGACGCCGTCCCCGCCGAGCTGATGAAATGGACCAAGGGCGGTGGCAAAGTCCTTGCTGGCCTTGTCCGTCGCCGTCAGGCCGAGGCTACTTGGTGGGCTTCGGACCCGGTTTCCGCCACACCCGCAACCCCGGAGCAGACCTTCGACCATGAACAGGAACAGCGCACCGATCCCGATCCTGTTCCTGTTCGAACAATGGCGGACAGCAAGCAAGGTAATGCGGCGATACTCACGGCAGGCCTCGGGGGCTTGGGTATTGCAAAGGAGGTCGCTGCGCAGGCAAAGGATGCGTCTGACGTGGCGGATCAGTTCATGGGCCTTCTCGGCAACACAAATTTCGTCATCATGGTGGCGATCATTGGCCTTGCCGCCGGGATCTGGTTCTGGCGGAAGAAGAACATGGAGGAGCATGGTGTTTAGTCTGCTCTTCACGCCCTTGGGGCGGTACGCCGTCTTGGCTGTTCTGGCGCTCGCCCTGATCAGCCTTGGCGTTCACAAGATCAAACAGGACGCGGTGGCGGAGCTTGAGGCCGCCGCATTGGCCGACGCCTTGAGGAGAACCCAAAATGCGATCAATGCTGGCGGTGCTGTCGATGTTCGCCCTGAGCGGCTGCGCGATGACGATCCCAATGAGCGCAAATGACGAGGCCGTCTGCACGGTCTGGCGCGACGTGTCTTGGTCCAAAAAGGACACGGACCAAACTATTGTTGAGGTTAAGCAAAACAATGCCCGCCGCGATGGGTGGTGTCACGGCGCGAAATAAGTGGTATAAATCGGGCAACGCGGGGCTCCCATGACCACTGGCCTTTCCTACTCCACCTACGTCGATCAGATCTCCACGATGGCCGTCGTGGCGTCCAGCGACGTCGCCTTTCAGGCCATCCTGCCCCAGATGATCACCTACGCCGAAAATCGGATGTACCGTGACATCAACTTCATGTTCACCTCGACGTCCCTGCACGGAGCCAGCTTCGTCCTGACGCCCGGTAACAGGAACCTGAACTTCAGCATCAATCTGTCCACGAACACGGACCCGGCGCAGGGCACGTTCGTTGTCAGTGACCAAATCAACCTCCTGACTGACGCCAGCGGCAATCCATCGGCCACGACCGACCCAGACACCTGCGTCCGTGTCCCGCTCCTTCCGACAACGAAGGAGTTCCTTGACGCTGTCTATGGGTCATCCTTGACTGCCAACCGGGGCAAGCCGCAGTATTTCGTGCCCTTTAACGAGACGCTCTTCTTCCTCGGGCCCGTGCCCGATCAGGCCTATCCGGTTGAGGTCGTCGGCACCTACCGCCCCAACTCGCTGGGCTACCTGCCCGCCGTCACCTCGGCGACGACCGGCGGCAATATCACCTTCGCCTCGGCGCATGGACTGGCCAACAACTCCTCCGTGTCACTCGCGGGCTTCACATCGAGCGCGTGGAACGGGAACTTCGTGGCGTCCGTCACTGGGACCACAACGATCACGATCCCCACGACTGCGGCCACCGCCACGGTGATCGGGACGGTCGCCAGCAACGCCTCGACGACGTTCATCAGCCTCTACCTGCCCGACGTCTTCATCATGGCCTCGATGATCTACATCAGCGCCTATCAGCGCAACTTTGGCCGCGCCAATGACGACCCGCAGATGGCCGTGACCTACGAAAGCCAATATCAGGCGCTCTTGAAGAGCGCCGTCGTCGAAGAGGCCCGCAAACAGTTCCAGTCGTCTGGCTGGGCCTCGCAGAGCCCCGCCACAGTCGCCACGCCGTCGAGGGGGTAACCCATGCCCCACAGCTCGCTGAAGCTCATCCCCGGCGTCGATCAGAACCGGACCCTCGCCCTCAACGAGGCAGCGATCTCAATCACGAACCTGATCAGGTTCATCCCTGACCGGCAGGGCCTTGGCCTCGTCCAGAAGCTCGGCGGGTGGACTCAGTTCTACTCCAACTCCATTGGCTCGGTTGTTCGTTGCCTGCTCGCGTGGGAAGACATCAACGGCAATGCGTGGCTGGCATCTGGCGCCGAGGCGTCCCTCAGCGTCATCACGCAGGGCGGCCTGCGTGTCATCACGCCACAGACGACAAATGCGGACGTTGCGGCGGCGGCCTCGACGACGCTGGGGAGCAACGTCGTAACAATAACGGCGGCAGGTAGCAGCCTCGACGCCTATGACACAGTAGACATACAGGTCCAAATCAGCGTCGGTGGCCTGATCCTTTTCGGCCTCTACGCCGTCACGCCCGTCAGCACTAGCCAATTCCAAATTCAAGTTGTCGATGCCCTTGGGTATCCCGTCTACGCCACCGCCACCTCAACGACAACGACCGTGCCGTCCTTCAATTTCGTTAGTGGCGCATCAACGGTCAACGTCACGCTCGCTAATCACGGCTATCAGGCGGGCGATACTTTCCCCATCCTCGTCTCCACGACGGTGGGGACGGTCACACTTTTTGGCAACTACACGATCTCGGCGCTCGACCCGACTACTCCGGCTGACATTTTTACAATCTCGGCAGCCACCTCGGCGACGACGACGCCAACCCTGTCGGCGGCAGGGACGGGGTCTACAGCAACTCTGGCCTATTCAACTTCCTACACGATCCCCGTGGGCAGTACGATTGTCGTGGCCGGGGTCACCCCCGCTGGCTACAATGGCACCTTTACAGTGACGGCGTCATCTGCTGGCGCGACAACGTCAACTCTGTCGGCTACAGGAAACGGGACAACTGCAACACTGACTTACGCGGCTTCCTACACGATCCCTGTGGGCAGCACGGTTGTCGTGGCCGGGGTCACCCCAGCGGGCTACAACGGAACTTATACGGTTACGGCTTCTTCAGCGGGAAGAGTTTCATATGCCAATACGACTACTGGCGCACAGACCGTAGCAGGCACAATTTTTACGACCGTCGTCAATAGCGTGTCCTACGCCAACGCCACCACGGGCGCCCAGACAGTGGCGGGCACGATCTTTGTCAGCGTGGCGGGCGAAAACGGTGGCCTCGCCCAATACATCTACTACAACGGCATCGGCCCCCTTGCGGCCAACTCGGGCTACGGCGTCGGCGGCTACGGCAGTGGCGGCTACGGCTCTGGCATCCCCCCAACGGCGGGGACTGGCACACCTATTGTTGCTGTTGACTGGACCCTCGACAACTGGGGCGAAACCCTTTTGTCATGCCCGACCATGATCCCGCCGGGCCAGTCGGTGACAGCAACGGCCTCTGGCGGCGGCATTTACCAGTGGTCACCTACCACCAACAACCCGGTCGCCACGATCATCCCGAACGCCCCTGTCCTAAGCAGCGGGATCTTTGTGGCCATGCCCCAGCGGCAGATCATCGCGTGGGGCTCGACCTTCAACGGCATTCAGGACCAGCTTCTCCTGCGTTGGTGCGATGTTGATAATTACGGCGACTGGATTGCTCAGACGACCAATCAGGCCGGGTCGTTCCGCATCCCCAAAGGTTCCCGCATCGTCGAGTGCATTCAGGGCCCGCAGCAAGGCCTGATTTGGACTGACCTTGGCGTCTGGGCTATGCAGTACGTCGGCCAGCCCTACGTCTACCAGTTCAACGAGATCGGTACGGGCTGCGGCCTCATCGGGCGCAAGGCGGCGACCTCCGTGGGCGGCATCGTCTACTGGATGGGCCAGAGCCAGTTCTTCAAGTTGTCGCCCAACGGCGTCGAGTCCGTTAAGTGCCCCGTCTGGGACGTCATCTTTCAGGACCTCGACCTCAACAACCTCGACAAGATCCGCGTGGCCGCGAACTCCCAGTTCAACGAGATCGCTTGGTACTACCCGACCAACAGCAATGGCGGCGAGATCAACGCCTATGTGAAGTACAACATCACGCTCGACCAGTGGGACTTCGGCTCTCTGGCCCGCACGGCGTGGATCAATCAGAGCGTCCTCGGGCCGCCCATTGGCGCCGGTACGGACACCAATATCTACCAGCACGAGACGTCACCCGACGCCAATGGCCAGCCCATCAACGCCAGTTTCGAGACGGGCTACTTTGCCCTGAGCGATGCGGACGTGAAGATGTTCGTCGATCAGGTCTGGCCTGACATGAAGTGGGGCTACTACGGCGGCGCCCAGAACGCCACGGTTGACCTGACCTTCTACGCCACGGACTACCCCGGCCAGACGCCGCTCACCTACGGCCCCTTCTCGTTGACGCAGGCCACCACTTTCGTTACGCCCAGAATGCGGGGGCGCCTTGTGTCAATCAAGGTCGAGAGCAATGACCTTGGCTCGTTCTGGCGCATCGGCAACATCCGCTACCGCGTCCAGCAAGATGGGAAATACTGATGGCCAGTCTTGACGACATCCTCACTACGCAGAAGAACGGCGTCGTCGCCATCAACGGCTTGAGCCAAAACATCGGCGCTATTTCTACTGTCTACCGTGGGAGCCCGCAGCCCAGCGGCGCGGCTGGAACATCTGTCGGCACTATTTACACCGTCCCCACGGGTCAACAGTTTACGCTGACCGACATTGAGATCTGCAACGCCTCGGCCACGGGAACCACCTTCAGCATCTTCTTGGTGGCGTCTGGTGGAACGGCGGGCACATCCAACGCGCTGTTCTATAACGCACCCATCAACCCGAACACTACCGTCCAATGGACCGGCGGCACGGCCCTTTCGGCTGGCAGCACTGTTCAGGTCTCGGCTGGCGCGGCGACGGTGTCAATGAAGATCTCGGGCGGAGCGACCTGATGACGATCACCACCTACCCCCCTATCGCCGGGTCAACGAATAGCACGACCACCGCGCCTTGGAACATGCAAGTTGCTCGCGGAAAAGTTACGGGCGCGACATCAATCAATATCTTCGCGTCTAGTGACAACGTGAAGACTGGGACGCCCCAGACCCTTTGGGAGTTAACTGGAACAACCAGCTATGCTTTCCCCACTTCGGCGCAGCAAATGCACGTTGTCAGCACATCGGCTTCTGACAACGGTGGCTCCTACATCATTATCAGCGGGATAGATGCAAGCTGGGACTTTCAACTTGAAACCATAGCAATGAATGGGACGACTGTTGTCACAACGACAAAGTCCTTCTTGCGCATTAACAGCGTGGCCTTCACTCCGACAACTGGGCAGACATCCAATGTCGGGACAATCACGGTGAAGAACATTGCCAACACAATAACCTATGCCCAGATAACTGCGACCTATGGCAGAACAGCCATGAGCCTGTACAGCGTTCCTGTCGGCTTTACCCTTTTTGTGAATGCTATTAACATTTATTCTGGTGACGCATCTGGCAACTCCAACTGGGTCATTTACCGCGCCAGAACCATCAACAATGCGTTGATGCCGCCATCCACTGTGACTGCGCTCGACACTACCTTTGGTGGAGTTTACTCAGTTACAAGAACAAACCCATTCCCCTACACGGAAAAGTCAGATGTCCAGTGGCAGTTCGCTACCAACACCGGAACGCATTCCGTTGGGTTGATTTTGGAAGGCGTCCTACTTTCGAATACGGCACCATAAGGAGTCACCATGCCACTCGCCAAAGGTTCCTCGCAGAAGACGATCAGCCGCAACATCGGCGAGATGGTCCACGCCGGTCACCCGCAGGCGCAGGCCGTCGCCGCCGCCCTCAACACCGCGCGCAGCGCCAAGGCGGAGGGTGGGTTGCCACAGAGGCCACCGGCCCCCGCAGCCGACGCTGGCGTCCACCTCGGGCCCATCCATAGCCCCGTAGCCGGTCGCACCGACCACCTGCCCATGAACGTGCCTTCGGGCTCCTACGTCATCCCCGCCGATATTGTGTCGTCGCTTGGCGAAGGAAACACGATGGCTGGCTTCCGGGCAGTGAAGCAGATGTTCCGTGGCGCGCCCAAAGGAAGCTACGCCGAAGGCGGCATCACCGGGGCGCCCGTTGGGGAACCCGTTCCTATTGTCGCCGCCGGTGGAGAATATGTTCTTTCACCTGATGAAGTGATCTGGTCAGGTGGCGGGGATATTGACGCGGGGCACAGGGCGCTCGACAAGTGGATTACGGACACGCGCAAGGAGCTGATCAAGACGCTCCAGAAATTGCCGGGTCCAAAGAAGGACTGAGGGGGTCTCAATGTCTGATGATCTGAAAGTGTGGGTTGGCAAGCCGGAAGATGTCCATGACATGATGGACTTGGCGATGGCGGCGTGTGCCGAAAATGGGTTCGTGGAACCGAACCCGTTGCGCCTTTTGAACGAGATCTGGCCGTCCCTGAACCGTGACAGGGGCATCATGGGCATCGTCGGCGTCCCCGGCGAAAAGCCCCAAGGGGCGATCCTTTTGAGGATTGGCAACATCTGGTATAGTGACGACGACATTCTTGAGGAACGCGCCGTCTTCATCCACCCTGATTTTCGTGCCGCGAAGGGGGGTCGCGCTCGAAAGTTGTGTGAGTTCGCAAAAAAGGTAGCCGATGAGCTTGGTATGCCCCTCACGATTGGCGTTCTTTCCAGCCACCGAACGGCAGGCAAGATCCGCCTCTATGAGCGCATCTTTGGCCAGCCTTCTGGCGCGTATTTCCTCTATGGCGTCCAAACCGGCGAGTGGAAACACGCTGCCGAATAAGATCGAGGTATAATATGAGCGGCGGCGGCAAATCACAGCAAACCACACAAAGCACAACTATCCCGCCCGAGGTCTTGGCGCGCTACAATGCCGTCAATGCCCGCGCCGAGAAGGTTGCTGACACCCCTTACCAGAGGTACAGCAACGACCCGAACGCTTTTGTCGCCCCGCTCTCCCAAACTCAACAGGCTGGCATCTCGAACACCAACGCGATGGCAGGATCGGCGCAGCCCTATTACGGGGCCGCCTCCAGCTTGGCGGGTCAGTCGGCCTATAACGTCGATCCCGGAAACCTCAACGTCGGGCAATACTACAACCCATACACGCAGGCCGTTGCCGCCCCGACCCTTCAGGCCCTGCAACAGCAACAAGCCACTGAACGCTCGGGCATGATGAACCCGAACTCAATGCGCTCCTATGGCGGCGACCGCTCTGGCATCGTGGCGGCAAATCTTGCCCGCCAACAGGCGCTTGGCACGGCTCAAGCCATGAGCCCGATCTATCAGGGCGCCTATGACAAGGCGATGGCCAACGCTATCCAGCAACAGGGCGTAGGCCTTGGCGCAGCACAGGCAAACCGCCAGAACATGCAGACGCTTGCCCAGCTCTATGGGCAGCTCGGCACTGGCGCGCAGGCGGCTGGCCTGTCTGGCGCGAAGGCGCAGATGGACGCGGGCTCGCTGGAGCAGCAAACGGAACAGGCTGGCAAGACGGCCCTCCTCAACCAGTTCAAGGAAGAGAAGGCTTACCCGATCCAGATGACCCAGATGCTCGCAGGCATTGCCGAGGGCACCGGGCCTATTTCTGGCCAAACAACCACAGGCACGTCACCCCGTGGCATTTTTGGCAACAGGGGCGGCTTCAAGACCGGCGAAAGGCTGCACCGCGACGAGGGTGGCGTTATCCCTGCGCCGAGCGGCATGCCCGCTGGCGGCGACAAGTGGGACATCGCCGGACCAACCGCCAAGCGCAGCGCGCTGCCGCTCAATCTTCAAGGCCTCGGCGCTGTTCATGAATTTGCTGGGTCCAAGGGCCTGCCCATCATGGCGGGCGCCAATGGAGCAGATATAGCCAGCATGCTTGCCCCAAAGGCGACCGGGCTCACCCTCGGCGCCCTTGAAAGCAAGATGGCGGAGCGCGCGAGCTTGCCGGGCTCTGGACCCGGCGGCGACCCCAGCTATCGCGAATGGCGCGCTGGCGAACTGGACAAGCAGATCGCTGCGGCTGGCGGCGCCCCCTATGTCGCGCCCGTCATGAAGGTCAACGAGCCCGACTTGGCTGGGACGCCCTACGCCCAGACTTACAGCACTGGCGGGCTGGCTGGCGGTGAGCGTTATGGGTTCGCAGGTGAAGGCGGCAGCTACGTCAACCCGGCCCTTGCCATTTACCAACAGATGCTGGCCAAGGGCGCCTCTCCCTACGGCATCAACATCCAGCCCCGTTCGGCGCCCGCAGCCCTGCCCAAGGTCGGCGAACTCCCGAAGCCGGGCCAGTCTACGGCCCAGCAAATCGGGTCGATGGCTTCGGCGGCGGACACCGGCCAGAAGCTCGCTACCGGCGCCAAGTCGATGTATGACAGCCGCCCAAGCATCTTCAGGTCTGACGCCGACAATCAGGCCCGCGCTCAGGCTGAGGCGCTCCAAAAGTTTGAGGCCGAGCAGGCCTTGGCCGAAAGGTTGAAGAAGGCGCAAGAGGCTGGCTTTGGGAAGACAATGGCCCATGGCGGTCTTGCCCGCGCGCACTACGCTGGCGACGACGGCAGCTTCGTCATGCCCTACATCAGTGATGAAGAAGACCCGACAGCGAAGGCTGCGGCCATTAAGCATGAGCCCGCCAAGAGCCTACAGCCAAGTTCTGGGCCTTCCAGCTCTTCGGGGCCTTCTGCCGCGTCCAAGCTTCTTGGCGCCGGGTCTGCCCTGCAAGGGCTCCACAAAGCTGCGGGTCTGGGCGGTGCTGGCGCTGGTGCGGCGGGCGCTGATGCTGCGGCTGAAGCGGCTGCGGCTGCGGCAGGGGCCACAGGCGACTTGGCTCTTGCTGGCGAGGGCGCTGGGCTCATGAGCGGCCTCGGGGCCGCTGGCGGCATGCTTGGGGCTGCTATGCCATATGCGCTTCCTGTGCTTGGCTTGGCCTCCCTGTTCGCCGCCAAGGGCGGGCGTATTGAAGGCCGCCATGGTTACAAGGACGGCGACTTTGTTCGGCAGAAGCCCGAGGACATCGAAGAGATCATCAAGGGTTGGATACCCTCGATCATTCAGGCCGAGAGCGGCGGCAGGAACGTGCCCAATGCAGCGGGCGCGAGCAGCGCCTTTGGCCCCGGACAGATCACCGAGGGAACTTGGAAGGACATCATCAAGCATCCTGAACTTCGTGATTTGACCCCTGAAGATCGCTTCAACGCCGATGCTCAGAGGCGCGCAATTCCTTACCATGCGCGCACGATTGCCGAAAAGATGCAGGCAAACGAGATCCCTGTGACGCCAGACGCTTTGACGCTCGGGTGGAAGCTTGGCGCAAGCGGAGGCCCTGCCTTTGCCAGAACTCTCGCCAAGAACCCCGACGTCCCCGCATACACATTGGCGGGCGAGGATGCGGTCAGGGCCAATCCAACTTGGTTCTTTGACGCCAAGGGCAATCCTCGCACTGCCGCAGAGGCCATGAAGGTCGTGTCCGTTACGGGAGGCGGCGGTGTTGCTGGCGGCAAGCCTCCGCCCCAGTCATCCGGCGTTGCTGGCGGGGGGCCCTTCAATGCTGCCCGTTCGCCATTTCAGGCCCTTCTTTCCGACGCCGCGCCGGGCAGCATGAGCCCCTCGACTAAGGCCGCCCTGACCTCAGAGAACCTCTGGGTTCCTGCTCTGGCTGGCATCGGCTCGATGCTGTCGTCGAAAAGCACAAGGCTTCCGGGCGCCATTGGCGAAGGCCTTGTCGGCGCCACCAGCGCCTACACCGGCTTGCAGAAACAGCAATCCGAAATGGACAAGAGGAATTGGGAAACGGAGCAGATCCGCGCCAACCTTGTCACGGGCAGCCTCACCACCGACAGTAAGGGGCGCCAAGTCATCAGGTATCTCAAGCCTGACAATACTTACGATCTCATGGAGGTTGTTGACTATTGGAAGCTCCCCAAGGACCAGCGCCCGCGCCTTGATCCGGGGTCGCAGCGCAAACTTGACGAGATGCAGACCAGCCTCTCCGGCGGCGCTGGCGGCGCTTCTGAGGCCGGGAAGCAGCCTGAGCGTCCTGCGGGGTCCGCTACACCACCCGCCGGTGGCGCAAGCACACCGCCTGCCCCCGGAGGCACAGCCGCAGCCAATCCTCCTCCCGGCGGGTCTACAACGCCGCCTGCGCCCGGAGGAACGCCACCTGTGCCCCCAGCGCCCGATGAGGGTGCGGCTCCTCCCCCAACTGTCAGCCTCCCCGACGACCTGAAGAAGGCTGCCCTTGCCAAGTCAGAGGCGATGTACCGCGCTGGGACTGACGCCACAGCCGCGTACCCCGACGTTGTCAGGCCTGCGATTGAGGGCGCTTCTTCGGCGCAGAACCAGCGCGCGCCCCTCGGCTCGCTCGCCAACTCGCTTGCTGGGCAGCCCCGTGGGGAGAACCCGCTCACGCCCGGCAAGGTGCAGGAAGTGGCACAGCCCGTCATGGCCGTCGCCAATAACTTGGCAACCATGTTTGGCATCCGCACCCCCGTTCTTGAAGCTGATTTGGGTAAAACCGAAGTCATCAAAAAGAACCTGAAGCTTCTCGCAAAGGAGGCGACCGGGAATGCGATTGCACATGCCGCGTTCGTGGACATGGAAAACGCTATCCCAACAAACCTGAACAGCTCCGCTGCGCAGGCCAAAATGCTTGCTGATATTTTTGCGATCAACCAGAGGATTATTGATCGCGGTAACCACCACAAGCTGTTGAGGGACGCGGCAGGCGGCCCAGACGAGCGGTTTATTGCTCAGGCGCCTCACGCCGTGTCGGCCCTTGATCCAGACGCCGCGTTCAACAAAAAATATTCCCCTGCCTTCTACAACGACGAAAAGAAGGCGCTCATCAAGATGTTTGATGAGGGTCCGAACGGCATGAAAAACAGCGCCGGGCGCCCGATGTCGTGGTACGAGTTCATCCACGAACACGGCGCCGGGTTGAGCCAGAAGGACAAGAACAAGATTGCCAAGTCGCTTGGCGCCCCCGGCATCATGCGCTACTTCGGCCTCGGAGAGTAATATGGCGGACTTCGACCTTACCTCCACGCCCGTCGTCCCGAACGCAGCCCAGCCAAATGTGCCATCCACATTTGGCGAGGGTATCGATTTTTCTTCCGTCCCGATTGGGGTTGAAGAAGTCCCGCCCGAAAAACAGACCCGCTGGGGCGAGGCCGCCAAGTCCGGCTTGATGAAGATGGGCATGGCCGTTCCGGGCATGCAGGGCGATGTCGAGCAATTGATAACGCAAGCCCCTGTGCTTGCGCAGAAGGCCTATGCCTTTGGTCGCGAAAAGCTCGGCTTCCCCCTGTCGCCCGAAGATGCTGCTTCTCAAGAGGCTGGCGCCCAGCGTATTTCCGGGCGGCTTGAGGAGCGCAGGACGAAAGGGCCGTTCGGGGGGATACCCGGCGGCGAGAAGCTTTACGCGCAGCCACCGACTTCGGCGGAACTTGAAAAGGCCGTCAATCCCTACGCCGAGAAGGCGTTTGGCGTTGGCCCTCAAATGGAGCCGCGCACCCCGCAAGAAGCCATTGTGCAGGGTGGCCTCACTATGGCGGGGGGCAATATCCCCGGCGCCGTCAAGGGGCTTACCAAGCGCATGGCGACGGGTGTTGCCGGTGGCGCAGCGTCAGAGGCCGCCGGTGAAGCGACCAAGGACACTGCGTGGGAAGTCCCTGCGCGCCTTGCGGGCGTTGTCGCTGGCAGCAAGGCGGCGCAGCCGGTCCTCAATGCCGCTGAAACCGTGGCCAAGTCTGTCACGCCTCTGGGCGCGCGTGAGAAGCTTGCGGGCGTCCTGAGCGATCCTCTCGCCGAGTCCTCCGCCAGCGCGAGGCGCATGGCTCAAACCGAGGGCATAAAGGACGTTGCCGCCGGGTTCCCTGCCCGCATGCGCGGCTTCGTTCAAAACGTCACCGGCGTTGACGCCAAGGCGCCCGCCTTTCAAGCTCGACTGGAGGAGTTGGGGAAGGCCGAGCGCCAGAGGGTCTACGACGCCGCTCGGGCCACCCCGGCTGCCCAAGCCATTGACGACGCGCCTTTCGCCGCCCTCCGTGACCGGCCCATTTTTCAGGAGGCTGAAGCAGCGGCGAAGAAAAACGCTGCCAATCTGCCCGACTGGGATCTGCGGGCGCCTGAAACCGTCAAGGGCACCCCCTACAAGGAGTCCCGCTGGGAACAGACCGACCGTGGTTTGCGCGAAATTCCAGAAGTCCCGGCTGTTCCCGATAAGGTAAATCCGGGCAATCTTCAGCACTATGACGAGACGAAAAAGCAGCTCGACTCCATCATTGAGCAGGCCAAGCGCACCGGCGACACGCCGCGCCTGTCCGCCGCTATGGATGCCAAGAAAGAGATGCTGGACATCCTTGACCCGCTCATCCCTGAGTACAAGGCAGCGCGCGGCATCGCCAGCGACACCTTCAAGGCTGCGGATGCCCCCGAGGCTGGCGCACGTTTCCTGACGACCTACGACATGTACGACAAGAAGCAGTTCACCGACGCCTTCAGGTCCTACACTCCGGGCCAACAGCAAGCTTTCGAAGTAGGCCTGTTGGGCCAGTTGGAAGCGGACATCGTCAAAAATCCGCAACTCATCTCCCAGAGGTTCATCAAGAACCCGGACCTGATGGAGAAGCTTTCTTTGGTGTTTGGGCGGGAAACTGCGCAAGCCATTCGCGGCAAGGCCCTGTCCGAGAACCTCCTTCAACAGGCTAACAAGATCCGCGCGGACATAACCAAGGCAGAGCAGTCCGCAGCCGTAAGTGGTTCAGCCCTTAAAAAGGGCGCTGTCGCAGGCACGGGCATCCTTGGGCTGTCCGCCCTTCAAGAAAACTTGCCGATGGTCGCCAACTTTTTGGCGACCCACGGAGTTCCGCAGGCGGCCCAGATTTTGGGGGCCGCTGGAGCCGCCGCTGTCGGCAGTGGCGCCTACGCCATGAACAAGGTCGAGCAGCGCATCGCTAACCAGATGGTGGCCCTCGCCAAGAAGAACGACGTCGCGTCTTTCACCAAGATCGCGAACATGATGGACGACTATCCGGGCGTCTACAACAAGGTTCTGGGGCCGCTGATGGTGATCAGCGAGGAGGCCGAGAAGAAGGCCGGGGAGCGCCCCGCCCGCGCCAGTGGCGGCGCCGTCAACCTCATGGCATTGTCCAAGGCCGCAAAGAAGCAGGTCACCCAAAGCACCGAGGCCCTCCTGAACGAGAGCGACGACACCGTCGCCCGCGCTCTGGAAGTCGCCAACAAGCACATCTGAGGAGCCCTCGATGACCAACTACACGCCCAACAAAAAAATCGAAAAGCCTGTCTACAATGAGTACGCCACGAACCCCACGGGCTGGTCTGGCCCGATCAACACGGATTGGGACATCATCGACTCGGCCTTGGGCGGCGTCCTGCCTCTCAGTGCGGTGGGCGCAGTCGGCACCGTCAACTTGTCGATCACGCAGACCCAGAACCTGATCATCAATATCACGGGCGCGATGACCGGCAACGCCGTCTACACGCTGCCCCTGAACGCTGCGTCTACAGGCATCGTGGGCGGCAACTGGATCGTCTACAACAACACCAGCGGGGCCTTTACGGTCACCTTCACCCCAGTCTCGGGCGGCGGCACTTCGGTGGCCATCGCGCAGGGCACTCGGTCCCTGATCTACTCTGACGGCACCAACATCGCAGCCGTGACTTCGGCGGCTGGCACCAGCGGTCAGGTCATCTACAATTCGGCCAACATCCTGACCGGCTCATCCAATCTGGTCTTCAACGGCACGACCCTGACCGCAGCCGGTCTGGCTTCAAGCGGCTCCATCACGGCGGGGACCACCATTGCCGCCACCACTGCAATCACTGCGGGCACAACGATCACCGCCACGGGCAACATCACGGCCTTCTCCGACCGCAGCCTGAAGCGCGACATCCAGACCATTGAGCATGCGCTTGATCTCGTCGGGAAGATGCGCGGCGTGACGTTCGAGATGATCAACACCGGCCAGCAAGGCATCGGCGTCGTTGCGCAGGAAGTGCAGGAAGTCATCCCGCAGGTCGTGCAGGACAACAATGGCATTCTGTCAGTCGCCTATGGTAATCTAGTGGGCGTCCTGATTGAGGCCGTGAAGGAGCTGACGGCTCGCGTTGAGGCTCTGGAGAGCAAGTAATGACACTCCCCACTGGCGCAATCAGCTTTTCAGATCTCAACACCGAGATGCGCCTTCAGGCGACGGCGCCCTTGACGATGGACGCTGATCTGTTGCGCCGCATTGCGTCTGCGGGCGGTACTGGTGTCCAAACAACCTCGGGGACGGTTATTTCCCTCAGCCAGCTTCAGGGCCACGCCTACGGGGTCTATCAGAACGGCTCCGGGCAATCTGTTTCCAATATCAATTTGGTCACGGCCTTCACCGCCACCGGAAATTACGCGGCGGGAAAAACGTATGGCGTTGCCACGAATGCCGGGACAATAGGATCGTCAAGCATCTCAACCTATGGGTTGACCGCTAATTTCTCCGCTGGCGACATTCTTGCCGTTCAAAATACGGGGTACATTGTTGGGCATGGTGGGGATGGCGGCTATGGTGGACCATCATATTCAAATGGTTACCCCGGCCAAAATGGTGGCCCCGCTTTTTATGCCAAGGGTGGAGCCTCAGCCTTTATCCAAATGCAAAACACCGGGACAATCGGTGGCGGTGGCGGTGGCGGCGGCGGCGGAGCGTATGCCCAAGACACCCAGAACCAGCGCGTTCCTTTGCAGGGCGGAGGAGGTGGTGGTGGGGCGGGCTATGTCGCCGGGGCAGGCGCCGGCGGTTACGGGACCGGCGGCCAAGGAACGCTTACGCAAGGCGGGTATGGCGGCGGCGGCGGCGGACAGGCCGCGCAGGCAGGAGGGCCCGGGGGCGGTCTTGGCCAAATTGGCGTATACACCGGCTCCAACGGGTACGCTTCCGGCGGAACTCCCGGACAGGGCGGCGGCTCCATTGCGGGAACCAATTGGTTTGTCGGCGGCGTCTCTGGTACAATCCTAGGCACGACTTCAACTACCTGACCGAGGGGGTCATTATGCAGTGGTTTGAGGATGTCCTCACTGAGGACGACTACGCCTATGTTGTCGAAAAAACGCTTCATGGGAATGAATGGAAGTTCAGCGGCTTCAGTAAATTGAGCCCCAATCCAGTTCAATTCTGGTACATGGATCTTTTCAACGATCCCTTTTTCCATGAAAAGTTCCTGCCCAAAATCGAAGAAATAACCGGGAAGAAATTTGAGGTCGAGCGCGTCTACGCCAATGGCCAGACGCACGGCCTGCCCGGCGATGCGCACATGGACGTCGAAGAAGACACATACACGCCGGAGCTTTACAAGACCTTCGTCTTCTATGTGAACCCCGTGTGGGATGTCCGCTGGGGCGGCCAGACCGTTATCTTTGAAGACGGGCAGACGCACACGGCCTATCCGAAACGCAATTGCGCCTGCATCTTCAATAGCACCCTCTATCACTTCGGCGCCGATCCATCCCGCTTCTGCACCGATCTGCGCGTCACCGTCGCCTTCAAGTTGAAGGAGATCGTGTGATGCAGATCCTCGAAACGGCGCACCCCTACTACTTGCTTGTGCGCGACTTCTACACGCCCGAAGAGCAGGCCCTGATCTGGCAAGAGCTTGAGTTCCTGACGCACAGGCACAAGCTCCAGCCGCCGCAGGCTACCGGCCAGCTCAACCCGATGATGAAAAAGAACAAGGGCGTCTTCCTCGACAACATCTACGCCGACCGCTCGATGTCGAACATCCTGAAGGTCAATCGGAAGATCTTTTCGGCGCCCGTGTTCAAGGCCTTTGCGGATCTGCACCCGCTCACCAAGTGCATCAACGCGGTGAACGCGGACACAACCCTGTTGAGCTATTACGAGGCCACGGACCACTACAAGCCGCACTCGGACACGGCGACGGTCACCGCGCTCTCTTGGCACTACAGGCAGCCCCGACAATTCGAGGGCGGGGATCTGGTTTTTTCAGACCTTGACGCAACGATCCCGGTCGAAAATAACATGCTCATCATCTTCCCGTCTTGCCTTCGCCACGGCGTCACGCAGGTCAAGATGAGGGATGGCGTCGAGCCGTGGAAAGGTTTCGGACGTTACTGCTTGAGCAGCTTCATGAATATCAAGTGATCGGTTTTGTCTTGATGTAGCAGAGGCGGTAATGCGCCTCGCAATACGAAACCCGGTGGACTTCGGAGCCGCAGAAGAGCGCCTCCTCGTCCTGTTTGACGATGTAGCGGCAGGAGAACAGCCGCAGCTCCAATATTGTCACGCCGATTTGTTGTGGCCCCTCCCCGTCAGGGGGAGGGGCGCCCTTGCGTGACAGGCCGACATCACCCATGATCATTCTGCGCCTGTGTTTCCACCTTAGTGACGCAGGCGTTCGAAACGCACGACTTGGTCCTCGTCTTGGGCTTGTAACCCTCGACGAGGATTTTTTTATGCCGTTTGATCGCGTTCATCACTGTCGTGTGGTCGCGGTTCCCCATCAGGCGCCCAATCTGCTTGAGCGAAAAGTGAAGCTCCGTGCTGAGGCGGTAACAGGCCTCATGGCGCAGGTTGACGAAGGGCATCGTCCTGCTCTTGCTGCGAAAGGCCGCCAAGGGCATGTTGTGCTTCTCGGCCACTTCCATGAGGATCTTGCGCGCAGGCGTCTCGGTGGTCACCGTAGGGGCGACAATCGGCTCCCCGACCTCCCCGACGACATCGGGGACAAACGGGGGAGCGGGGAAATCCAGAGGATCGGGGTAGACCGCTGTCGGCTCGGGGTAGACGAGGCGGACTGCGGGCTCCTTCTTGGCTGGGCTGTCTAGCCGGGCCCGGACAGCCTTATAGTGCGCGTGTAGTTCTTCAAGCGTTCTCATTTCATTCTCCATTTGAGTTGTCAGTTAATTGCCAGTGAGACGTAACGCTGTTTGTACCGCTCGGGGCGCCGAGCAAGTTTCACATTCCAGTTTGACCAGCCAGCAACATGGCAGGCCGCCATCTCGCGAGGTTCGCGCACACCGCCCTGATTTATGCAGGCCTTCATGTGAGCTATCCCCGCAAGGATGTTCTGTTCGCAATCATACATATTTGTCGGGTCGAACCCCAAAGTTCGGGCCGAACTGTCGATGAGCTGGAAGACGCCCTTGGCGTGGCCGTGGCGCGTCTTCGGCCCCTTGGCGCGGCAAGAGAAGCCGCTTTCTAATTTGGCGATCCGCAGGGCCGTATCAACCCATTTAGAACCTATCTGGTCGGCGACGTAAAGCTTGATCGCGTCGATCACCTTCTGCTTGTCAGGGGTTACCTTGGAGAGCTTCACGAGCTTCCCATAGGGATTTGATGGGGCGATCAACTCGCCAGTCCATTTATTGGCCTTATCTCTGGCAAAAAACTCGGCTGCGGACATTTCATCTGCAACGGCGGGTGACGCCATACTTAGAGCCACAAGGGCCAGCGCGATCTTCTTCATACTCAACTCCTGTTGCGGGCAGGACCATTCTCTCCATCGGCCATGCGGTTTCGGGACGCCTACTTTAGCCTGTCGTCGAGCAACTTGCGATAGTGGGCGATCTGATCAAGGTCGGCGTGTTTCTTGACGAGCGGCTCGCTCTTGTAGGTTGTGGCGTTATATTCCCACTCCCCAAGCGCATCATCGAGGGCCTGCTCAAGCAGAACGATGCGGGTGAGATTTCTTTCCTCAAGCTTCCGCATTTCTTTGTGCAACTTGAAATACGCCTCCCGCCACAGCTCAATGGACTTCTCTTGAAGGTCAGCCATCTACCTCTCCCGCAAATATCGACTTCCACTGGCCGGGATGCTCTGCGTACATCTCGTCAATCATCTTCTCTAGTCCGGGCCTAAGAAGCTCGCGCATTTCGCTGAGACGGATGCTGCTGCCCTTGCGAACGGGGTGGGCCATGCTTTGAAGCGGGAGGCCATCGTCCAAGAACCACTTCGGCTCTATCACCCTCACCGGCATCAAGCTGCTTGCCTTCACGACCGCAGGAGCCGCAACAAGCCCCAGCAAGCCGGTGAGAAACTTGCGGCGCGGCATGATGAGATTAGCCATTGAGCTTCGCCCTTGCTGCACGGTACTCGGGCTCGGCGCCCTTCCACCGCTCGGAGTCATACAGGCCCTCCTGCGCGCAGTCGGCCATCCGGTCGATCTTGTCGCGCATTTTGCCTGTCGTGAAGTCGGCGATCAGGATGATCTCGCCGAGGTACTTGCGCAGGCGCCGGATCTCGCCAATCGCCAGCTCAATGTCTGTCATTTTTCCGCTCCCACATAACCCCGATCATACGGGCGACGAAGAGGATGACGCCTGACAAGACCATGCAGGCCAAACCCAAAAGCATGATCTCAAGGACAATGATCATCTCACCCTCCCCACCCGATGATGACGTTGGCCATGACAAGCAGCATCAGGGCGCCGACCATCTTAAATTCCATATCCATCATTTAACTCCTTTAAGTGCTGCGTAACCGTGGCGCGTGATGCGCGCGTGGATGGCCTCATCCTCGATATGCTCAAACGCAATCGCGATGATGTACCCCATGTGCTTGTGGAAGTTGTCGATGTAGTTCGCCGCTTCAAGGCCGTCCGGGTTGATCAGGAACTCTCGCTTGGTGCGGTACATCGGGTCAACGAGGGTCTCAAAGCGGCGAAGCTTGTTTTGGATCGTGTTCATGTCAATCTCCATATCAGTGTTGGCTACCCCCTCACCTTGGAGCAAAAGAATTGCCAATTCATTAATGCGGAGCGTCATGTGTCGTTCCTTTTTGGGACTACAGAACCTTCGGCTCTTCGTCCTTTTCGCTCTTGGCGGGGTAGCCAACGGCCTTGGCGACGAGCGCCACCGCCTCACTGATGCGGCCCTGATTGACGCCGTAGAGGGCGGCGATGTGATGTTGGGCCACGCCATTGATCAGGTAGGCGTAGGCCGCCCTGAGCTTCTCGTCGTGGGTCAGGTCGCTTTTGTTCGTCATCAATGAACCTTTCCTTCGTGCGCGGCCCTCAAAGCATCAAGCACATCGTAAGCCTTGTTTACCATCTGCTCGCAGTCGGCGACGGCGCTGCGAACGCCGCCAAGGGCGTCCTCGCGGTTGCTGGCCGCGCTAATGACGACCGTCGTAATCAACTTCGTGGCGAAGCTGGCGACAGAGGCGAGGCAACGGCCAAACTGCGGGTCTTCTGCGCTGGAGAGCTTCTCGTTGATGGCGACGAGGAGCATACCCAAGTGGGCGTCGTTCAACTCCATTTCCATTCAACCCTCCTGCGCTCTGAGCTGCTCGACAAGGTCGCGCATGCCTGCATTGAGGATTTCGTCGTTGATGGCCGCGTCAGCCGCATCAACCCGAGTTGCGAACTCCCCGGCGAAAGCAAGGTAGTTGATGCCATCAACGTAGTTGTCCGGCTTCGCGGGCGACGTCCTGATGCGGGCCAGCTTCAGCGAGTGCATGAAGATGTTGGCGTGATAGGGCGACATTTCCCTGCCTGTGATCATTTCAAAGATCTCGCAGGTGCGGATCATCGTCTCTTCCATGCTTCCATATTGGGAGTCACGGTCGCGAAGGGTGAGGACGGATTGGGTCAAAATATCAGTGTGGTTCATTTGAGTTTCCCTTACTTGCCGCTGGTGTAGATGTCGATCTTGCCCTTCGCATCGGCGAGGGCGGCGTGAATTTTGGTGGCTTCCCCGGAGAGCGCGGCCTGCTTGGTCTCGTACTCCATGAGGGTCCTGTCCATAGCGTCCCAAAGCTCCCGCATGGTCTTGATCAGGGCCTCGGCCTCGGCGCTGGCCGATTTGAGCTTCTCGATCTCGACGCCAATCTGGTCGCCCTTCTCGGTGCCGAAGTTGTCTTCGCGGATGGAGCGGACCCACTCGGTGGGGACCTTCAGGCCGGTGGCCACCTTCTCGTCATCCCAGTCCTTTGCGTAGCCGCGCATCTCGTCGAGGTAGTGGCTGTCAATCTCACTGAAGATGATGCGGCGATCTTCCTTCGTCATGGCGGTGATGGGCTGGGGCTGTACGCTCACTGTGGCGTCTCCTTCATTCAATATGGGCTGGGGATTGTTAACTGAGGGGGAGGGTTCCCTTATCGGGCGATTTATTTTCAGATGAAGAACCGGCCTTGGCTCGGCCTTCATGGTTGGTTTGCGCATGTCTTTGAAGGTGCGCTCTAAGTCGATTTCTTTCACACGGAGCATTTTTCCGTCCTCCTTTATGCAGGGAAGCCTGCCGTCTGCGATGTACCTGTAGATCGTGGGTTTGCTCGCCCACCCGAAACGGATTGCCTCAATGATTGTGAGGCTCTTTTCGTTGTCGGGAGGGGGCGGTGTGACCGGCGCCTGACCAAGGCCGAGCGCCTTCACGTCGGTCACGGACAAGTCGCCAAGATTGATCGACTTGCGGTTGATCTTCTCTTTCGTGATGCACTCGGGGCAAACATCCAAATTCAGGCGCTTGCCTACCCGCCATCCGCGCTGCTTGAACTTCTTGCCAATCATCTCGGGCGGAAGATTGCCGGAGTGCGACCCGCATCCGATGTTGTCAACGCCTTGGCATCGGCAGCACGTTACCTTGTACCCAGACGGTCGGGTTTCCCCGTCAAAGGTTACTCTTTCGAAGGCTCTGTTCATATCTATCTCCAAACTTAATGTTCTTCTGGGCAGCGGATGTCGTGTCCAGTTCCTTCACCTTGCCTATGACGCGATAGTTGAGGGCGGTGAAGCCACGCGAGTAGTAGGGGTCTGCGCCCTCCTGCACGTCACTGTCGCGGTAGAACTCTTCAACAAGGACAAACTCGTTTTTTTCCAAAGCTTCGCAGAACTCAGCGAGGCTCTTGGAGGGATGCTCACAAGTGATCTGGTGAATGGGACCACCGCGATGCGCGGGCATGTTCATCGTGAGCAAAAACTTCAATGTCACTCTCCAGTTGGTGGTGGGGCGAGCGTGAGCCCGCCCCGGTGTTATTAACCGAAGTCCTCGTCGTCGGCGGGAGCCGCCGCCTTCGGGGCAGGAGGCGCAGCGCGCGTCGAGCCGGTCGAGGGCGGAGACTTGGGTGCGTTCATCGAAGGCTGGATGAACTTGTCAGCCTGCGGAGCAGCCGCCGTTTCGTTCAGGCCGCTGGGGCGCTTAACCCAGCCAATGATCTGAAACACGGGCTGATAGTTCGTGGACTTCTTCGCCCCCGAACCGCTTTCGATGGGGATGGTGTCCTCAAGAACGACGACAGGCAGCTTGCCGGGGTTGGCTGCGGCGCCTGCAAGGTATTCGTCGTGCAGGAGGTCGATACCCTTCATCATGGCGCCAGAGGTGCCAGCAAGCTCGCGGCAGTCACCGCCGCACTCGCCAGACAGCTTCACCGACATGCGGATGCCGCCCTTGTGGTTTTCGGAGGGCTTGGGGCCGCGATCAGTCCCGAAGGGAACCATCTGGAAGTCGGGCGCCGAACCGGCATTGAAGGAGATCCAGCCAACCTCAAGGTTTTCGAAGTCAAAGACCGCCTTGAAGTTGCGGGTGATGTCGTGAGGCGTAGATACGCCGTCCTCACGGTCCACACGGAAGAAGCGACCCGCGCGGGCGTCGAACTTCACGATGGGAAGGAAGTCAGCCCCGCCGCCGGAGCCACCGTATGAAAAACCAAGTGCCATTTTACTTCTCCTGATGCGCCTGTTTGGCCAGACGCTCGCCTTTGCCCACATGGGCGAAACTATTGGCCGCTACCGAGACCTCCCGGCACCCCCTGACATGCTGGCGCGGCTCAACCAGCGGGGCGTTGGTTACAGACCCCACACGTCAAAGGCCGCTTTACGCGCCATCGGATCTGCGAAATAGAAGCTGTCCACCTCCGGGACAACGATGGCCGCCAGTTCGGCAGGGTCATCGGAGATCGACAGGAAACGCTGAATGGTCAGCGCAATCTTTTCCAAAGCCAGCACATGCTGCGCCACGTTCTCCAGATGGTACGTCGCAGACTTTTTGCTTGTGACGTAGGTGAGGCGCGCATCGAGATTGTTACCCCGTGCAGCGACATAGAGAGCAACTTGCCGTGCATGGCTGGTGGAGATTTTCGAGGGAAGCGCATGTGTAGTTTTGAGGTCCGTGAGGATGCCATGATTTGCCCATTCGAAGTCATAGAAACCGATCATGGGGACCATCAGGCCCTCGATGTGGTATTCGATCTTGCCCTGCGTCGAGGTGGGCTGGCCATACGGGCGAAGCTCTGCGAGGCCCATTTTGACCATGTCGCCAATGGCGCCCGCCTCCTTCTCGCGGCGGCTGTCACCTGAGAGCGCGGTGAGCTTGTCGAACTCGACCTGAGCGATCTTGACGCAAGCTTCATCGTCGGACCCGTTGAGCAGGCCCTCGACGATACCAGCCTCGACGGCAGTGCCACGATAGGCTGCGGCGCCGACAGGGCTGCGCTTCTTCATGCACTTCTCAAGCACGAACATCGCCGGGCTGTTCGTGAAAAGATTGCAGGCGGACGGGGAGAGATGCTTGAGGTCGTGGACCTCGAAAGGGTTTTTCATGTGTACCTCAATTTCAACTGTTAGCAGGCTATTCTGATTTGCAGGGACCTGTCAACGGACATTTTGTCTTTTTCACAGATTGACTTTGCGGACAAAATGTCTCAACCTTCGCAAATCACTTGGAGGCGGTCGTGAGCGAGATTGTTGCAGGTATGTTGATCTGGATCGCGCTCATGGTCGGAGCCACCATGATAGTCGTCGGAGTTATCGGTTTCTTTGAGGTGCTTGCCGACTTTTTTGTGAGGGTACACGATGAAGAGGACTGACTACGAGTGGGACTTGATCCTGCGCGCTGCGGAGAAGCTGGGCGTCAGCCGCCACGCCCGCACGAAGTGGAAGAACAGGGAAATGGTGCCCCATCGCTGGCGCCCGCAGATCATTGAGGCCACGCGCGGCGTGGTCAATTGGGATCACTTCACCGCCCTCGACGAGGCAGCAAGGACCGCAGCGTGATTTACATCGGCATCGACCCCGGCCTGAATGGCGCCATCGCCTTCCTCGACACCGAGAAGGGCCACCTGTCCATTGTGGACATGCCCGTTCTTGAAGTTAAGCGAAACAACAAGGTGAAGAAAGAAGTCAGCCCCTACGGCGTGGCCAGCATTTTCTACCTCGCCGAGGAAGTGCGCGACGTTGTCTTGGAGCGGGTTGGGGCAATGCCGGGTCAGGGGGTCAGCTCTGTCTTCTCCTTCGGGCGCAGCGTTGGCCTTATTGAGGGCGTTCTCGCCGCCCACAAGTTCCCCATCTCTATCGTCACCCCACAGGTGTGGCAGAAGGCTGCGGGCGTCCGTGGCGGCAAGGACGGATCTCGCCAGCGGGCGATGGAGCTGTTCCCCAACTACGCGGGCCTGTTCGCCCTGAAGAAGCACGATGGCCGCGCAGATGCGGCCTGCATGGCATGGTTCGCAGCAACACGTTGAAATCGAGATGGATATGAGCTTGGCAATGTCGTTTGACCCTGATTTCGCCGACCCCACAGAGTGGGCGCGCATGTATCGCTCGGTCGGGATGCAAGTCGTCCCGGCCATGAGCCACAAGGAAAACCGCCAGCAATGGAAGCGCCCCGCCCTCCCGAAGTGGAGAGAGTTGGAGAGCGAGCTGATCCCGGACTTTACGTTCGAGCGTTGGTACGGCGAAGAGGGCGAGCATGCCCGTCGCAACAACATGGGCCTGATTGCGGGCGCCTGCTCGAACGGGATCTTCGTCGTCGATCTGGATCTGCACAAGGACGTGCGGGCGCAGGCGTGGTGGGACGATATGTTTCACATGAAACAGGGCGCCGGTGAGCTGGAAACAGTTGAGCAGGCCACCGGCGGCGGAGGCATCCAGCTCTTCTTCCGCGCCCCTCTGGGATGGGTTCCCCCGACATGCAAGACAAGCATCGGTGTGGACATCCGGGGGCAGGGAGGCTTCGCCATGATGCCACCCAGCACCCACGAGAGCGGCAAGTCATACCGCTGGAAGGACGGCCACGAGCCGTGGGAGATGGACATAGCACCGGCGCCGCAATGGTTCTGTGACCAGATCACCCAGCTCGCCATTGAGCATGGCGGGTCAAGTGGCGTGAACCGTGTAACAGGCGAAAAAACTGCGTCACCAAATAAAGCTGTGGATAACTTTGGCAATATCGTCGATGGCCGCGAGGACTACATGACCAAGTTGGTCTGGGCTGCGGTCGTGGACTTGAAGCGCGAATGCCCCGGAGATCTGGGGACTTTGTCCGAAAAGCACATGCTCGAAAGCTTCGCCACCTACGAGCGCAAGGTGAAGAGCCGCATTCAGGGCGGGTACGGCGTGTCGAACGTCGACCTTCTGGAGCGCGAGGGCAGGGGCATCTCAATGTTCCGCCACAAGTGGTCCAACGCCATCGACCAGTGGGATGGGAAGGTGGCCGAGCATGCGGCAGTGGAGCGCCCCAGCCGCCCTTTCGATCAGGCCGATGAACCGCAGCCCGTCAAGTTCTACAAGGTGGACGAGGAAACCGGCGAGCTGTTCATTGATGTCGTTAAGCCAACGACCGTTGATCTATTTGAGTTCCTCGACATTGAAGGGATCTTGTCACTTCCCAAGCCCAAGTACCTGATCGACAAGTTGATGATCGAAACGGGGCTGGGGTTCGTCTACGGCCCTCCGGGTTGCGGCAAGTCCTTCATCACCATCGGCATGGGATTGTCGATCTGCGCCCAGCGCGCCGACTGGTTTGGCCGCGCCATCAACAAGACCGGCCCCGTCGTCTACATCTCGTCTGAGGGCGTGGGCGACATCGGAACCCGCATCCTCGCGTGGGAGAAGGAGGCTGGCGTGAGGGTTCGCGGGCTTCCCTTCTACCTGATCCAGCAAACGATCAACTTCATGGCCCAGAGCGACGTGGAGAAGCTCCTGCGCACCGTGGCCGAGATCGGCAAGGTCGCCGGGGAGTTCCCCGTCACCGTCTTCGTGGACACAGTCAGCCGCGTCCTGCCCGGCGCCGACGAGAACTTGCAGAAGGACATGACCCTCTTCATCGGCGCCTGTGACGCCGTGCGCAATACCTTCGGGGCCACGGTCGTGGGCGTCCACCACACGAGCCGGGCGGGCAACCTGCGGGGGTCAACGGTCTTCGACGGCGCCGGTGACTTCCTGCTCGGCATTGAGCGCGAGGAGGGCGAGATGATCGGCGAGATCCACGCCCGCAAGATCAAGTCGGCGGAGGACGGTTGGCGGCAGGCCTTCGAACTCAAGAAGGTGACCGTGAACGACATCACGGGCGAGGGTAGCCTCTATGCTGCGCAGGCGAACGCCAAGGCGGAAGCCAAGAGCGTCTGGCCCGAGAAGCAGGCCTGCCGCGACATGCTGAACGTGATCAGGATCGCATGGTTCTCAGGGCGCCCGCTCTCCAGCTATTCCCAGACCCGCAAGCAGGGGCGGTATGCCTCGGCGGTTCTGAGCCAGCAATTCGACCTCCCCGAAAAGGTGGTCGAGATGATGGTGGACACATGGTTGTCCAACCAGATTTTGTCCTACGAGGTCGCGGACAAAAGCACCAAGATGCAAGGCCTTAAAGTAATTGGATCAATCGACTAGAGGGGAAAGTTAATGGACTTTGATAACGAACGCCTCGCCGAGGAATGCGAGAAGGTTGTGGCCCGTGTCCGCCTCATCCTGAAGGACAAGGGCGGCCCGGTCATCATGAACAGCCTCGCCTTCATTTTGGCTGAGGCCATGTTCAACACCAGCACCCAGCCCAATTGGGAGCAGAACCTGAAGCACGTCTTCAAGGCCGTCGAGGAGCATCTGAAGGAGTTCTCCGCCGAGGCTGCGGACAAGCAATAGGGGGCCACAATGCCGCATCTGTATAGGCACTTCGACCGAGAGGGTGCCTTGCTCTACATCGGGATTTCCCTGAGCGCGATCAATCGTCTTGGGCAGCACAAGGACCATTCGCATTGGTTCGAAAGCATCTCGCGCGTCGAAATTGAAAACTTCAAGACGCGCGAGGAGACAGTTGAGGCGGAGGCCAAGGCGATTTTCGCAGAGAAGCCCAAGCACAACATCATGCGCCCCCGGCATAATCAATTGATGCTGGAGGAGGAGAGGCAGCGCAAAGCACTGGAGGATGAAAAACGGAAATCCTTAGCTGAAAAAAGCCGCAAGGAGCTGACCGGCAACGTCGTTAGGTTCGACATCCTGTACACGCCGCAGGAGGTAGCAAAGGCTCTTAATATAGGCTCCACGTCACTGAGACGTTTGATCAACGAAAGGAAATTAGGGACCGTGACGTTGCCCCCCAACAAGGAGGGCATCAGTCGCCACGGGAACCCTTATAGGTCAAAGGAAGCTATTAGCGGATGGCAGCTCATCTCCTACCTTGAGAGTTTGCATAAGGAGCCGATCTGATGCCCTCCTTCTACAATGAAATCGACCCATATGCGGCTCAATGGCTGCGCAACCTGATCAAGGAAGGATTAATCCCTGATGGTGAAGTCTGCACCCACTCAATTGTCGATATTCGACCTTCCGACCTTGCAGGATTTCAACAGGTCCATCTCTTCGCCGGGATCGGCGGATGGAGCCAAGCACTACGTCTCGCGGGGTGGCCAGCTCATCGCCCTGTCTGGACAGCCTCTTGCCCGTGCCAACCGTTCAGCGAGGCGGGCAAAGGGCTCGGGGAAGCAGACCCCCGCCACCTCTGGCCAGAGGCCCGGCGCCTCATCCGCGCCTGCCGACCCCCTGTCGTGCTGGGAGAACAAGTTGCGCGAAAGGCTGGGTACGGATGGCTCGATGGAGTACGAGCTGACTTGGCGGCGGAAGGTTACGCCAGCGGGGCATTCGATCTCGCAGCTCTCGCGGTTGGAGCCCCGCATATTCGTCAGCGGCTCTATTGGGGCGCCGTCAACGTGGCCGACACCGACGAAGGCGGACGGGGACGGTGGGCATGGGATGGGGCAGGCAAGCGCGACGGGCAGGCGCCCGAACGGGACGAAGGTCACCGTCAGCCTGCCGGGCGTCGTGAAGATCATCACGACGTGGCCGACGCCCAACAGCACAGTCGTGGAGGCCAAGTCGCGCCCGCCAGTGATGGAGGGCAGGAAGCGGAGCGATCCGCAGATAAGCACGGCGGACGTGGCCATTCATCTTTACGCGGCCACATGGCCGACGCCGACCTCGACAGACAGCACTCGGGGTTCGCCGGAGACACCAGAGGCCAAGAAGGCTCGGGGCGCGCACACGGGCACAAGCCTGATCGACGCGGCTCATCTTTCTGGTCCGACGCCATCTGGGTCGAAGGATCAGACCGAAAGGCCCGGCGCCTTAAACCCGGCCTTCCCTTGCTGGCTCATGGGGTTCCCGGACGAGTGGGAAAGCTGCGCGCCTACGGCAACGCCATCGTTGCGCCCCTCGCGGCGGAAGTCGTCAAAGCCCTGATGGAGACCTTGGATGAAGCCTGAAATTTACGCGATAGTCACGGCTGTCAATGAATTGACGAGGCAGATGTTCGTCGATGAAGAACGCATCGAAAAGCTGGAGCTGGCGCTCGTGGATATGTCCCAATACATATCTCGCGCAGATTGGTGCTACCTCAAGCCCGAGACGCTCGCCGCACTGGAGGGGAAAGATGACTGATCCCGCACCTAAGCGCATCAAAAAGACGCTCTACATCAACATAGGCAAAGATGACGTTTATGTTGAAGCGTTCATGCTCAAGAAGGCCGCAGACTATTGGGCGAACATCCGCCCAACAAAGCCTGTCGCGCGTTTGAAGATTGAAGTCGAATATACGGAGGGGGAGAACTTCGATGTCTGATGATCTTGTGAAGCGGCTGCGCTGCTATGCTGATATTGATAGCGCCGTTTATCATCCGTGGGTTTACGGGGAAGCCGCCGACCGCATCGAGAAGCTGGTGGAAGAAAACGGCGTTCTCTTCGCGGCCAATGTTCGGTTGAATAGCCGTGCTGATCTTGACAGCGATGGTTATGTTGACCGCATCAAGAAGCTGGAGGCGGCGCTGTTGGATCTATGTGACGGATGGGAATGTTGCGCGGTATCGCGCTCTATGCGCGCCGTCGCCCGCAAAGCACTGGAGGGGAAAGATGACCTATAATCTTGTGGAGCGGCTGCGTAATAATTGCAGTTGTAATTTCTCAAGCACCCCCTGTGGGGCCGAAGAACAATGCCGCAACGCATTTGATGCCGCAGCCCGCATCGAGAAGCTGGAGGCGGCGCTGCGGAGGTATCGCAATGAAACGCCGCTTGGCTATCAACCGCACATGATCGCGCATGAAATGGATCTGTTATTGGAGGGGAAAGATGACTGATGATCTTGTAGAGCGGCTGCGCGCCGAAGGAATTGCTGAATTAGATGAGGCCGCCGACCGCATCGAGCATCTGGAAAATCGCTGTGCCAACCTATTGGTTGGAAACGGCATCTTGAACATCCACATTGAGAAGCTGGAGGCGGCGCTGACGCATATCTACGCATGGTATCCGATTAGCATCGCTGATCCACACCAGACAATTGAAGAAATCAGGAAGTTTGCCCGCAACTCACTGGAGGGGGAAGATGACTGAAGCCTCGCGGGTCCAGAAGATGCTCAACGAGCAGAACGCATGGATTGACCAGCTCAAGAGCGAAGTCATGCGACTGAACCTTGAGCTTGTCGGCTACAAGGTCAGGAACAAACAGTTGGAAGACGCGCTGCACGAGATCGCCAAGATCAACAACCGCCGCGACCGCTTCAGCTCGGAGATCGACGCGGTGATCGTCAAGGCCCTCGACGATGCCCCTTGAGCCCATCAGCTTCAAGTGCAGCGCCTGCACGAGGACCTCGGCGGGGGAGCTTTACTTCCAATACAAGGCCGAGATCCGCAGGCGCGGCGCGTGGCGCATCCACGTCGAGCATGAGTACACCAACGAGTATGCCTCGTGCGAGCATTGCGGCGCCGTCAATCACGTCTGGCCCGAACATTCCGTTGATCTGAGATGGGAGAAGGTGGGATGAGCAAGCATTGCAAGGGTTGTGTTTACCACAACAAGGGCAGGGCGGGCACCAAGTACGAAGAGGGCTGGTGCATCGTCCATTCCAACATTGTCAGGAAGGCGCGCAGCCTCTGCATCCTGCGCGGATCGAAGAAGGAGAAGGACCAATGATCATCAAGCCTACCAGCCGCCGGGGCTTCCTCACCGGCATGGCGTCCCTGTTTGCGGCGCCCGCCATCGTCAGCGCCCAGAACCTGATGCCCGTGAAGGTCATCCCGTTCGAGCCCTACATGCTCGTCAGGGGCCAGTCACTCTTCACCGGGGCATGGGTGGAGACCAAGATCATGGAGAAGGCTGGAGACCCCTTCGCCTTCCTGAGCGAGGACTTCTACAGGCGCTTCGGCAAGGAGGTGAACTCCATGTCCATGTCGGGGCTTCAGACGGCGGCCATCGAAAGCCGGGCAGACGAGAAGGCCATGCGGATGTTTAGCCATCCCGAACCGCAATGCTTCCGGCTCTCTCATAGCCAGACCGCTGACTTCGCTCAGATCATCGGGAAGGGCGCCGACAACCGCATGATCTACCCGGAAGGGTTCCTGTGACGGGCGCCAAAAGGGTGCTGGTTGTGCTTGAGAACGACCGGAGGACGTGCGGAGGTCATTACCAAGCACAAGCAAAAACCCCCAGAAAACCAAGCGGAGTTTGATGTTTTTAGAAAAAACTAAAATAAACTAAAAACAACACATTGAGGAACTTACTGCGGAGGACGTGCGGAGGTTAAAAACCCCAGAAAACCGGAAGAAATTAGACATCCTCCGCACCACCTCCGCACCACCTCCGCAAATCTTCAGGCGAAATTTTTTCCGGAACTCCACCCCCATAAACTACTATTGTAGGTTAGTATAACGTTACGTTATTTATACCGTTCAACCACGGTCTAGCGCGGCGTCACAGAGCCGCGCCAAGGACTGGAGGTTGGGTGGTGACATTGCGCGGGATCGGCCTTTCGCTACCGCTACAGGCCTCCCCCGCGTTTCGGTGGACATGCAACATGCGTAATTGACCGGATGGTCACCGGTATGTTATGAGTTACGCCTTCTTAAATTACAGGAGAACGCGATGGACCACATAGAAATCGGCGGGAAGAAGATGCGGTGGACAGAGGGGCAGCAACAGGTGGCAAAGAGCGGTGATTGGATATTGCACAGCTCGGCTATTTCCCCTTGCGGGAAGTTTCAGAATTACAAACTTTACCGTGACGTCACGTCGGCGCCCAAGAAAGTGTTCTACCTTGGCTATGACTTGGAAAAGAAAAGCTTGTGCTACCTCCACGACATGGTCGTGATGCAGGAGCATTACCCCGGCATGGCTGAGTGGGTTCTGTCCGCGATCAATGGGTCAACTGGCAAGCCCCCCGAGTTCAAGCCGTGGAATGACATTGGCAAGGAGAAGGAGCGGAAGGCGGCGGGCAAGATTTTGACCGGCCAGATAGTTGTAGACATGCTTAAGTTCATCAATGACCAGTGGTACACGCAGGCCCCAACGTCAATCTTCCCGCAGACGCGCAAGCAGGGGCGTTATGCTCCGGCGTTGATTGCTTGCAGGTTCGGCGTCAATGAGCTGGACGCTGAGGCAACGATTGGCCATCTGATTTACTCTGGCGTTTTGTCACATGAGATCCGTGACAGGTCTACCAAGATCAAGGGTCTCAAGGTCATTGGGAAGGTTTCAAATGCCTAAGCCCCCAAAGAAGCATGACTTCAAGCCGTGGCCCAAGGGCACCCGGACCCACTTCGGCGTCCCCACGACCGACAGGGACTTCCCGGACTGGCATGCCACCCCCGGCACCTACATCGCCGGTCGGGAGCATCTGGACGACCTCGACATGATCGCGGTGAAGATGGAGGAGAAGTGGGGCCGCGACCGGCTCAGGCTCCTTGTAGATCGTGAGCTGCGTGAAAAGTTTGACAGGCAGCGGTACAAGGTCAACAACGCGATCTGGCACGGCAACCTTCAGGACGTGAAGATCGAGGCCGAGCGGATGATGACGGCGTGGAGGGCGCTGGATCGGGCTGCGGAGGCCGCTGGGGCTCACTTGTTGGCGGCGGAGGTCTGGGAGGCCGTGACGCCCGACGGGACCGTCGTGGCGGTCGTCAGGAACGATCTGGACATGCGCAAGGTCGTGGCCGAGGGCAGGCACGTCGAAGTCTACACGATGGCCGAGGTGGCGCGCATGCTGGCGGCCTACCCCGCGCTGGCCAACGTCAAGGCGTCTTTCCCCGGATGTCAGGTGGAGAGGGTGTCTGGCCCTCCACGCGACCCTCTGGACGCCATCCCCGACAGCAAGGCGCCGATTGACGACCCCATCCCGTATTGAAACGAGAAAGGGCCGGGGGGACGCAAAACCAGCCCCCCGGCCCCCTATGCCTGACAGCACCCCCTCGGGCGTCAGGCGATCTGCATTGATGCGATGATCTTGTCCTCGACCCATTCCATCGGGAGCAGGCCCTCAAAGATGCCCTCCAGCAACATGACGACTGAGGCGGGCGGGGGGCTGGCGCCTGCCAGCCAGAGCTGGACGCTGCGGCGGGTGACGCCCATGATCAGGGCCACGTCAGCCGTGCTGAAGTCCAGCTTGTGCATGATCTCTTTCAGCTTGTCCGGGGTCAATGGCTCATCTCCAACAGCGCGGCCCTTGCGGAGGCCAAGGAGCGGGCGTGGCGCAGGTCGCCGTGTACTGACAGAGCCCGCCAGATGGGCCTGCCCTTGGCCCTCATGGAGCCTTGGCGGACCCACCCGACCAATTGGTCGAAGTAGAAGACCTCGTAGCAGCCGTCCGGCTTGAGGCGGGAGGTGTGGATGGTCATTCCCCCGCCTCCTCTTTAGCCTTGGCCATCCTATCGACCTGCTCAACCATTATTTTTAAAGATTGGACAAGATTGTCGTCATAGATCTGGCGTTGAATTTCGTCATAGGCGCAGTAGGCGAGCAGACACCGTTCGCTGACGCTGTCGGCGATGAATTTGAGGTTGATGTATTCAATCTTGTCCATCAGATCACCTCCCCGATCACGATGGCGTTCAACTTCTCGACGTGGGGCGCGAGCTGCTCGCGGGCCTTGCCCAGCAGGGCGGCGTCGGCCACGGTGAGCATGCACACACTCATGGGGTGCTTCTTGGCGTGGTGGGCCAGCTTGAGGGCGTTCATGTCGGAGGGGCTGGCCTTGTAGGCGTCGATGAGCTTCTGCACGGTAATTCTCCATTTCAGTGGTTGGTGAGTGTTTGGGGGAGTTTGCCTCCCCCAAATTGGCCGGTGGACTGGGTGGACGTAGAGCATCAGTCGCGCCCCATGTGGGGGACGTCGAGGGCGGCCATGTGGGCCTCGTCGAGGGTCTGGGTGGTGTAGACATCATCAATTTTGATCACCGACCAGTTGTCGCCGGTTTTGGCCTTGCGGCTGTCGGCCCAGTTTTTTGCAGTCTTGAGGTAGAGGGTGGTGTCGCAGAGGGCGATCTGCTGGGCGAGGGAAAGGTCGGAGCTGTTGTTGATCAGGTAATACATGGGGGATCTCCATTCAGGGGTGGGTGGGGGCCGAAGCCCCCGGTTGGTGATTAGGCCGCCTTCTGGACCTTGCTGGGCTTCTTGGCCTTGATGCGGAAAACCTTGTAGGCCTCGCCCTCGACCTTGCAGGAGTCGATCTGGGCCTGCGTCAGGCCCAAGGCCAGCAACATCTTTTCGTTGATGGTCTTGCGGGACTGCAAGGCGACTTCGAGGTCGGCGGTGTCGCCTTCGAGGAAGCCGTAGCCGCCCAAGATGTCTACGACGTCCTGCTTGGCGGCCTTCACGACGGCCTCGGCCTGATCAAGCTGCTCCTTGGCGGCGAAGTAGACTTCGGCGGCGGCGACGGTGTTGTTGAGAGCGGTCATATCAATCTCCATCTGGTTAAGTGCCGGTCTACATCCAGACCGTGATTTAAGTTGTAAACGAAGATATTTCGTCTGTCTAGTCACTTCGACCCACAAAACGAAAATAATTCGTCCTGTGGATAACTTTTTTAGATGATGTCGTCATCGACCATGTCGAGAGGGTTCTGCCTGCCGAAGAAGCGGCGCCTAAACACGCGCCCCGGCATGTCCTTCTTGAGGCACCCGCACGACTTCACTTCGCCCGAGCGCAGGTCAGCCCCCGTGGCGCCGGTGGACTCCCCGCAGTCGCATAGGCACAGCCACGTTGGCTTCCCGCGCTTGCGTTCGCTTGATAGCCGCAGCACCCTTAGCCTGCCGTGGCGGTTCCCTGTTTCGTCGATAATTCTGGCGTTGATCATTGGGGCCTCCTTCAGAGGATTACTTTTTGGTGGAACGCCACCGCGAGCTGAACGGCTGCGCCACGGTTAATTGACCTGCCCACCTTCAGGGGGCCGCTGAAGATCAGGCCGAGCAGGCGCCCGCGCTCATAGTTCCACTGGCCATTGGCGTCATGTTCGAAGGCGTCGTAACGGATCGGCTTGCCCGCCTGCGCCTCCTTGAAGCCGTTCGAGAAGGCGGCGGTGCGCATGATGCCGAGCAGGCCGGTGTCTTTGGTCTTCATTTGCTTGAGCATATCAATCTCCATTGAGTTGGGTCGGCAAAAGTCGGCAATTCAATTGCCGACCCGCGTTGATCAGAAGTGGGGGTTCTGGCGCTCGATGTGGCCCTTCACCAAGGACCACGTCTTGTGCATCTTCCACTGGTTGGCGGCGCCCTGACGGTGGAAGGTCTGGCCCTCGGAGGTGGTGATCATCTTGAAGTTCTTGCTGATCTTGGTGACGACGCCGCAGGGATAATAGTCGCCGTTGAAGGCGTAGGAGACGGGGTCGTTCACGGCGGGGAGCTTGGCCGCCTGCGCAGCCTTCAGCTCCTTCACGCGGTCGTCGAAGGCCCGGAAGGCATCGCGGCAGTTGTCTTCTGTCAGCATGCCCTCGTCGATCAGGGTGTCCTGAATGTTGAGGCGGTGGCTGTCGATGGAGGTTTCAAGGTCGGCGTAATCGCGGAAGCAATCAAAGGCGAGGTTGGCGCTGGTGATGCCGAGGTCGTGGGCGAAGGTCAGGTCGGTCATGTCAATCTCCATCTGGTTAGAAGCAACCATGTCCTTCTTGTAAGCGAAGAAACTTCGCATGTAAAGCTCTCCAAGCCCCTGTGGATAACTTTTTTCAAAAATAATTTTGGTGGAGGCTTCAGCGCCCGCAAATCCAGTCGTTGACCGGGCCTGCGAATTGCGAGACACTCCTGAAAGCCCAATCGCCAATGGATTTTCGATGGTCAAGAAGCCTGTCACCAGCAAGTTGCCAGCCCCGACCTCGCGCCCGGTCGGGCGCCCGTCGTCGTACACCGACGAGATCGCCGACATCATCTGCGAGCGCATGATCAACGGGGAGAACTTCAGCCAGATCTGCGGGGATGCGGAGATGCCGTCGAGGGCGGCGTTGTATCGGTGGAGGGCGGCCCGCCCCGATTTCGATGCACGGTGCGCCCGCGCGCGTGAAGCTCTCGCCGACTTCCTGCTCGACAAGATCGAGGCGATGGCCGACGAGACGACTGAGGCGAACGTGCATTCGCAGCGGCTCAAGATCTCGACCGCGCAATGGCGGGCCGAGAAGATGGCACCGCGCACCCTCGGGCCGCGCGTCAACACCGAGATCACCGGCGGTGCCTTGATCAACGTCCAGCACACGACTGTGGACGTTCGGTTGCTGACGCCCGAGGCCCGTGACGCCTTCAAGCAAGCCTTGCTGGCCGCCAGAACCATCGAGCATGACCCGAACGAGGGGCAACGCTGATGCTTCAGCTCAACCCGCCGCTGCCCGTCACAACGCCCAAGGGGCTGGGCGTTGCTCACGTTCTGATCGACTACGGCGTCGAGCATGACCTCATCTGGGTTGTGTTCCAACAGGATGGCTCGTGCTGGTCGTGGCGCAATCAGGAAGTTCGGGCGCAGGAAAACGTCACTTTTGGGAGGATCACAAAATGAGGTCGTACCAATCCACTGGACCCCACTGGACCTACGGCTGGCTGCGCCGCACCGAGCTGGACAGCGCCGTCGATGGTTACTGCTATGAGGCGCCGGATGGCGAGCTGGTCTACTCTCGGCAGGAGGATCACGAGGAGGTCATGATGCTTTTCGAAGTGATTGACCCTGATGGCAACGCCTACCTCGTTGATCGCGTGGGGCTGAGTTGCTGATGACACGCTTCATCGAGTTGGATGGCCAGAGGATCGACGTCGAGCGCCAGCTTTACGAGATCTCGGTGGCCGAGGCCGAGGAGAGCTTGGTTGAGTTCATCAAGCAAGCGTGGGCCATCGTTGAGCCAGCGCAGCCGTATTTGCACGGCTGGCATGTGGATTACCTCGCGGCGCATCTTGAGGCGATAACCGATGGCGTCGTGCTTGAGGACGGCAGTACATACGGGCGCCTGTTAATCAATGTCCCGCCGGGCACAATGAAGAGCCTGCTCATGATGTTCTGGCAGGCGTGGGAGTGGGGCCCGCGCAACATGCCCCACATGCGCTACGTCTGCGCCTCGCACAGCCTCGACCTCGCCATCCGCGACGGCCTGCGCATGCGCCGCCTGATCACGTCCGAGTGGTATCAGGAGCGGTGGGGTGACCGGGTCCAGCTCACCGGCGACCAGAACCAGAAGACCAAGTTCGAGAACACGGCGACCGG
>CANBWJ010000127.1 GCA_947373115.1 Opitutia bacterium | reverse complement strand
TGATCGTAAACGCCGTCGAACGCCTCGTTGAGGATGGGCTCGACAATGGACCGGAAGTCCGTACTGCGCATTGGTGTTGCCATGACAGGGGCTCCCTATTAGAAGGCGTTGATCGTGGCGACGTACTGGTGCTTCGAGATCTGCACCTGAACGACTGTGAAAGCATCGCCCGCAGCATTATCAATGCCGTTGGCAATACCGATGACTCGCATCTGCGCGCTACCAGAGGTGGTGACGGTGCCGATTCCGAGGGTAGCAATCGAATAGCCCAGACCGTTGCTGGAACCAGCAGCGCTGAAGTTATACTGATTGCCGATGTTGGTCTGAGAGACCGCACCATCAGCCTGAATCTCGTAAACGAGATAGGGGTCCATGGTGTAGTAGGCGATGATCTCAGTCGCCGTGGTGCCCGAGGGCCAGCTGGGCGAGATCACCGGACGCTGAGCGCCCGAGGGGAGATACTGACAACCGGCGAAGAGGCCGATGAAAGCATCGCCAGCAGCGGCGGCCTGAAGAGTGCCGTCGGTGCCCATTTTCACAGGCTGACCAGTGTAGAGGTCAGCCGCATAGGTGGACAGGATTGTGCCCTGCATTTCACGGATGATGCCCGAGGGGCTATAAACCGCCCGGAGACCGAAGGGAGCATTGGTCGAAGACATCTTCGAATCCTTTTGCTAGATGAGGGGAACCGCTTCAGTCGAAGACTGGTGCGGGAGCTGCTTCACGCAAGCTCGACATGCCGTCTTCCTCGACCACCCGTGTCTTGGCACTACGCGCGCGTGCTTCCATCGAGTCCATATCAGACGTGACCTTCTCCTCCTCACGCAGAGGCGCGTCATGGTGCGACTCTCTCATGAAGCGGTAGTAGAGACGCTCCGGCAACTTGGCCGCAATCATCTCGTTCACGCCGATTAGGCCAGCGTATTCGCCGGTCTTGACGGTTGCATATTCCCAACCCGGAACCTCTTCAGGACGAACCGGCTCGTATCCGAGACGGAAGCGACCCTGAATTGAATCGCGCGGGTTAGTCGTCGTAAGCCAACACGAATGATAGCCCGGAATCTCAGGCAAATCAGGCAGTGCGCTTTGATAAAACGCATCTCGAAACATCTGCACTCGATCGTCATCGGAGATCTCTCGGTTCTCTGTGACTGCGCGATCATCCATCGCACGGCTACGACGCGCCGGGTCAGATACTTTCTTGAGTCGTTCATCGTTACCTAAGTTCATAGCTCGCTCCTTCAGCGTGCAGATTTCAGTTCACGATCCGCTTCTTGGTAGCGCTTCAACATGCGCTGCCTAAGAACCGGGTCATCCCAGTAGCCAGCGTCACGCATCGCTTGGATGCGCTCGGCGCTGACAAATACTTTCTTGGACCCCGGGGCACTCATTTCCCGGGTTCCGCCGACAGGGGGACCACGCCTGCCAGTCTGTTGAGATCCAGTATAGTCTGAATCGTCATCATCTGCAAAGCGGTGGGGGAGACGGTCAGCAAGGCGACGGTCAAGCTCCCTCCAATACTTTTTGGTGGAGGGGTCATAACCCTCAGCCGTGAGGCCAGCATCAATAGCCTTGGCGGCTATCGAGTCAGGGTCGTTGCCGTTGGCGTTGAACCAAGTGTGCTGCGAAGCCCACTTCTCGGCCCGCTCCTTCACGGCATTGTTTTGAGGCGCAGGCTGTTGAGAGAACTGGGTCTTCACCCGGTTGATCTCAGCTGCCTGCGCCATGGCCTGATCACGTTGACGGAGTAACTCAGGAACCTTTGCCCCGTCGCCGATCTCGATAGCCTTTGCCAGCGCAGCTTCTGCGTTTCGTATGGCGTACACAGCCTGATTGTAGTTCTGATCAAGCGAGCCCTTCTGGGCAGAAATGGCGTGGTGCTCGACAGCCTCAAGGCGCTGCTGAAGCGTCTTGTTCTGCTCAATCAGCCACTGCATCTCTTCTTTTGTCTTGTCGCGAGCGAAGCGCTGGCCTTCACGGCGGCGCTTGCGTTCGTTGCGGCGGGCCGCACGTTTTTCGTCTTCCTCTTCGTTGCGAGAATCGGAAAGTCGCTCGTCTTCGCCATCATCTCCATCGTTAGGATCGTCAGCCTCGCTTTCGATCTCGACGGCTTCAAGCTTCTCTTCTTGGATCTCGGCTTTCTCGGTGCTGTTCATGTCAGACTCCCACCGGCTCATCATCATCATTCAAGGGGTCTTCAACGCCACCAACGATGTTGAGGTCATCAAAAATGGCAAATTGAACCTTGTCGATGTAGTCATCATCAACTTTGTAAGCCCTTTCCCAGCGAAGTCCGCCGTATTTGGGCACGAAAACGTATTCGTTAGCCTCGCACCAACGCCCTTCGGCCCATGGCTCCATGGTGTTGCGATTTTTGTAGGCGAGCGGCCCAACAGCGAGCACTTTGGCCACGCAGGTATTGTCCATCTGCGTGTCGGTCGCCTCTTTTGTCATAAAGAGGCCGCTTTTGCGCCTTGTACGCACTCGGCGAACCTGCACAAGGATGCGGGAGCCAAAAGGCGCAATTCCCGGCTTAACTTGCGGAAACAAGATTGTTTCCCTATCCCCAGATTGGCTTAGCGCGGCGTCGTTTACCATGCTCATCGTCTTCTCCTTCTGCCAAGGTCTCCTCGATGATCGCGATAGCGCGACCCAGACCGGCGTAAATCCCTGCCCTGCGCCCGTACTCGAAGATCGAGCCGTCGCCGGGCTGCACCATAGTTTCGTGGGCCACCCGAGATTGGTCCTCGAGCAGCCTCTTGATGATGATGTCAATCATGTAGTCTCCCTGTCAAGACTACTTTTTCCCATTAAAGGAACTTAGTCCACTCTTAGCTGGGGAATCATTCTTTCCAGAAAGATTCCTGTGGATACCATAGGACTTATGAGCCTTGACCATGTCGTTGACCATGTTCTTGCCCTCTGGGGCATTGTTCACGGCCAGACCCATGGCGAGGCGTTTATGCTGCGGGAGAAGGGAGTTATCCATCGTAAACCTCAGGGGTTGATACCGTGGCCGGTTGAAAGGTTAGACTTGCCGCCGTGCTCGGCCTCAAATACGGCAAGTTCTTTCGCGGTGCGGTTGTCCGCATCGTTCATAGACTGCTTGGTAGCGAGCTCCATCTGGCGCTCTTGCATCTTGATCTGGTCAAGCTGTGTTTCACGGGAAACACGGGCCTGATCGAGTTGGAGCTTCGCCTGATCATACTGCGCCTTGCGCTGCGTCTCAGCCATCAGAACCTGCGTGGGATCCTGCGGCTTGGGCGGCTGGAACTGCTGCAAGAATTGCTGGGCGGCTTGAATGATGGGGGGGATGCCCTGCAATGACTGCTGGATGTCAGGCATAAAACGCTGCGAGGCCATCGCTAGAGTGCGATCAAGCTCGGCAGAGATTTGCTCATCCTTCCCGCCAAGGAACTCATCAAGCGGAATGCCGACGACGTTGCTGGTCTGCTCGTAGATGTAGAGCGAATACCAATACGCCATGTGCTCCTTGATGTGCTGAAGCACGCCCGGGATGTACACCGGCCCGATCAGCTGGCTCATGCCGAAGATGGGGCTCTTCAGATAGTCCAAATGGACTTGAAGGTGAGCGAGGTGGTCCTGCATCGGGAAGGCAGCCACGGGCCTCCCAAGCGTCAGGGCAAGGTTCTCGTTGACAGCATTGAGTTCGATTGGTTCCGGCTTCTTCGCCATCAAAGACTTGAAGTCGGGGATCTTCATGCCCTCAAGGAACCGCTCCTCAACTGCACGGGCGTCGTACAACGCAGGTGCTGCGGCTGCACGCTGCACCACAGCCTGCATCTGAGCGGAGCGCTGTACGTCTGAGAAGATATTTGGATCAGATACCGGGATGACATCCATGACGCCAAGGAAGTCCTTGGCCTTGCACATCTCTTCGCCGGTTACACGCTGAATGTAGTCGTCGTCAATGTGCTTGGAGTTGAGCCGATGCAGAACCTTCAGCGTCATGCCCATGGCGTAGTGCAGGCGGGCGTGAATCGCCGAGAACACCGTCATGCCCTGCTCAATCATGGCGAGGGTGGTGCCGACGGGCACGTTGGGATTCTGGTCAGCCAACTTGTCGTATGTGGTGCGGACAACGCCTCGAGCGGCCTCAGTCACAAAGCCAAGAAGCTGGTAAAGCACAGGGTTTGGCGGGTTGAAGGGCACGGGCATGGCGATCTTGCGAACGTCATCGACTCCAACACCGCCCTCGATCTCCGTTACCTGAGTCGGCTCAATCCGGTCGGATTGGCCGCCACGGGATCCACCCTTGAGCTTCAACATGCCCGGGAAGTTGTTGATGTGCGCTGAGTCCAGCAGAGCGCGCAGCGACCCGGTAGCCGCAGCAGATAGGCTCCCGATCATGTGGGGAAGGCCGATCGGGTAGGCCCCGCGCCAAGGCACGAAGGGCCACTCAATCATGTGGACCAGCTCTTCCTGCTGCTCGTCGTCAGGATCCCAGTTGCGGAAGATCGCCAGCACTTCCTTCGTGGTGTGGTCGATGGTGACGAGATAGGGGGCAAGGCCAAAGTTATCTTCAAAGTCGAGGAAACAGGCGATCTCGAAGACCGTCCGCATCCCGTCTTCATTGTAGCTGTTCTGCTCCTTGCCCTCGATCTTGTTGTTGGCCTTGGCAGGGCCGGTCAACTCAGGCTCCTGCGGGGCGACAAGATTGATTTCGCGATACATGCCGGTGCCGACACGCTTTTCAAACTCAAGGCGCGTCAGGTACTGAACATGGGTCTTGCGCTCGGCAGTATAGAAGCTGGTGGCGCTGTAGGGCAGGTAAACGTCGTCGATGGGAACGAAGATCGACATAGGCCGATTGCGCTGCTCGTCCCAGACCATCTTCATGTACTGAGCGCCGCCAAGCGGGATTTGCGTGGTCAACTGCTCAAGCTCAGGCCTGAACTCGACCATCTGCTGCGTCAGCTGCCAGTTCATGAACTTCTGTTTGCGCTGAGCCTTCTCGCGCTTGGCCTGCGTCACTTCACCGGGGATAAATTCCTTAACAGGGCCGTTTGATGGAAATATTTCCTTGATTACGCGAGATGAGAAGTCAACGCAAGCCTCGGTCAGCATGGGATGCACAACCTTTGACGCGCCCTGAAAGTCAGCGCCACCGGGAGCGTCATCGCCCAGACCGGTGCGGCGCAGGCCCTCTTCATACTGCTTGTCGCGTAGAGACCGGGCTTCCTTGTCACGCTCAACAAACTCCAGCAACTGGCTGGAGATGGTCATCATGTCCGAGTTTTCCATGTCCTCGGCGAGGTTTACATAGAACTCGGCATTCTGAGCTAGGTCGGGCTCGTCAAGCGTTACGGTCGCAGAGCCGTCTTCATGCTCTTCGACATCGCTTTCGGCGTCGGGATCCATGTCAACTTCGGTGCCCGTCTGGTCTTCATTCATGTTACGACCTTGTCAGGTTTGATAGCGGAGAGTTGCCAGTAGCATACCCGACATTGGGATTTTGCGCTATTGGCGACGGTGTAGGTCTGGCGTTGACGTTTGGCGTAGCAAGCGTAGAGAGGCCCGGCTGGAAGCTTGGGACAGCTGCAGCCACAGACGGGGCCATCGGCGAGGCATGTGGCGCGTCAGATCCGTAGGCATCGCTTTGGTAAAGGCCGGGAGGCTGCGCAATGCTTCCCACAGCCCCAGCGCCGTCCGTAAACGCCATCGTCGGCTGGGCCGAGACAAGGGGCGTCATAGGGGGCGAAAGGGGCTGCACAAGGCCACCGTCGGCGAAGTATTGGTCAGCGTTGAAGTAGCCGCCATGAGCCGCAGCAGGAACCACCCCATAATACTGGCGCTCCCCACCCATGCCATACCTATAGAGGTTGGAGCCTGCACCAAGGTACTTGCGCAACGCAGCTCTGGTAGCCTCAACAGGGGTTGTGATCACGGGCGTGGTGATGACCGGCGTTGTGTCTGGGATGACAGGCAAAACAGGCGCTGTGGTTACTTCGCTGCCGCCGCCTTGCTCAGGCGTTGTAACTAAAGACGTGGGAGAAACCCAAGGCGTAGCCGTGGTAGTTGTATCAACAGATGCGTCTGGAGTTTTGGTTGTTGGGAAGGCCTTAGCAACCGTCAATGGCAGCACGTCAGGCGTTGGAGTGGTGTCAACAGAAGTATCTGGTGTGTCAACCGTAGGCTTCGCAAAAGACTTAGCAACCGTTAATGGCAGCACGTCAGGCGTTGGGGTGGTGTCAACAGAAGCGTCTGGTGTCGCAGTTGTGGGGGCCTGAGGAGCTTCAAAGCTTTTGCTTACCGTCAATGGCTCAGGGGTGATCGTGGGGATAGAGATGGGCTCGGGGGCGATGTCCGGTGCGGGGGCAGCCGTTGGGGCGGTTGTTTCCGCACCCCTCCCAGAGCTAATGGTGGAAATCTGACCTGCAAGCTCAGCCGCAGCAAGTTGCCCTGCTGTCTGCCCAAGGCTCCCATAGGGAGACCCGTAGGTTTGTGCGGCGATGGCGTCTGTTGCGTCTTTGTTATCAGCAGTAGTTGGCCCGAATAGGCCCAATGCCCCGCGATCTCCGTAATCAGCCTTACCACCCCAATCTGTTGTGAATGTTGTGGCAAGATCGGTCAAAGGCGCATTGTAATCCAGCGACACGTTGGGCGCGTCAAATGGAGAGCCGGTCTTGCCAGCCTCAGTCCATTGCTGATTGGCAATGTCTTCTCGCTGCGCGTCAATCTTCGCGTCTTCTTGAGCCTGAATCTGGGCCGCCACTACATCTGGGTCTTGGATATTTGCCATCCAATCGGCATTGGGGTCAGCCGTGGTAAGCTGCACTGAATCAGGAGCAGTCGTCGCATTCGGGTCAGCAGGGGCATCCTGCGCGCTGACGTTCAGCGCTGTCATCATGGATGCCCAGCTATCAAACATTGCAGTAGAAGGATTTGCGTCAGGAGAAGGGGCGTCAGGGTCTACTGTTACAGATGGGTCAGGGTTCTCAGCTGTTGTGGGAGCATCAGGCGCATCAGGTGCATCAGGTGCATCAGGAGCAGAAGGTGCATCAGGTGCATCGGGAGCCGAAGGCGCATCAGGAGCGTCACCTAAGTCAGGTGCCGAAGGTGCATCAGGTGCATCGGGTCCAGCGTCAGCTTCACCATCGTCGTCACCGTCGCCACAACCGCAACTGCACCCGCAGGCACAACCCTGCGCTGCCAATGAGATAACCCGCCCCTCCATAGCGCCAGCCATTGGGCCGCCCAACATATTGAGAAGCGAGCGCTCCTCAGCCGTTATCAACGGCACAACCTTAGGGTCGCCACGCTCAAGCGTCTTCGTCTCGACGATCTTGGCCACAGCCTCGTCGTCGGCGACATAATGCTTCAACAGCTTGGCCGCGAGGGCCCGGAGATCGTTGTCGTTCATGTCAGGGCCCGTCGCTCTTCGTTGAACCGCTCAAGATTCGGATAATTGGTGAGCTTCGACCCATTATCGCGCAGATTGGCAACTTCAATCAACCTGAGATCACGAAGGTCATCCGCAGACACCTCCACGGGCTCGCCAGAGCGCCAGTCACGGACATCGCCGCTCTCTAGCCCTTGTGGCCGGTTGATGGTTGAAAACAACCACGCAAGGCGCTCTGCACGTTCGCCAAAAAGCCCCTTGATTACTGGACGTTGCTCCACCGGGACGGAGGCATTCCTGAAGGAATTGGTCCCATAAATCGAGTGAAGGCCGCCGCCCAGCGCCACATCTTCGTCAGCGCCCATACGCTTCAAGTCATCATAGGTGTTCGTTAGGTGCTCGCCCAGCGTCAGTCCCAAGCGCCTGTTGTGCTGCTTCTTGAACACGCCAGTTCGCTTGAGAACGACTAGGAGGATGTGGCGGCGGCTCATGTTGGACGCCCCTTAAGGACCAAAACCTTGCGCGCGACAGGGCAAATCCTGCTCACACCTCGCCCGGCGTGCTTGATATTGCCCGGGAAGATCGTGAAACGCCCGTATTTGGGGAGAACAGCTCGAATGATGTCATCCTCATTTTCGTTTAGGAAGATTGTCTCTCCAGCGTACTCAGGTTTCCAATCTTTCTCGTAATATATGATGCAAGTCTCATCCTCGGCGAACTTGCTATCCTTGTGGATGTAGCCCTCGACGCCGTAGGTGTGGGCATTGGCGTAGGCGCGGACCAGAACAGGCGTTGTCGGCATGAAACGGGGTTGGATGTAGTCCCAGAGCGCCCGAATGCACGGGGATACCTCGTGATAGACCTCGTCCCGCTCCACTTTGCTGTCAGAGAGCACGATATTCCAGTGACCAAAGCCAAGCATCTTGTTCGAGCGCCAGCCGTATTGCCACCCACGGCTTTCAACCTCGACAATGCACTCAGCAAGAAGCTGCTCGGGGATCTGATCATCGAAACAGCGAATTTTGTCTGCTTCCGTCAGCCCTTTTGCGGCTTCCAGAAGGCCTGCGTCAGCTTTCATTTTCTCAACAAGGGCTTGGATTGCGTCATCGTACATTATTAGCTCCCGACCAATCTATCCATTCGCTGTAGCGCCATCTTGAACGCCGGGTTCAGATTGTGATCACCCTTCAGGATGTCCTGAAGCTCTTTTCTAGTGTCCATGGCGTCAGGCGTGCGGTTGAACGCCGCTTTGGGGTCAATCTGATTGGCCCTCGCCATCTGATTCAGTTGTTGAAGATGTTGTTGATGCAGTTGTGCATGTTGCGGATCCTGCGCCACAAGGTTCTTTGTGTACTGGTTCAGTGCAAACATGAGTTTTGCAGAGTCGCCACCTGCGCGCTTGACCATGTTGCGCGCAACTTGCAGGGGGTAGTTCTGAATGGCGAAATCAGAGAACTGCTCAAAGGCCTGCTTGTCACCTGTATGAGGCTTGCGAGACACCTTGCCGCCCTTGGCGTAGCCAGCACCCTTCTTGCCAATTGGCGAAGCAGGGTCAGACCGCATTTTTTGATTAGCCAGAGTACCAAGCGCCTGACCGCCAAGGCCGCCAAGAGCTAGATCAACACGGGCCAAAGCGCGAATTGAGCGAGGGTAGCGATCAAACCTCTCAATCAATGCTTGCGTGTCGTTGCCCATGATCTCGCCCGCGAACATATAAGACACGTCCGTAGGCATAGTGCCGGTTGAAGCCTTACGCAACAGGAAGGCCAACTTGCGCTGGTCAATATCCCCATCTTCGGCAAGATTAACAATGTCCTGAACAGTCGCCTCAACCTTCTGATCAAGGCTGAATGACTGCGGGCCGCTCGCAGGCGCTACCGGGCCGCCTTGGCTAGTTTGGCCTGCTCCCGCTCCACCGGCACCGGATCCTGATCCAGAGGATATTGAACCGCCGTCAGCCTTGCGAACAGGGCCCGCTTGTCCAGCGGCGGCCTGACGGAGGATGTCGTCGAGCTTTGAGCGATTGACGCCTTCTCTTTCATACCAAGGTGCTCCCACTGTGTCTGTTACTTTGAATTTCTGGCCCTTGACGTTGGGGATGACACCCGACGATGGTTTTTTAATGAGGTCCAGCGCAGCAGAATACTGCTCTGGAGACATGATAATATCCTCTCCGGTAGAAAGAGGAATAGAAAACTGCGGGATTCCTTCGGATGAACGCCCATATTTTGCGCCGTAGGCATAGCTCTGATAGTCGCCTTGCTTGGAATATACGCCTTCAAGAGGGTTATTGCTGCCTTGCACCTTCTTGAGGATTGCGGGCAGTGTTCCGTGCGAGGCTTCCTGATTCGACCGGGCAACCCAAGTCTCCCAATGGAACCGACCCGGGGAGGCTGCTTCGGGGCGTCCCAGATCAGCGTACATCTTGCCGACGTTCTTGGTCAGCGCGTCTTCAAGCGCCTCATAGACGAGGATGCCCTTCGCGCCGTAGGTGGCTTCAGCCAGAGACGATCCAGTCACAGCGGCATTGCCACCCTTCGACCCCGGATTAGCGGCGACAAACTCGCGCTGAGCCATACGACCTTCGTCGGTCGGAGGGAAGCGCTTGGTGGTTCCATCCTTCATCTTGACGGTCGGCACCGAAATGCCGTCCCAGATATTCATGTCGCTGTAGCGCCCGTCATCCCAAAGGTTCTTCAGCTGGATCCGGTCGATGACCATCACGTCATCGCGCCCTGTCGCCAGAAGGATGAAAGATACAACCTTGTTGTCGATACCAACGCCTTCGCCGACCTTGGCGAACTCACGGCGGATGTCGCGACCTGACATGTCAGGGTTGCTCATGAAGTCATGAAGCTTCTGCATCGGTGTAACACCGTCAGCGCCGGGCCTGCCCATCTTAACAAGGAAATCCTCACCGAAGGCGTTCAGGTTGTGCATCGCGCCTGCGCCGGGCTGGCCCGATCCCTTCGCGGCAGTCGTTGCAGCCCAGTCTTTGAAGGGGCCTTCGGCCACCTCCTTGGTGAACTTGCCCTCAGCAGCCATCTTAATGAACGGCTCAATGCCGTTGAAGGCGTCAAGGAACAGACCTTCGTGCGTAAACGGGTTTACGCCTCGGGACATGATGCCCCACATGAACAGCTTGCCGGTGTCTTGAACACCCATCTCGCCAGCATGGTAGGCGTTTAGGAACTCCTTGCCAGCCTTGAAGCCTGCGTCAGCGTCGGCGATCTGGCCGGGCGTCAAGGTCTTGAGAAGATCGGTGTACTCGCCATTCTGAATGGCCTTCATGAACCGATAGGGAGGGGCAACGACCTCCTTCGACCCAAAGGCCTTCGACATGCCCTGCGCCCACTGCTCGGGGTTCGTCCCCATCTCCGGGAACTCGTTCATCAGCGGCGTAATACCATCCAGCTGGCGAGCAGCGTTGGCGTTCTTCGTGCTGCTCAGCATGAATCCGCTTTTCTTCGACACGTTCTCAGCGCCGCTATCGACAACGTACATGGGGCCAAGACCCATCTTCGTTGGCAACTGTGCGGCCTCACCGCCAGTCTCGTCGATGGATTGGGTGATATGGTCGATGGCTTGCGTGCGAACAGCCGCAGGCTCGGGCATGTCCTGATAGGCTTGCTGCACGGGCCTGTAGAGCGGGGCGGCTTCCTCGACCGGCTTTGTGCCGATCAAAGTTGTTCCCTTTCTCTGAACGTCAGGGAAGACTGACTGAACCTCTTCAAGGAAGGCTTGCGCCTTCATGTTGTTCTGCCAACCCTTTGACGTGGCGGCACCCTCGCCGGAACGGCTGCCTTCGTAGACATCGAAATAAGCCTTACCCCCGGGCTTCAAGTGGTCGAAGGCCTGTTGGATCACCTCAGCCCGTGCTTCGGGTTCAGCGATGACATTGAGGACGTTGGCGGCGGTCACGGTGTCGGCAGGGTTTTGTTTGAACTCGTCGAGAACGGCAGCATTATGCTCCGGGCTTCTATTGAATGGATCGTAAACGGAACTCTCGACGCCCCGCTCGTTCTTTAGATAGTCAGTGCCAAGGTCATATTTGCCACCGCCAATGTCGAGATTCCGAGCCCCCGCTTCGGCCTCAAAAGACTTGCTCTTGAAGATTGCCGGAATCTGCTTGATCGACGTATCAGCAGATGAGATAGCCTGTTTTGCAGCGCTTTCTGCAACATCGGCAATCTCTCGCGCTGCGCCCTTCTCAGCCCCCTTGATCGCCGCCTTGGTCGCAGCACCAGCGCCCATAGGCATGACTGCGCCCATGGCTGCGAGCGGCAAGATCTTCTGAAGGCGGGTTGCACCTTCCTCGTCGCCAGACGCCCGAAGCTCGGCGATCTTGTCCTTCAGCTTCGACACATCAGCCGCAGCCATCACGTTACCGATGCCGGGCAGCATTCCGCCGATCAGCCCAACGGGATCTTCGCCCATCGACACCATGCCCTGACCAAGGCCCTCAAGGCTCGGGCTCGCCGCACCCTGCGCCTCTGGGTTGAGGCTTGCGGCAATCATCTGCGGCGTGATCGGTCGGCGCACAGGGGCGGGCGGGGCGGTGGTGTAGGCGGCGTCAGCCTGCGGGGTGGCATAGAGACTACTGACGCCCTCTGCCACGCCCTGCAACGCACTCGTCACCCCTTCGGGGCTCGGGCTCGCAGCCTGACGCCCCTCAATGGAACTCTGTTCCTCAGGCGGGATCATCTCGGCTGCCAGCCCCTGCGGCGTCACGCCCCTGCGGATCGTCAGCGGACGGGGCTCATCGACAGGCCCACCTTCCGCCTTCTTCAGCGGTTCGGTGTGGGGCTTCTTCAACCAATCTTTAAGCTCGTGCGTGCCCATCTCCACAACCGAATGGATCCGCTTGTGACCCAGTCCATCGCTAAACGAATGCGCATAATCACGGAGGGCATGGGCTCGATCCTTATATCCAAGCAGCACCTTGTGCTCATTGAACTTGCCAGTGTGCGGGTGCTGCTGATTGACGACGAAGACCTTCTTGCTGTCGCGATGCGGGCCCACGAAGGCGTCAGTCTTCATGCCGTCATGGTCGGGCTTCGACGTGTCGATGTAGCCATAGTCGGCGGCCATGCGGGATGCGCCGCTGTCCTGCCGGTGGCGGATCTCGCCCTTGCGGGTCTCGAGCGAAACGGGCTCACCCGCCGCCGTGGCGTGCCCGACGACTGCCCGGCCACCCGTGGCGAAGTTCGCGGTGTAGCTGCCACCGACGTTCACATCCCGGCGACTCGGGTTGTACTGGCCATAGGCGCTCCACCCGCCGTCTTCGCCGCTCTGACTGACATTCGCCCCGTAGGATCGACCACCGGGCCCCTGCTGGGCCGTCACACCGAAGTAGGCGTCAGCGTCGAAGGGTTGCGCGCCAACGCCGACCTGCTGGCTGGCGGGTGCGCCCTTGAAGGCAGGCTGGTTGTACTGATAGCTGAGGGGGCCCGCCTGAGCCCTGCCACCGACCATGACAGGCTGCCCGGTGATCGGGTCGGCTGCGACCATGACGCCACCACCGACCGGGCCCTGCGCCCCGATGCTGGCGTTGTAGCCCTCCCTCGTCCTGCCTGCGCCTGTCGCGATCCTGCCCGGGTTCAGATCGGGACGATCCCGCATCTCGAGCTCGATCCGCTTCATGCCCTCGGTCGGCGTCTCGCGGCGACGGGGCGGCATGTAGTTGTCGAAGGCGGGATCGAGTTCAGACGGCATAGGGGTTTACCTTCGGTCGGTCGTCGCGAACGCGCGGCTCAGGAGCCTCGGGGCGGGTGACACGGATCATATCACGATCGGCGAGGTATCGTAAGCCTTGGACCCCGGCGTCCATCATGTCGTCATGGGGGATCGACCCCTCGCCGCTGAAGGTGCACAGCTGCTCGATCAGGGTCGAGGCCCAGCTGATGGGGCTGCCCGGCATCTTGGTGCTCTCAGGCACCCAGATCCTCCCGGCTGCGAACAGGGGCGAGACGGCATGGAGGCGGTCGAGCTTCCTCGCCCGGCCCGGGTTGTAGGGGGCCGAGATGATGCCCTCCCGACCGAGCGTCTGGCGCAGGCTGATCCCCGATCCCTTGTCTTCGATCAGAAGCACGTCGGGGGTGCGGCCTGAGTTCTCCATGTGGGCGGGGCCGAAGAGGGGCTTCATGATGGCCTTCTCCCGGGGGGCGTATTCCGCCTTGAACTCGGTCTTGACCCTGCGGATCAGGTCGGGGAAGCCCAGCCGATCCTGCCAGCAGTCGAGCAGGATGATGTCGCGGCGCTCCTTCCCCCGGCTGAAGACGCCCCACACGGCGCAGGCCGAGTAGTCGGGGTCGCCCCGGGTGGTGCTGCCCGTCTCCTCCGTGAAGGCGGTGTCGAGGCTCATCACGATGAACTCGAGCTCGGGCAGGGGCTTGTCGTTCGGCCAGAGCTTCAGCCAGCTGCGCTTGATGACGCCCATCTCTTCGGGGTTGATCACCTCGGCATGGATCTCCTGCCGCCCGATCGTGGTGCCCTCATATCGAAGGATCTGATCCCGGAAGGTGGGGGCGAGGTTGTCGAGATTGGCGTAGGTGCTCGCCCGGGTGACGATCACGTCCTTGCCCTCTCGAGCCAGCAGGTTCCTGATGATGGTGTTGGGCTTCGGGGTGGTGGTGGCGATGATGCGGGGGTGATCGCCCAGACGCATCCCGAACATCAGCAGGTCGAAGGCCTCGTCGGCACGCTGCCACGCAGCGAGCTCATCCAGCCACCCGCCGTGGAATTGCGGCCCACGGAATCTTTCTGGTTTCTCGGCTGTGATGCCCTTGATCGTGCTCCCGTTGATCATCTTGATCTCGACCTCGGTGCGATTATAGGTCTCGATCAGGGACGGGGGGATGCAGTTGATCAGGCCCGACTCGCCTTCGAAGCAGACGCCCGTCAGATCGCCGTAGGTAGGGGCTGAGACCAGCCACCGGGTGCCGGGGCGCAGGGTCGCCCACTGACCGAGCACCTCGGCTGCCGTGCGGGTCTTACCGGCCCCACGCCCTGCCAGCAGCAGCCAGATGGTCCAGTCGAGGCCTTTCGGGGGAACCTGATGGGGCAGGCGTTTGACCATCCACCCCATTTGCCAGTCAGCGATCGCCCGCTCGACCGGGTTCAGCTTGACGTAGGCTGCAGATAGGTCATCCACCCTTCTGGGCCTCCACCGCCGCTAGGAACGCCATCAGGGCCTCGCTGGTCGCCCCTGTCGTCTCTATCTTGGCGTCAATCTCGATCTTGTCGCCCCACTTCTTCGGCGCGACCTTGCCCGCATACCATTTGCGCGCATCCATCATATTACGCGCAATTGCGGGGTCTTTGATGGTGTCGGCGATGCTGATCACCTCAGCAGCGAAAACCTCCTGCTGCTGTTCGCGGGCGCGCGCGTAGTTCTTAGCGAATTCCGGGTGTTTATCGAGCCAATTATAGACGGTGTACTCAGAAGGACACCAATCTTCCTCCTTGCAGACCCTATTGAGGGGCCTACCATCGGCGATAGCTCGACAGATTTTCTCAGCAAGTTCAACGGTATAGCTAGACGTCATACCCATGGTCCGGCTCCTTTTCGATCAGGAACATAACATGGGGGCAAATTATTTTCAAAATAATGGAGAAAAGGAGAAAATAGTTCTTGCGAATCAAAAAACAGGCGAATAAGGTAGGTTCATCGAAGCAGACCAACCCAACGGAGTCCAACATGACCAACGCCCTCCCCACCATCAACGACCCCGTCTCCTACGCCTTCAACGGCGACTATCGTCCCTGCGGCGTTGTGGCCAAGATCAGCAAGGACCACAAGATCATCACCACCAGCGAAGGCCAGACGTTCTACCGTCAGGGCCAAAACACTCGCTGGCTGATGCACAAGACTTGGTCCTTGGTGAAGGGGCACATCGACCGCACCAACCCGCACTTTTGACCCAACCGGGGGCTTCGGCCCCCTACTACCAAAATGTCCCCCTGATCGGAGCCCATTCCATGTTCATCGTCCGCTGCAAGATCGGCACCATCGCCACCTTCGACACCGAGGCCGAGGCCTTGGCCTACATCGAACGCCTGAGCCCCGAGTTCATCGAGGCCGACGAAGACCACCCCGGTTGCTATGACGCCCTGCTGACCAACGGTCGCATTTTGAGCATCGAGGCAAAATAGTTATCCACAGGGAGAAAATAGTTCTTGCGAATCAAAAAACAGGAGAATAAGGTAGGTTCATCGAAGCAGACCAACCCAACGGAGCCAAACATGTTCATCGAAATCCATGACTACATCGCCGAGAAGCGCCAAGATGCCCGCGATGCCTACGACTACTCCCGCTGGATCGGCACCCCGGAGCCCAGCGAGGAACAGATTGACCTCTTCCTCGAACTGACCAACGGCGACGTGTTCAGCGTCTCGCAGGAAGAGCGCGACCAGATTGTCTTCAACATCATCGAAGGAGCCTGAACCATGTACTACCTGATCGACAACGATTCCGACCTTTCCTTCGCCCAGCAGATCGCCATCGCCGACACCTACTGCTGGCTGTCTCAGGCCAAGCAGCAGGCAGACCGCCGCACCGCCAACACCGGCCATAGCTGGTGCGTGATCAAGATTGAGAGCGTTTACGAGGTCGAGGGAGAAAATAGTTCTTGCAACGCCTGACGAACCCTGTATTCTGACCCTGTAGCAACCAACCAACGGAGCCCAACATGTACTACGTCACCCCCAAAGATTGCTCTATCGCCCGCAGCGTCGGCAAGCTTGAGACACTCTACGAGGCCCGCAAGTCTGCCGAGGCCCTCAAGGCTCAGACCGGCGCAAACTACGACATCGTGAGTGTCGAGCGCGTCTGGACCACCCAGACCCTCGACGAGGCCCACCTCCTCTCCCTCGACATCCCTCACATGGCCCGCGACTAACATCCCTTGGGGAGGGCAAAAACTCTCCCCAGTCCCTTCCAAACCAGACCAACGGAGACCAACATGTTCATCAACAACGAAGCCCCCCTCGCCGATCAATTCGCCCAACTCGACGCCGAGTTCAAGGCCCTCAAGAAGCAGTATGAGGCCCTGAAGGAGGAAGCGCTCACCGCCTGCATGGCTGCTGCTGGCGACGACCTGAAGGCCATCGTCAATGGCGATCACTTCTTCCTCGACTACAGCTTGACAGCTACCAAGACCTTCAAGGTCGAGCGCGCTCTTGAGCTCGGCTACATCACCAAGGAGCAGATTGAAGAATGCAAGGTCGGCTCCACCCGCCAGAACCTCGCCGTCAAGGTCCGCGCCAAGGTGCTGGCATGAACCCGGTATACGCAGTCCTGCGGGATGACGCCACGCTGGCAGGCTGGGTGCAGAAGCGCCCAGCGGGGGACTGGCGGGCTCTGACAGCCTCCGGGGCCCTGTCCCACCACCCCACCCGTGAACAAGCCCGGGAGGCCCTCAGATGCTCCTAGATGCCCTGATCTTCGGGATCCCGATGACGCTACTGATCCTCTGGCTTTGGCCGGAGGAGAAGCCCGACGACACATACAACAACCCAGACCATTGGGGGGATCAATGACCACCGACGAGACGGGCAAGACCTACGGGCTGCTGACAGTCATCGAGCACATCGGCAAAGCCCCAAGCGGTCGCGCAGTCTGGCTGTGCGTCTGCGCCTGCGGGAAGACCCGCACCACAACAGGCCGCAGGCTCCGAGATGGAACAGCCTATGCCTGCACGCACAAAGGACACCGAAATGCGGAACTTGCAAACATTCCTCGACGATCACCAGATCCGGCATAAAGATCTGGCCTTCATCACCGGCTGCACTACCCGTTCGGTCTTCAACTGGATCATGGGGGTGCGCCCCCTGCCTCGCTCGACCGACCTGCTTCTGCAAGCCCTCGCCGAAGGCAAGATTGACGAGAATTGGCTGGCCGAGAAGCTCAAAGCTTACATCTAAAAAACGGAGCAAGACCTTGGAAAATAAATCAAATAACTCAATTGAATGCCTTCTGCCACATTTCAGAAAAGATTTGGGCAAACAGATCATGCAATCTCTAAAGTGGGAAGACATAAAAACCCTAGACGATTTATGCAAAAAAACCGGATACGAACTGTTGAGAATCCCCGGGATCGGAACTATGTGTTTGAAACAAATCAAGAAAGCGCTTGTTGAGTTTGACCTAGAATTAGCAAAAACGCCACAACCCACAAAAAAAATAACACCTCTTATCGCACGCTGGCAGCGCATTGAATTGGCTCCGAGGGACGGCACCATAATCTTGGCGACCAACAATGAATGGGTCGCCACCATGTCCTTCATGCCAATGCCTTCGTGGAAAACAACTGACGGGTATTTTCGTTTCCGAGGGGTTACAGGTTCAAGCAATGAATTTGACCTGCTGAACCAGCCAACCCACTGGGTTCACCTTCCAAAGCCATTAGAGCCTCGCTGACGACCTTCTCGGCCCGGAGCTACCTCCGGGCCTTTTTTATGCTCAAGGCCATCAGGCGGCCTTCCCTGCTCGATCTTGGAGGCATCATATGCCTTTCGCCGGATTCTCCTGACCATCTCCGGCAGGCCAAAGGCTTCCCACATGGTCATCTGGCGTTTCTTGAAGCTTTCCATGGCACACCTCAAAATGGCATCGTGTCGTCAATTGGGGCCTTGCTGTCGGGGACAGCCTGCAAGGGGTCTCTGGGCGGCCCTGACACCCTCGTGACCTGAGCGCCGGGGAAGCTGGCCTTTGCCGCAGCCAGCGCAGGGTATGCCGCCAGCAGGCGAGCGATCTCGTCCATCGTGTAGACCTCGACGTGTCTGCCCTGAGCTGCAACCAGCCGTAGGTCCATGTCGTTCCTGACGATGGCCACCACCGTCCCATCGGGTGTCACGCCTTCCCACACCTCCGGGGCCAGCGTGTCAGCGCCAGCAGCCTCCGCAGCCCGATCCAGAGCCCTGTACGCCTTGAGCATCCGATCAGCCTCGCGCAGCACGTCCTGCAGATCCCCATGCCACATCGCCTGATTGAGCAGGTAGCGCTGCCGGTCGAACTTCTCCCGCAGCCCAGCATCGACCAGTAGCCTGAGCCGGTCTCGACCCCACCGCTCCTCCGTCCTGATCGCAACCATGTCCACATCATCCAGAGCCTCCCGCCCTGTGATGTAGGTCCCGACCGTCTCCTGCCATGGAGGCGAGACGAACCCAGTCACCGGAATGCCAAAGTTATGCTTCTGCTGCTTGCCGTTGATGAATTTAGGCTTGGACATATTCTGCTCCTTTTGCTGAGTTTAAGTAACCGACTTGATTACTTCGGGGTGGCGGCGGAGGCCCGCCACCCTATACGAAGTATAGGGGTATAACCTCCGCGAACTTCCGTATGTTTTCTTCAATGTTTTCAGGCACTTGAGTTTCAGACCTCCGCAACCTCCGCAACGACTTCCGTTCAATGATTTCAATGACTTAGCGGGTCAACCTCCGCAACCTCCGGGAGCCCTAGTCGATACTTCCGGTGACTTGTAGACCCTGCATTTTGGTTGACTTGTCGCACATGGTATAGGTCAGGACGCTGGTCTCAAGCCATGTCTTGATCAGTAGCTCGGCAACCTTCTCAGCCACATCATGGCGAGCCCTAATGAGGGCCGGGGCATACCTTCCCTTGGCCTTCGTCTGTGGCATAGACGACCAAGGCTTGCCTGAGTGCCACGCTGTCGAGATGTCGCTGAGGATCCTGCGGCACACGTCCTTGGGGGGTAGCGCTGACTTCTCCTTGGCCTGCTGCTCGCACGAAATGGCCACGAGGCTCTTGGTCGCCTTGATGTCGCCGAGCGCTACCTCCTTGAGCTCGAAGGACTGCTTCCACCCATCCTGCGCCGCCTTGATCTTCTTGGCTGTCATTGTCCCGATCATGTCTCCTTCGTCGCGCTCGATCCCGAACAGGAAATCGCCTGCGCCGTCGAAGACGGTGGATCCGCGCATATTGCCCTGACGTGACGTGTGGTGAACGCCGACAACTGTCGCCCCGAAGGTCTCGCGGACCTCGTCGCAGGCCTTAATGAAGAGCGTCATGTCCTTCTGCAAATTCTCGTCTGCGCCGGGGAGCACCCGGCTGACGGTATCGACCACGATCATGACGGGGAGCTCGCCCAGCTGCTCGCAAAGGGTGTTGATGGTCAGCAGCAGCTTGTTCACGTCCGTGTCGAGCATGAAATTGATGGTCTGGCGGATCAGGTAGAAAGGGGCGTCATCCGCCTTCACTTGCATATGGGTCTCCCACGCCTGCAAACGAAACTTGATGTCACCCACGCCCTCGCTGCTGATGTAGATCACCGGCCCCTTGCGGGAAATCTTCCGGCCCCACCACTCATCAAGGCCGCAGGCAATCGATAGGGCGAGATTTTGGGCGATGAAAGATTTTCCGCAACCGGGCGGCCCAAACAAGAACCCAAGGCCACGGTCGATGATCATACCGAAAGCAAGCCAATCGGGATCGGGGAGATTCTTGATCGCTGTCACTGAGAGGAGCTCATAAAGGTTGAAGTCTTCACGAAATTCTGCGGCTGGGTCTTCGGCATCGGCCTCGCCCTTGTGCTCGGCCTCTGCCTGACCTGCCTGCTGGCCCGCAGATGACTGCTGAGGCCTCTCCTTCTGTGGGGGCGGCGCACCTGCATGGTCTTTGACTTTCCCATCCCACTGGTCAAATGCGTGTTTCCATTTCTGCTTGAATAGGGTGATGCCTCGCCCTTCGCGCTCAAGCAAGATGTGGTTCGGTGTGCCGCGCTCGACAATACGGGACTTGGCCGCCCGCTCGTATTTTGAGAACAGCTCCCGCAGCATCTCGTCCTGCTCGGCTTGGCCGGGCATGATCGGGGATTCCCGATATTCCTGAACGACGCGCGCCCAGACCATCTTGGTCATGTGCTCCTCGCGCCCGTCTACAATGCGCCCGAAGGAGTCTGTAGATGTGCCGGGGCTGGTGGTGCGCTGCGCCGGGGTGCTTGTTGTGCCGGTGGATCCGCCGTGTTCTTGGGCAAGGATCGTGATCTGGTCACAGAGCCAGCGGGGTGCGGGCGCGATCTCAAGGGACCACGGCTCCCGACCTTCCCTCCACCTGTAGGGTGTCCCTGATTCGTGCATGGATGGCGGCAGCATGGCGAACCCGCCTTGGCCGCGAATGTCTACGCCGATCGAGGTCTTGCAGGTGGGCGGGATCCAGCCCAGAGGCGCGCGGAAGAACAGCTGAACACCGCCACCGCCCGTTGCCTGCTCGACTGTATCGAGTTCGCCTGCGGACATTTGGATGTGCGACATTTCGTCCCACCAAGCCTGAGCCCGCACATTCTTGTGGAGATCGAGATCAACCACGAAGACGCCTGATGAGCAGGCGCCTGCGATCAGGCCCATGTTGTAGCGCCGAGCGTGTTCACCATTGTCGCCATACCAGCGCTCGAAGGTGAAGTCAGGAGCAAGCTCGTGCTCAAGCTCTCTCCACTTGGGTAGGGCTGGGCGCTTCCACTGGGTCTTATGCTCAGAGGGTCGCATGGCGGGCACAACCTGAAGGCCAAGCCCGCGATACATTTTCGCCCATTCTGTTGGGTCAGCAAACTCGGGGTCAAACGACATTTCTGGTCTCATTTTTGTCTCGCTTCATTAGAAGGCGCTCGTGGCGCATTTTTTGAATTTGGCAATAATTCTCTCAATCACTGCTATTTGCTTGTCTGAAAGATACATTGGATCACGATCGCAGATGTCGGATGTGAAGTTCGCCTCCCAAGCCGACAGAGGCTCAATACCCCACTTTTCAATCAGCTCCTTCAGTTCATCCAGCAAGCCATCATCACTGCCATAAGTATTCCACGGCTCTTTCTTTGGTGGAGGAGGTGGTGGAGGTGGTGGCTGCCGGTAGTCTCTAGACGCAGAGGCATAACATAAGCGCAGCATGTCGTGGATCGACAACTTGCAGGCCTTGGCGATGTCCGAAATCTTTTTCGCCGCGACGGCACGCTCGCCATCGAAGTCAGATCCCAGCATCCCCAAAAGCTTTTGAACGAGATCCCTCTGTTTCGCGTCGATGGTCATTTGATTCTGGCCTATTTAGTTGCTGCATACCAAGCCATGAGGGCCGCATCAGCGCGCCCATCATCTTTCTTTCGTGCGAAGAGTGCTGCGTAGTTCGGGAATAGCTCACACGCCCGCAGGCGGGATCCATCCTTGCCGCCACGAACGCCAGCAGCCTTCTGCCAAGCCTGCGGGGTGACGATGTCAACGGGGATCAGCATGGTGGCGAGAACGCCCTCAATGATGCCGACGCTGCGACCGAAGGAGAATACAGACGTGACACCCTGACCGGGCATTGCCCCGACCCGCTCCAAGACGGCGCGGGATACTTTTTCGGCAAGACCCATAGCTGCGGCGACTCCAACCGGGCTCACCTCGCGCTTGGTCTTGTTGTTCCGCTTCACCTCGAAGGTAGGCATGTCGAGAATAGACAGGTGGCCCTTCTCGGTGTCGAGGAATGCAATAGCGCCAGACAAGCCGGGGTCAATGCCTATGTACATCATGCTGCTTCCCCCTGATTTTGTTCATCCATGTCCTGAAACCATTTGGGGCTAATGCGCCCAGCGGACCACCAGACAAGACCTATACGCCACTTGTGCGGCACATGGTTGCGCTGCCGCCACTTGCGGCGGGCCCAGTAGGAGACACCCTTCAACTCTGCGTAGGTGTCGATCATATCCCAGTCGATTTTTGATTTGCTCATCCGCGCAGAGTTGGACAAAAATTCCAATGTGTCAATCTGTAGAAAATTAAAAATAGCGCTTGACGGGTTCTTTCGACTCGTTCAGCTTGGGTGTCAGACCAACAGAGCAAATCACATGACCAGTCCAAGTAATCCGTTCGAAGCCTACAACATCCAGCATCTTTCACCCAGCGCTTGCAACACATTCATAGGCTCGCCAGCCTCGTTTGTGCTTGAGCGATTGATGGGTCAGCGGTCTCAGGTGGGCGCTGCTGCACATCGAGGGACTGCGGTGGAAGATGGTGTCGTTCAGGCACTGCTGAACGATCTGTCCGATGCCGAGGGCATCAAGATTGCGCAAGACACATTCAGTCGCCTCACGTCATTGAGCGGGGATCCGCGCCGGGGCAAGGAGCAAGAGGCTGTTCCTGAGATGGTGAAGCAGGCCCTTGGAGAGCTTCGCCCATACGGCAAGCCATCATCGACGCAGGGCAAGATCTCGTGGGATGTCGAGGGCCTCGCTGTGCCAATCATAGGCTTCTATGACGTAGCGTGGGAGCAGCACGGGATCCTTCTCGATCTGAAGACAACCCACGCACTGCCCTCGAAGATCAAGGTCAATCATGCGCGTCAAGTGGCTCTGTATGCTGCTTGTCTCGGCGACAAGATAGACGCTCGGCTGACCTACATCACGCCGAAGAAGGTGATGACGTATCAGCTTGAGAACGTGCCTGAGCATGTGCAGGCGTTGGAGCGCATCGCCTTTACGATTCAGCGCTTTCTTGCGATCAGCGATGATGCGAAGGTGCTGGCGTCCTTGGTAGTTCCAGACACTGACAGCTTCTATTTCTCGGACCCCGTGACACGCCAAGCTGCGTTTGAAGTGTGGGGTCTGTAAGTTCTGCCCGAGTGGGCGAAGGCAAGCGTCTGGCCAGACAGGCGCATTGGTAAAAGGAAAACGCAAATGGGTCTCGGTCTTAAAATCAACTCCGGCAGCAAAGACTTCCTGCCGATCATCAAGTATGACGCCCGCGCTGGGCGCGTGTTTCGTGTCGATAGGGCTGACGGTGTCTCCACCCCGGTGGACATCACCAAGAAGTTCAAGGCTGTGTTTGACTTTGAGAATGTTGAAGTCGGCTACATCAATTTCGCGACTGGATCGGCACCCGACTTCGTCATGGTTCCGCTTGGGTCTGCGCTTCCTGCTTGCCCGTCTGAGAATCACAAGCAGGGGATGCGTATGGTGGTGAAGCTTTCTGAAGCCTGCGGTGGCGATTGCCGTGAGCTTGCAGGCACGTCTGGTGCGTTCCTGACCAGTGTATCGAGGCTTCATGATGAGTATCTTGCGGGTCTTGTTCAGAACCCCGGCAAGCTTCCTGTTGTCTCCCTGATCGACACCATTGGGATTGAGAGCGGATCTGGCGCTCGCAAGTCCACCAACTACAGCCCTGTGTTCGAGATCAGCGGCTGGGTGTCTCGTCCGAAGGATCTGGGCCCGAATAATCGGTCTTCTGAGCCTGCGGAGATAACTGCTCGTTCTGCGCCGCCTTCTACCGGCTCGGCCCGCGCACCTGCTCCGGTTCCTCGCTCTCCTGAGCCCGTAATGGCTGACAGCGAAGACTTCGGATAATTAACTTGGGGTGCCTTCGGGCACCCCTTCCCCCGAAAGGAGTTTCAATGCGTTTTGAAATCATCATGAATATGCCTGTTAGGGGTAACGATGCGCAGCCTCCGGCACTGATTCATAGAATCATCATCGAATATCCATGCAGTGATTTGGTGGAGTTTTTGAACGAAACAATTGATGATGACTTCATCATTGTGGAGGAGTTTTACCCCGGCAAGTTCAGTAAAGAGTACGAGTCGCATGGGCTTGTAGCCCTTAACCGCCGATACATTGGCAAGATCAAACAATGGGAACGAAAATGAATCACACACAGATCCTCTACGCAGCCGCAGACACCCTGAACCAGCGTGCTGAACAATATGGAGATGCAGATCCGCTCTTTAGCGATGTTGCTGCATTGGTGACAATTGCTCTTGGGAAACCTTTCACCAAATACGACATTTCTGTGGTGATGGAGTGCATGAAGCTCGCGCGCAGAAAGGTCAGCCCCCTGCTTGAAGACAACTACATTGATCAGGTAAACTACACTGCGTTCTCAGCGCAGTTCGCGGTTGAGGCGTTCACACCTACCCCAGAGGAAGATACTGCTGCACCGGCAATGCAGCTTTCCCCCAAGGAGACTTTGAATGCGCAAGACATTGATGTTCACTTCGATGGCGTCACTACTATTGTCAGGGCCAACATGGGCCACTGAAGAAGACGTAGGGGCTTTCTTTCGATCTCAACCCATCCTCCAGTCTGATAAATTTGTTCCGTTCAAAAAACAGACTGTGATTGAAAAGATCGAAAAGAAGGTTCGATCAGAACTCGGAGAAAAGTGGGTTCCAAGCGCATTGAAAATTGCAAAAGTGGAAAGCAGCTACAACTGCAAAGCAACAGGTCCAATGACAAGACACGGTCGGGCAAAGGGATTGTTTCAGCTGATTGATTCATCCGCTCGAACATTGGGATTTGATCCCAAAAAAATGCACGATTGCGATGAGAACATCGCGGCAGGCATAGCACACATGAGAGCCTGCATAGATCATGGCGTGACAGACTCGCGGGGAATGGCGGCCTGCCACGTTGCAGGGTGGAATAACTGGAACGTCAGGCTTGCCAGACGCCCAGAGCGATACAAGCAGCAGTACATTCGGATGGCGTCAGCTTGAAAAACAGGGGGAGCTTCGGCTCCCTCACAACAAACGAGCCCAACATGGAGAAAAAGAACGGCATCATGGACCTTAACTTGCGAACATGCCGCTATATCATCAACAAAGACACATCGCGGCCCGAATATTGCTGCGAGATAGTAACCCGCAGGCCATATTGCGAGCGACACGCAAAGATCTGCTACCTGCCTCTGAAGGAACTGAAAAATGATCATCAGCTGGATTAAGAAACTGTTTGTTAAGACTTCGCCTGTAGAACCTGAAGCTGTGGTGGTTGAGGAATCTCTGCCAAGGAAGCCTAAGCAGCAAAGCAAGCGAGGACGCCCTATCGGAAGCAAAAACAAGGGCGTCAGTATTTGGTTGTTAAAGAAACGCCCAAAAAGAAGAGTGGGTGAGCCTGCCTCAAATTACAGAAACCGCTTGAAAAGATGGAAAGCCAGAAATGATCCAGCAAAAGCTAAGAGCAACACGGGATCAGTTTGATCCCGAGTACCATCCCGGCGTAAAAAAGATCCTGATCAATCCTGATGGGCCAGAGGCAGCTGGTTATATTCAGAACATGATTGAACACATGGGTCATGTTGTTAAAATAGCTCTTGAACATGTGCAAGACGATGAAACCAGAAAGCAGATAGAGGCTCACGCCCATGCAGCAATCAAAGGAGTCCAAAATGAAAATGGCGCAATATTTCGCAGCGCAAGAGCAGCGCTGGCACGAAAAATATATTGAGGCTGAGAAGCTTGTCGATCATCTTGAGGCCAAGGTTTGGAATCAGGCCAGCAGGATTGATCTTCTGGAAGGGGCGCTTCGCCAGATCGCCAAGGTCAACAACAAGCGCGACCGCTTCAGCGATCAAATTGACGGTATCGTCATCGCAGCATTAGGAGAGGAAAATGTCTGACTCTACAAACTCCCGTAATATATCTAACAATGAAGTGTGGCGCAGCCTGAATGCTGCACATAAGACAATTAAATTTTTGCAGGATGAAATTAAAAAAATGAAAGAGACCATTGCTGTTGTTCCACTTAAAGAAGTTTTGCCTGAAGAATGCCCTGATACGGGAGTTTATGGCGTTCCGTGTGTATATTCCGGCAATAGAGTTTGGCCGTGGCCCACAGAAGATGTGATTCTATATGCTGCGCTGAAGGTGTTTAAGGAGAAAGACAATGTCTGACGTTCTGATGGATATGCAGACCCATTACAAGGCCGTCAGGGCCCGCCTGAATGCTGGCCCGCCACCCAAGCCACAGCTTCTGCCTGAGCCCGTCCCAGAGCCTGTTGCAGCGCCTCCTGAAACACCTCCATTGACTGACTTCGCGTATGCTATGCAGGCATCGCAGCTATTGCAGGGCCTTCGGGGATTCCCTGACCTCAAAGAGAAGATCCTGCCGATTCTTGAGAAGCATAGGGTTGAATGGCGCGAGGTTTGTGGCCGTTCTCAAAAGTGGAAATACACAAAATGCAGGTTTGAGGTGTTTGTTAAATTGAACGCGCACGGGTGGTCCCTGTCTAAGATTGGCCGACTGTGCGGGGATCGGGATCACACCACGGTGTTGAACGGGATTAAAAAGTTCATCAGGGAGAACATGACTGAGGCCGAACTTGGGATGTGTAAAGATCTCGGTATGAGGCCGGTGGATTATTGGGAAAACAAGACGCTGTTGCAGGGGATGGGGAGGATGTGATGTCGGACCTTGTCCGCGAACTCCGCAGCCGCATTGAAGAGTTAGAGGAGGAGATCCGCCAGATCAGGGATGACATGGTCTCGACCAATGGGGCCTTCTTGAACTTTCTTACAAGGAATGAGGTAAAGATCATCCTTGGCATCTATGGGCGCAAGATAGCCGACTACGCCTATTTGGATAGGCTCACTGAGAGCGGCGACAAGTACAGCCGCTACACCGACATCAATCATGAAGCCTTGCGCAACAGAGTGTCTATTTGGAAGCTACGCCAAAAGATGAGGGAGCGTGGCATCGAGATCAAGACTTGGCGCGGTATCGGCTACTATCTGGATGATGATAACAAAGCAAAGCTAAAGCAACTGATGGAGAAGAAAGATGATTAAGCCAATCACCAAAAGCCAGATGGCAACCCTTTGGTTTGATGAGTATGGCAAGCGCAATCACTGCTGTCTCTGCGGCAACTACGGGGTCATCAATACTCGCAATAGGGTCTTCACCGCTGCCGGTGTTGAATGCGGAGACATCGTTTTCTGCATTTGCCCAAATGGTCGAAGCTGGAAAAAACAAGATCCGCAAGCAATTGAAAACATGAAAGTGAACCCATGATCGACAAAAATAAAATCTACAAAACCCGCGATGGCCGTGAAGTTCGCATCTATGCGACGGATGGTGGTGGCAGAGATCCTGTTCACGGTTCAATTAAAGAGGAGGATGGGTGGATTTTTCAAGTTTGGCCGAAAAGTGGTCGTTATTTTGAAGATGATGATGAAGACTACAGAATTGACCTGATCGAAGTCCGCCCCCGCCACAAGCGGACGGTGTGGTTGAATGTGTACGGATCTGGCGTTGTTCCAGAAGCTTGCAGTTCAAAAGAACGCGCCGATCTTGCAGCGGCTTGTGGCCGCATCGCCTGCATCAAGGTCGAGTTGGATTTTGAAGAGGGGGAAGGGCTGTGACACCTGTCGATAAAATAAACACATCCTCAGAACGTGTTTAAAAAACAGGAGAAAGTTAACATGACCGACGATCTTGTGAAGCGGCTGCGTGACCATCTTGAACTGCCATCAGCATACACTTGTTTCCACGCCGCTGATCGCATTGAGAATTTGGAAGCGGCGTTAAAATTCTATGCCGCCAACAAAAACTATAAACAAATTTGGCACGAAAAACGCCAAATGTGGGTCAGCGATATAACTTCAGATCAAGGCAAAATCGCCCGCAAAGCACTGGAGGGGAAAGAATGAGATATTCATGCAAAGCCGTAGTCGGTCATGGGCAAAAATGTGAGCCAAATTACCAATGCGATGCTTGTGCAGCTAAACAGGAATACAAGCCCCGCATTGAGCATTTGGAGGCGGCGCTGCGGGAGATTGCTTACACGGAGCCTGAAGACAAATATTGGCCCGGACGCATCGCCCGCAAAGCACTGGAGGAAAAAGATGAGTGACCTTGTGAGCAATTTGCGCGAAATGGCGCGTCAATACACTGACAATCAATACAATCTCTATGCGCGATCCGCCGACCGCATTGAGAAGCTGGAGGCTACAGTCGCAATGTGGAAGGGCATCCATGAAGGCGCAGTGCTGGCAATGCAGGGGCATATCCAAAAGCTAGAGGCGGCGCTGCGGTCAATTAGGGATGACCATTCTTTTTCGCGTGGAGATTGGCAAGGTGACATTGCTCGCGAAGTACTGGGAGAGAAAGATGACTGAAACTTTGATAACCATCATGCTCGGAGCCGCCACAGGTGTCGTTGTAACCGGGTCAATCGCCGCTATACTGTTCCTTGCGCTGCTGACTTGGCAGATGATTGAGGACAGATTCCTATGAGCGATACCATCGTCAGGCACGGCTGGCACTGGTCTTTTGGATGGCTCAGAAGGCCAGAGTACGATCAAGATGAAATGGCCTGCTATGAAGAACCGGACGGCGATCTTGTGCTCAGCCCTCGCCCTTCGCACAAAATAGCCATGTATCTTGACTGCCGAAAAGACCCAGAAACCGGCGAGCTCTACACAACCATCTCACCGATCCCAAAAAGGCCAATGAGATATGCTCCATCAACTAAACCCACCTCTACCAGTCGAGACGCCAAAGGGTAAAGCCCTCTGCATCGCATGGATCGACTATGGACCGGAACATCACCTGATCTGGGTCTGCTTTCAAAACGACACCCGAGAGTGCTGGTGCTGGCCAAACCCAGACATCAAGGCCCAAACTAACCCAAGCATGGGGAGACCGCATTGATACACTTTATCTGGCTCACACAGCCCGGAAGCAGGCCGTTCAGCTTCATTAACTCGCTGGCAGTGTTGGCAGCTGCGTCGAACCATCTCGAACCCATCATCATGTGGTGCAATGAGGTGCCCCGGAACAATCCAAATTGGTACATGGTGAAGGATCTGTTTGAAGTGCGCCCAGTCGAGCTCCCAACCGAGATTGACGGGGTTCCTCTTGAGCCAATCCAGTACAAGGCAGACGTGCTGAGGCTCCAGATCCTTCAGAAACTGGGTGGCATATACCTCGACACAGACACCCTACTCCTGAAGGGCCTGCACCCCTTGGTGGGGCCTGAGATGGTGCTGGCGAGGGAGACGCCTGATTCACTAGCCATGTCGCCGATCATCGCCAAGCCGGGGGCTGAGTTCATCGGGAAGTGGCTTGAGCGGATCCCCAAAGCGCTCGAGGTTGGGACGTGGGCCTATCACGCTGTAAATTTACCTGTGGAAATCTCGAAGGAAATTTCCTGCGATATTCGCCCACAGCACGAGTTTTTCCCGTTCGATCTGCGCCACAACTACCTGTTTGATGAGGGCCGTGCAGACGAGCACACGAAGCGTCTAGGGGATCCCTACGCGCTTCATGTCTACGAAACCTACTGGGCCGGGTACATCGGCGAGGTGAACGAGTCCTACATGAGGACCCGTGACACGCTGTTTGCGAGGCTATTTAGGGACCTCGTCTGATGGTCAAGGGCGGCATCTGATAGGGTTCTTGCTCAGGGGCTCTACTTCCAGCAGTTTTTGTGGCTAGTTTAGTAGCCTGCGCAGCACGAATTTTTTGCTGAGCCGCTTGCTGTGCCTGATTCTCCGCATATGCAGAAAGTGATTTGGTAACGCGCTCAACCTCTTCAGGGGTTCCAGCCTTCAGCATTTCACCGATAGCGTTTGCTCGCTTCTCAGGGATTGCTGGGTTCTGTACCAAGAAATTAAAGACCCTGTTCAGCGCTGATGCGGGTTTACCTGTTGCAACATCCTTCGCCACGCCCAAAGCCGTCATGTCAGGCGCTGAATCTAGATCCTTCAAGCCCTCTAGGCGGCGAGCAGTTGGGGATCCACCCTTGATGCGCTGGGCATTAGCAGCAAGCTTCGCTTCCGTCTCAAGATAGGCTTGAAACAGCTGGCCGCTCATTTGCTCTGGCATGATGATGTTAAGAGCATCTCGGCGATCTTGAATGGCCTGACCGATGCGCTTTGTAGCGTCAGTGTTGTCAGCGCTCCCAAAGAGCTTGTCGCGCATAGACTTTATAGCGCCAGCGCGATAGGCCTCCTTCTCGGCGTCAGACATGCCCTTCCATGCCAGCTTCAGCTCTTCAGGGTCAGCCGTCATGAACTCCTTGCGGGCGTTGGTCAGGGCGTTCTTGACCTCCATGTCGCCAGCATACTGAGCACGAGCAGCGGCAAACTCAGGAACGCTCTTGTCGAGAGTGCTGGCAATTTCGTTTTTCAGCATGGTAGCGCCGCGACCAAGCTGGGTGACTTTTCCGGCCACGTCAGTCTGGCTGTCGATGACCTGACCAAGACCACGCATGATGTAATCGTATTGGCGGATCTGCGGCAAGCCAGCAAAGTCCTGACTGGAAAGAGCCGCAGTCCCAGTCTCTTTGAAGTTCTTCCGCCTCTCAGCCAAAAATAGCTTCTCGGCATATTTTGCAGCCTCAGGGAAGGCAGCGTTCACATCATCCATAACGGTCTGGAGCTGATATTGCGCCTCTGGAGGGAGCTTAGCCTTGTAGGCCTGATCATAGAGGGGTGAAGCCTTTGTGCGCAGCGCATCAACGGCGTTATCAACCGTGTCAAAATAAGGTTGGCTGGAGTCAAGACGCTCTTTCGCCTGCTCCATGATGCGCCCACGCTGACCTTGCTGGCGGTCAATGACTTCCTGCGTCAGTGCCTCTCCAGCTGCCCCCGGTCGCTGAGCGATAGCCTCTGCGCGTGAGGTGAGAGATGGGGACACGTCGAAGTAATTGGGCGATGCGCCGGTAGACTGCATGTATTCAAATTTTGCTTGCGCCTGCTCTGGCGTCAGATTGCTGCGCTGGAGATCCTGCAAGACCTTTTGCTTCGCTACGCCCTCGGAGAAGACACCCGGTGCCACGCGCTCGGCAAGACCCTTGACGACAGGGGCAGCGATCTTGCCAGCACCAGTCATTAGCGGGCCGAGAGCAGCGCCTGTAGCACCACCTTCGACACCGCCTATAATCCGATCAGATATACCGCCCTCAGCGCTGCCAAGGCCTCCTATAACACCCTGCTTCGTTCCAATGACGCCTGCCTGAATGTAGGGTTCGGCAACCTTGCCGACCCTACTCGCAAACTGAAGACCTTTGGCCCCGCCAAGGCCGGGCACAAGAAGAGTTGGCAAGCTGCCAACAACCTCAGAACCAAGCGCAGCTACAGGATACTGATCGCGGAACCTCTTCAGGGAATCACGTTCCTCCTGAAGGGCTTTTTCATATTCTGGGCCGCTAAACATGGAGCCTGATCTGGCGGCGGCTGTCAGTTCGTCACCAAAGCCAAACGTCAGTCCAGAGCCAACAGAGCGAGCAAGGCCTTTGGCATACTCGCCCCCACTCATTGGCTGCGCTGCCTCTGGAACGGCAGCAATGGGCTTCTTCTCGGGCGCAGAACCGCGAATGCTCTTGAGAGCAGTCTGGATCTCTTCATCCGTTGCGTCGTCAGGGAAATTGTATCCCAATACCATCTTCATGGTTATTGCCCCGGCTGGAGAACAAGCTGGCCATTTGCATCGCGCGTAAAGTTTCTAGGAGCCGACTGCTGC
>CANBWJ010000126.1 GCA_947373115.1 Opitutia bacterium | reverse complement strand
TGTGTGCGGTACACCGTGCGATACGAATTGGTTCCTTTAATCTTGTAAGTTGAACCTTGACCATTTGCCTTGCGTGTATTTGTAGCCATGTACATGGCTCCTTTCATCTAAAAGAGTGACAATTTGCCCCTCTAATAGATAAAACGTTTTTAAGGTCGCTTTGTTGGATATAGTTCCTTCATCGCTGGTGACACCAGAGATCATGCGAGAAAGTTCGTCCTTTTTATTGAATACAAAATGAGTACAAATCACTTTGAATCCACCCGCACAATTGCTGGATTTACGCCTATTTAGCCTAAGATTTACCCGGGCCCCCGTAGTCCAATGGCAGAGACAGAGGACTTAAAATCCTCCAAGTGTGGGTTCGACCCCCACTCGGGGCACTTAGCAAGTGCATCAATATGTAGTTTTGAACCTGTTTGTGCTCATTATGAAGCCATCCACTGACAAGTACAAGATTTAGTTTTCACTCTGCTTAGGCTGGTTTGTGACCGTAATTAACACACCAATTAACCCCCCAGGGTTAAGTGGCGTGGAGCCAACTAGCACACCAGGGCTTACGGATGGGTAAGGGTTTATTGAATTAGGCAGTAGCCTAAAAAGGTTGCTGGGGTTACCTAGGTTGCATTCTCCCAACCCTGGGAAGTGCATCTACATCGCTCAGAGCCTAAGTTGGGCGATAATTAATTCATGACAAAAAAGATGCGCTAGTACAGGTCACTCAAACAACCTAGTTGATAAGGATTTCATGAATAATCTCGACATTTTTGAATCATTTGAATCTAAACACAATCAAGTAGAGGCCAGGCTTTGGGCGGAATATACGCTTCAGCACGCGAATCCCGTATTACGACAGGTGGGGATTTTCCTCATCACCTTCTACGCTCTTGAGGGGATTGCTGATACAGATGAATTGCCTAGGATGGACGGACCTGCACTGAATCCTTTGGAAGTTTTTGAGACAGAAAGCTGGGTTCTCTATTTTAAGAATCACTCTCTTGATGGTTTGCAAGAGGTATCCGAATTTATGCCTGAATGGATAGGTCTAAGTTCTGAATCGTAAACAATGCCCTCCTTTACGCACACCGTGGAGTATCTATTTCCTGAAATTCCTTTCAAGTGGTTGCAGTTCGCAAATCATCAGGTGTGGGTTCAAAACCAAATCCTGGTTGGAAGTGATACTCAAGTTGATTCAAAATGTGGAAAATCTTTCGTTCTATCGAATGAAGCAAATTGATAATGTCACTCGAGTGCGGTGTGCTATCACCTGAAAACACACCTAATTTGAAGTGTGGAATAAATGAAGGCTGGTTATCTTGCGAGGCACCTTCAAACTCAAAATCGAAGAAGTGACGTGTCTGGCCAGGAAAATACTGACTTCTTGAGCTCGAAACGAGATGCACTCCGACGGGCAAACCAATCGCATATGTGTAGGGGTAGCAATGAATTATATGCAAACTTCGATGCTTATCGATATCAGACAACTTTTTGAGTATGTGGAGGGGGTGCCCCGAAGTAACGGTAGCTATTTCAGTCGCATCGACAAACTCGTTGATGTACTCAAAAGGTTGAAAACCTAACAAATCATCTTTTAGTAACTTCGACCCGTGTTCGCCTAATCCAAAACTGTACTTTTCAAAACCTCCACGAGTGTCTTGAATCGGGAATGCTAGTTTCCTCTGTTCGTCATCAGAAAGTTCGATATCCCGCGCTCGAGCCAAATATGAAATAAGGGAAAAATAAAGCGAGTCCAATGATGAACGATAGTTATGGATTATGTCCCCAAGGAGAGTGCTCCATTGAGCATCTGGTGCTTTGCGGAGACGCAGTTCAACCTTCATTCTGCAACCATCCCAATTGTTATCTCAGGAGGAAATTGAGACAGATATTCACAAATTAAAGTCTCTAACTCAACTCGTAAAACCACTGCGCGATTTATCTTGAGACGCCAGGAAGAATTTTGAAATTCCGCTGTAGAGCTCGGACTATTCATCATCTTCAAACTCATCCTCGTCATATTTTTCCTTCAAGGGTAGCAATTTCCGTTCCTTCTTACGTATTCGTTGGGGTAAACGTACCTCCCGAGGTACTCGTTGCTGAAAGCCTTCATATTCAATTTCTGCAAGCTCGAGATGAGAAAGGAATATTGTTATAAGGCGAAGTTGCTCTATCAGCACGTCTTTTGTGAAAGGCGTAGATGGAATAGGTATGTCTTTATCAATAGCGAGTGCTAGCTGGAGAATGTCATCTTGGATAACAGCAGTAATAGTCAGCAATGCCTCTACAAGGTCAGGGCGATTTTGGTCAGAGGTAATGACTAAGGCCTCTCGCACATGGAAGAGTAAACCTTGGATTAATCGAGCCCGATTAACGGCAATTTGATGGTCATCCGATAAGACATCTGCGATGTTACCTAGTTCAGCAGATTGCTTTTCTGAATTTCTATAAGTGCTCGTTCGAAATGCATCCATAATCGGTGCGCTCGCTGTTAGTACTCCTTCTGCTATTCGCTGAGTGTCATCAATATTGAGAGCATCTGTAGCCTTAGCTTTCGGAGGCTCTTTCTTATCTTTTATCCACCCCGCCATATGCGCGGTTGACATCGACAGTGAATTGAAAGCTTGAAAGGTCGCATCCCCACCAGGCAGGGCGGTTAACCCGTTTACCCAACCAAGCCATTGATTGGCAGTAACCTCCAGGGGTTCGTTGAATTCTTCAAAGATTAAAATACTGTTTGAATCAATCTGCTCTCTGGTTGGGTGAAGTAGAAATGCAATAGGTACTTGCAGCTCCGCTGCGATGAGTAGAAGGTCAATTACCTCAAATCCTGCATTTCCACCATCCTCGACTGGGGTCAACATCCTATGAATTGCAGAGCTCTTGCGCCCGATACGTTTCCCAAATTCTTTTTGCCCCCACTGGTTGGGGTCACTCTTCGCTTTGAGGAAATCGATATCTAGGACTTCGGTAGGAAGAGCTTTTCCTGGGTTGACCTTTGAATAGATGTTAACTGCGTTATCAACCTGGTCTTTAAATGCCTGGTCCTTCATCGCTCTGTCCCTGAGGAGAGCGCTTGCATTGAACTTAACCAGTTCTGCGACAGTGACTTTAACTCTTGGGCGAGAGGATTCCTGGTCTGGCTGATTAATCATTTGACCCTCATTTCCGAATTTCGAAAGACCCCGTTAGTAAAAAGAGGGTATGCCTCAAAGTGTAACCAAGCGCCAAAGAGCGTCTCTGGCTAACACCAGATTAATTGAAAGGACACAAACGTGTCTCTATTAGTAACTATCAAAGAAGCTGCAAAACGCCTGAGCCTTAGCGAAAGCAAGGTTTACCGCATGACTCTCGACGGAGAACTGGAATCCATCCATATCGGGCGCGCGGTTCGCGTACCTGAAAAGGCGATTGATAACCTCATCAATAAGCAACGCCCTGGATTCCCTGATTACCTCAAGGGGGATGACAAGTGAGCCAAAGTTACGCATCACTCATAAAGGCAACAGTTGGACAAGGTGATGGATACCTTGCGTTATCTCACTCTAAAGACCCCAAGCTGAATGGTTTAAAAACCGAGTTCTATCATTCCAGTCAGGTACCTGACTTTATGAGTGCGGTCGAAAAGTACAAGGACGAACAGGTCTATTTCGGACTTGGACTTCGTAGCCGTGTAGTTCCAGATGGTAAGCGTGGTGCTCGTGAAGATATCAGCAGTATTTCGATTATCGGAATGGATGTTGATATCTTCGACAGCAGGAAGCCTCATAAGAAGTTACCAAAAACTTATGATGAAGCTATTGCACTTCTTCAAGGTTTTCCCCTTCCGCCAAGTCTCATTATTGATTCAGGCAGCGGACTACACTCGTATGTTTTTCTAAAAGAAACTCTCACAATTGAAACAGAAAGTGAGCGTGAAGCAGCTCAAGAGTTAGTCCGTAACTTCTATGGAGGTTTTGCTCAGTATGCACAACCCTACGAGTTCGATTCAACATTCGACATAACCCGCATCCTACGTATTCCTGGAACTCTAAATCTTAAAGACCCTTCGCATCCACGCGAGGTGAAGATTCTTTTTGAGGATTGTTCACGAACTTACTCAATCGATGAAATTGCAGCAGTTGGTGTCTCTGGTTCTATCCGTAAGGAACGTGCCAAAAAAGTAATTGAGGCTGGTGCAAATGACGAAGCCGTTGGAACGATGAACCTTAAACGCGTCATTAGTGGATGCTCTTGGTTTGAGCGCGTTTGGGCTCATCCTGAGACTGCTACTTACAACGAATGGTTTGCGGCTTCGTCAGTTCTCTTCTTCGCTGAGAATGGCAACGCGATGTTTCACGAATGGTCAGGTAAACATCCAAAGTATTCATATGAAGAATCTCAAGCCCTTTGGGAACAGATTGACCCAGAGCGCGCTCGACGTACCTGTGACAGTGTTTCTAGTTCACTTCACGGCGCAGTCGATTGCGAGCGCTGCCCTTTTCGTGGGGGCATTCATTCACCCGTGGAACTGGGTCTTCCTGAGAAGCGCATTGTTGTTACCCAAACAGGCTCACTTCCTACTAAAGCGGCACAAGCTTGGGCTGCAACCTATGTAACTAATGAACCCCCAACGCTCTTCCGCAATAATGTTGGAATTCTTCGTATTAATGCCGAGCAAGTTGGGTGGGACATCCTGAACCCCAAGTCTGCTCGGCATGAGTTTGCTCGAAGCGCTGACTGGATGAAGCCAACTAAATCAGGTTCGTTAATTCCATCGGACCCAGCTGAGGCAGTAATTGAGGATATGTTGCAGACAATTAAACCTCCGCTACCAGAATTGAAGAAGGTAACTTCAATTCCAGTAATTACTGCGGACGGTCGTCTAGTTCAAGACTTTGGTTACGATGAAACTTCCAAGATTTATCGTACCCGCGATGTAAGCCTTGGTAACACTAAGTTTGGCACAGGAAAGAACTTTGCAACGGCTCAAGGAGCAGTGAAGTTTATTCTTGAGGAATGTTTGGTGGACTTCCCATTTGGTTCCGAGCAAGACAGTGCACATGCGCTAGCACTTATGCTGCACGATTTTGCACGCAATCTATTTGGAGGAGTATCACCACTGTTCTTACTAGATAAGCCAGTTGCAGGTTCTGGCGCCTCACTTCTCGCAACAACTCTCCTCTACCCTTCTCTCGGAAGCGAAGTACCAATGAAGGTATTTTCAAAATCTGAAGAGGAGCGTCGTAAGCAAATTACGACCCACCTTTACAGTGGCGGTGGACCCTATGTCTTAGATAACGTAAGTGGCGACAAGATTGACTCTGATGTCTTGGCTGCAGTACTTACATCCGTTTGGTATTCAGACCGTTTGCTTGGTGGAAATACTGCACCGAAGCTTCCAAATCTTGGTCCGTGGGTGGCTACGGGAAACAATCCTGGATTCTCGGGTCAGCTAAACCGCCGCTTTGTTGAGGTTCGTTTAGTTCCTAAGACAGAGACGCCACATCTTCGTGATGGTTTTCGCCATTACCCACTCATGCCATGGGTGAAAGAAAATCGAGCACTTCTCATTGATGCCTGCATCACCATCGTTATGGCTTATATCGAAGCGGGACGCCCATCATGGGATGGAACTCCACTAGGTAGCTTTGAAGAGTTCTCTAAAGTTATGGGTGGAATCTTGCAGAATGCAGGCGTTGAGGGCTTTATGTCGGACATGACTCTGCAACGCGATTCACTGGATGCAGAAAATAGTCAACTGCATGACTTTGTCGATATCTGGTGGGAGGAATTCGGGGAAAAGCAGGTCCCCGTTAAAGACTTAATGGCACTCGCAGCCAAGCATGATTTGGATGTACAAGACCACTGGGTGGAACCAGGTCTTCGCACCGAATCAACTCGCTCAGAATCCACAAAGGCGGGCAATTACATCGGAAACAAGAAGCAACGCTACTTCGTTCTGTTTCGTGATGGAGAGTCCGTTCGCGTGCAATTAGTTAAAACCGAACGCCGTAGCTGTTATGGATTACGTCGCGGCTAGGTAAATGCAACCTTTGCAACCTTTGCAACATCGTTGACCTAATTCAATCTATTGAGGTTACCGAAGTTGCAAAGGATGCAGGTTTTACCCTGACGGATGCAAGATTCACTGTCATCCTTAGACATAACCCCATCAGATTGGAGACATTATGGAAATGCCTAGCCTTTACACACCGAACGAAGTTGCCGACCATCTTCACGTATCCCGAGGAACTATCTACAGCTTGGTTTCACGTAGAGAAATCGACAGTATTAAAGTTGGTAGAAACCGACGCTTCACAGCACAACAGGTGAAGGATTACATAGCTCGACGTCAACAAGTTGTAGTAGTCGATTTCTAAGCTCATAACATGATAGCAAGATTGAAACGAGTGGCTCAAAAGCGGAAATTCATCTTGCATAAGCACTTTCTTGCAAGATGTATCGACTTACTTGAACTGAAATGAGTCTTATTCACCACCAAGTCACGATTACCCCCTGTAAACCTGGTCACGCACGTAGAAATCAAAGTCAAACATCGTGCAGTAGCCGAAGTAGAAACCTAAGAAGGACATATGAATACAAACGCTTCACAATTTAACTCCAAAAGCTCTTCAACACCTCAGGAAGCCGCTGCGCTGAAAGCCGTTCACTCAAAGCGGCAAAAGAAGATAAACATGCACCATGCTCCGAGCATTGATGAGCAACTCAAATACGCCAAACTATTTAAGATGCTGGCTTCGCCTGTGGAAAATAGCAAGACTCCTAACGTCTAAAGTGCCTTTTCTCACTTGTCTGACCAGGCGAGTACTCTTCTAATATGGAAGAGAAGAGCTGTCCTGAACTGCCTCATTTTCACATTGTGTATGAGCAAGTAGGTTCCTTTAAGCGCCCAACGAGAACAGTCGTGGCTGCTACTGCTGAAGATGCGCTCGCTACCTTCCTACCAACATTGCCAGAGTCTTGGCGGGGCG
>CANBWJ010000125.1 GCA_947373115.1 Opitutia bacterium | reverse complement strand
AACAAGCCGAGCCAATCACCAAAGGAGGAGAAAGCCATCGAATTCCAGAGCTTCCTAAAAGCTGGGATCGACAAGACGCTCCTAGAATCCGCCTGCGCCGGGGCGCCGGGATATGGCATCTGCTGTGACATAGGGGTGAGTCTATCGGGGACTGAATATCTAGAATTTTTAAGGCTTTATACTTCCTAAATGGCAGAAAAGTGCGACGTCCTCATCCTGGGCGCCGGCGTAGTCGGCCTCGCCACGGGTATCGCTCTTCTTGAAGCCGACCCATCCAAAAAGGTCATAATCGCCGAAAAAGAAAACGCTCTTGCTCTCCACGCAAGCGGCCGCAACTCGGGCGTCCTCCATGCAGGCTTCTATTACTCACCCGATTCACTCAAAGCAAAATTCTGCCGCGAGGGCAACAAAGAACTCCGCATCCTCGCCAAGAAATACAACATCCCCGTCCGCGAAGTCGGCAAAGTAGTTGTCGTTCGCAACGATGACGAAAACACTCGCCTTGAAACTCTCTACGAGCGCGGAATCAAAAACGGTGTCGATCTCCAAATTCTCGATGCCTCACAACTCAACAAATACGAACCACTTGCCATCACCCACGAACGTTTCCTATGGTCCCCAACCACCGCCGTCTCCGACTCCAAAGCAATCGTCGATGCCATGCGCCAAGAATTCGAACGCCTCGGTGGCACAATCCACTACAATACAAAACTTTCACTCAAAGAGGTCAATAACGAAATCCGTGACACCCAAAACCAATACGATGCACAACACATAGTCAACGCTGCAGGAGCACAAGCCGACCGCATCTCGCGCGCAGTTAATGTCGGAACCGAATACGCGATGCTCCCATTCATGGGCGTCTACCGCGCCACCGAAGAAAAGAATCTTCCGCTACAACGCCTTGTGTATCCCGTTCCTCACCCAATTAATCCATTCCTCGGCGTTCACTTCACTCTCACTGTCGATCACAAAGTAAAGATTGGCCCTACCGCAATTCCAATCGCAGGCCGTGAACAATATTCCGTACTATCGGGCTGGTCTGGTTCTGATATTGCGCAAGCTCTAAAAGGAATGACTTCACTAATAAGAGGTGAAGCCCACGACTTCGGTGCAATCCTTAAAACAGAGTGGCCAAAAATCATTCAAACTCTCCTCGTGAAAGAGTCTCTTGATCTTGTTCCGACTGCAGGATCAGTTAAAGATTGGCACAAGAAACCGCCTGGCATTCGTGCCCAATTGGTCCACCTGCCGACAGGAAAATTGGAACAGGACTTTGTGGTTCAAAATAAATTAAATTCAACTCACGTTCTAAATGCGGTTTCGCCCGGATGGACAAGCGCACTGCCGTTTGGTCAGTGGATTACAAAATTATTCATACCGATTTAAAGTTGTAGCTCTACAACTTCCGCCAATATGTGACCCCACATCAGGTGAATTTCTTGAATTCTTGGAGTTGATGTTGAAGGAACTTTCCAATATTGCGCTCCGTCGATTTTGGAATCTGTTGAACCTGTCCATAAATAGCAATCAACTTTCTTCGAAATTGCACGCTGCACCGCACTTACTATGTTTGGTGACTTTCCAGAGGTTGATAAGGCAATAAGGATGTCCCCTTCACCAAGATGAGCATCCACTTGGCGTGCGAAGATTTCTTCCACTCCAAAATCATTGGCTATTGCAGTTAGAGCGCTTTGAGATTCATTCAAGCAAATGGCAGGCATTGCCGGATGGGAAACAACACATTTACCCGTGAATTCAGCGGCCAGATGCATCGCCTCAGCTGCACTTCCACCATTTCCAACAAAAGCGACTTTATTACCGTTTTTGAATGCTTTAAGAATTTTCAGTGCAAGTGATTCAATTTCTGTGATTGAGAAACTCTGCTCTTGGCTCAACAGTTCTTTCGCAGCATCTATACGGGCTGCTATCTCATTCTGCAATTGGCTGCTCCTTCGACAGAGAATATTTACGAAATGGTACCTTAAGCATCACTACTTATCCTTAAACTGGGACAGTTAATTCCTATATAGGAAGGGTTTGCGATGATCGAATCACGCTCGTCTCAAGTAGCCATTCTTTATTGGGGCACTCGTGGCGGTCCTATTCGTCAATTATCAAATTTGATTGAAACCAGCGTTGATGAGCAACTGGATATCCACTGGTTCCTTTCCGACAAAATTCAAGGACTAACCAAGCTTTCGGAAATCACTGAAAATAGAATGCATGTCTCACGTTTACCCAAGTCAAAAATAGGACTCGTATTTCGAATCTTAATTCGTCGCAAGACAGCCAATGAAGCGATAAAGATTATGAAGTTAGAAGGAATAACTAGAGTATTTTTCTTGCTTCCACATCCTTGGGATATCAATTTGGCTAAGAAAATATTCAAAGATTCACAGATAGATGTCGTTCGGGCGGTTCATGACATAAACCGACACCCTGGTGATATTTGGCCAACGAAGCGAGCGATTAGAAAAACCTTGAAATTTGCACACCGCTATGTGGCGTTCAGCTCATACATCGCGACTGCGCTCAAGGATTATGGCAAACCAGTAGAGCTAACTGCGATCCAGGAAACCCCAGTAAAAGTAAAGACTGAAATGAGAGACGGTTCGATCCTGTTCATTGGTCGTATTCGGAAATATAAAGGTTTAGATCTCTTGCGAGACGCATGGAACTTATTGGACCATCGAGGCAAGAAACTCACCATTGCTGGATCTGGATCAGGCATACCCTTTACAGAAAAATCAGATCTGCGAATAATCAATAGTTGGCTAAGTGACGATGAAATTAATGATCTAATTGATTCCCACCAAGTAATCGTTCTACCTTACGTAGAAGCAAGTCAGTCGGGAATAATTCCAATCGCGCATGCTCATGGGAAACCCGTTGTTGTTACACCTGTAGGCGGCTTGATAAACCAGGTGATTCCGAACGTAAACGGAATCATCGCTAATGAAGTCTCGGCAAAAGCACTGGCTATTGCCATCGATTCTGCCCTTGAAAAGAAGTGGGATATTCGTTCTTCTAATGTCGAACTAAGCCGCTTCCTTAGATTTCTGGTCAACTACAAATAAGATTTAGTGTCTTCAAACCAGTGAATTACATCTTGTAAGCCACTCTGTAGTTCCCGATTAGCAAAATTAAATAATTCCGACTTTGCCTTATCGACATTCAACATTTTATTCTTTGCACCCACATATTTTGACTCATCGTATTGAATCAAATTTGCATCATAATGAGTTAATTCACAAATCATGGCTGCAAATTCGCGGATAGTAAATTCTTGCCCTGCGCCAAGATTGTAAATGTCATGCTTTTTTAAGGTCAACAAGCTTTGCATATTTGTTATGAAGTCATCTACATGAACAATTTCGCGGCTCTGATAGCCAGTACCCCACAAGGTCACTGTCTCCCCGAGATCGCGGCCGCGTAAAATTTTTCTAATTAAGTCAAATATGAAATGCATTTGTCGACCGTCTGTGTGATAACCCGCTCCGTACAAAGTCGAAGGAACCACATATAGATATTCCATTCCGTATTGTTTGTTCAGAGCCCGAAGTCCTTGAAGCAACATCCGTTTGGTCATGGCGTACGTGTACAGACTCTCAATCGGTTCGCCATCCATGTATGCAGTTTCAACCAGATTTGAACCGGGGGCATAGGAACAGCTGGTACCCATTGCAATTAGTTTTGTTCCCTGATGATGATTGAACCACCACGCTAGAACATTAGTGTTGATCTGTTGATTGACTACCCATTGTTCGCCAGGATGCTTAAGACACCAATCTCCTGCTTGGGTGTATGCCGCGAGATGATAAATTAAATCAAAACTCTCATCAAAACGGTTCAGGTTCGAGAGTTGCCGCAAGTCGCATTCTTTACTACTAGGGGCTATAACTTCATAGCCTGTGGCCCTCAAAGTCTGAACCAAATGTTGACCAAGAAAACCGTTTCCGCCGGTAACAAATGCCTTCATTACGCATCACTTGGATCGACTGGGAAAAAGAATTCGATACCGTTGACAATGTCGGTTGCATGGCGCTTTAAAATCTCTTCTTTAAAATTCCAAGCTAGGACTAGGTACGCATCGGGCAGCTTTGGTAGCTCATCATCCATGATTACTGGAATATGTTTTCCGGGACTCACTAAACCTTTTCTTAGAGGGTTGCGTTCAGTTAAATATGGAACTTTCTCGGGTCCAATACCAAAATAATTCAATAAGGTATTGCCCTTTACTGGTGCGCCCAACCCATAAACGACTTTTCCGGATTCCAGATTTCTCTTGAGCCAAGAATTGGTCTTTTCTCGTGACTTTGCCGTTGCTTCAGCAAACTCAAGATACTTTTGCAAAGAATTCGTTTGAGACTGCTCTTCTTCTCTGATTAAGCTGGCAAGGTTCTCTGCTTTTTCGTGGTGACGAGGGTGTCCTACATATGCAATCATTGAACCACCATGAATTGGTGACACGTATGCATCAAACATTTCCAGGTTGTGACGCTTAAGAAGAGTGTTGATTGTTTTGAGTGTATAATAAAGAAGATGTTCATGATAAATCTGATCAAACGCGATGTTATCTTGCATTAATTTCATATAAATAAATTGAACTACAAATACGCCATCCGGCTTTAATAGGAACTTAATACCTTCGCATACAGAATGTAATTCCTCCAAATGGAAAAATACACCTGACGCGTTGATTAAATCGAATTGATCGCCGATTTCGTGTGCCGTTTCCAAATTAAAAAAAGAATTCGTTGTAGGAATTCCACTTTTTACTGCGATTGAGCTCACATAAATTGCAGACTCAACTCCTAGCACATCACAACCAAGGTCTTTATATTGCTGAAGCTGCATGCCGTCATTACTTCCGATATCAAGAACTCGTGGTTTTGGCTTATCTTTTAGAAAGCGATCTGTTGCGCGCTCTGCGGTTTCCCTGAAGTGAGTTTCCAATGTTTTAGTAATTCCAGAGAGGTAAGTGTGATTTACAAACATTTCTTCTTTTGGGACAGTGAAATCTAATTGGGCTGTTTCGCAACTGCGACAGCGCATCAATCGAAGGGGGTAAGATTTTTCATCTTGAATTTGGGAGGGTGGTATAAATCCGTTTCCCCAAGGTTGGTCGCCAAGATCGATGATTAAGTCAAACTGCCTTTCGTCACATACCCGACAAATCAAACTAGTCATTCAACATCCCAACGAGTGAAGTAGCAAACTAGGCATTATAGTAATCCTTGGGTCTATCAAATGGGGTATAAATGTCTAAAGTACTAGTTACTGGTGGTGCGGGGTACATTGGCTCCATCTTGGTTCCTGATTTATTATCAGATGGCCACGAAGTCACAGTCGTCGATAACTTTATATACCGCCAAAATAGTCTGGCAGCTTCTTTTATCAACCCGAACTTGTCGGTGGTCGTTGGCGATATCCGCGATACGCCTTTAATGACGAAATTAATTGCTTCACATGAAATCATAATTCCGCTCGCCGCAATAGTTGGCGCACCTGCCTGTAATAAGGATGCAACCGCTGCAGAATCCATCAACTTGAATGCAGCTAAATCAATTATTGATTTGACCTCAAAAGATCAATTGGTAATTATGCCGACAACCAATAGTTCATATGGTACGACCAAGCCTGGTGAAGTAAGTACTGAGGAAAGCCCACTGAATCCAATATCTACTTACGCAATTCACAAAGTTGAAGTTGAGAAGCACCTGTTGGATAAAGGGAATTGTGTAAGTTTTCGTTTAGCAACAGTTTTTGGCATGTCCCCCCGTATGCGATTAGATCTGTTAGTCAATGACATGTGTTACAGAGCGCTAAATGACCATTCGGTAGTGCTCTTTGAAGCTGATTTTGTCAGGAATTATGTTCATGTGCGAGATGTTTCCGGAGTACTTCGATGGGCTATGACCTCACCCCAGACACGAGGCCAGGTTTATAACTTCGGTTTGTCCGAAGCAAATTTGTCTAAGCGCATGCTTTGCGAAGAGATAAAAAAATTATCGCCGGGGTTTACATACTTGGAAGCCGAGTTTGGAAAAGATCCTGACCAGAGGAATTATATAGTTTCAAATTCCAAAATTGAAACAGCCGGTTATCAATTCCAGATTAACTTGCAGCAAGGTCTTACCGAGTTATTGCGAGGACTTCCAACTCTAAAAAATTTGACGTATGGAAACGTTTAATTTAGATGGAATTAATTGAACAGCGATTTGAGGAGCCTAGGTTTCTTAAAACGCTGATTTTAGATCGCGATGGAACCATTATTTTGGATCAAGAATATGGTGCTGACATAGCTCAATTACAACTAATAGGAAAATCATTGGATGCACTTCGAAAGATTTCACGATTTTCAGTGAATTTATTTATTGCAACAAATCAAGGAGGTTTGGCGCTAGGCCGATTCAGTCACCTAGAATTAATTAATTTCAACTTAGCCTTACAAAACTCTCTTTACGAAAATGGTATCGTTATTAACGGGGTTTTATCATGCCCTCATCACGAAAATGCACTTGATTTAAGTAATCGGATTTGCAACTGCAGAAAGCCAAAAACTGGAATGCTCGAAAGAATACAGGCGATAACCAAAAGTCCTAAAGAGAACATGGCGATGATTGGTGACTCATGGCGTGACCTTGAAGTTGCATCTAATTTTGATGTTCAATTTTTCGATGCATGCGATGAAAATGGATGGCGAGATTCCACAGATTGGTGTGAAAAATCATGATTCTTACTAGAACCCCTTTGCGAATTAGCTTTCTTGGCGGAGGAACTGACTATCCAGGTTTCTTTCGCTCGAATGGTGGTTGTGTTTTGGGGACGACTGTTAATTTGCATGTTTACACTACAATCGTTCAGCACTCCGAACTAGCGGATGCAAAATTCAAAATTAGTTACCGCCTAAATGAGTCTGTAAACAGCATTTCTGAAATAGATCACCCTTTAGTACGCGCAACTTTACAAGAATTAAACTGGGGCAACCAACCATTACACATTTCAACTTTAGCCGATGTGCCGGCGATGACTGGATTAGGAAGTAGTTCATCTTTCGCGGTTGGCTTGATTCAAGCATTGAGTTCGCTGCAGGGCCAAGTTTTATCAGCCCGCGAACTTGCAAAGACGGCTATCAAGATTGAAAGAGACCTCTTGCGGGAACACGGTGGTTGGCAAGACCAAATACTTGCTGCATATGGTGGTTTAAATTTGATTCAATTTGCTCAAAATGATTTTGACGTTACACCAATTAGAAATGCGCAATCTATTCAAAAGGAATTGAGTTCGAGGTTAGTACTAGTTGCAGCGGGTGAGCCTCGAAGGTCAACTCATGTTGCAGAATTAACCAATTCGCGTTCTAAGCAATCAGATTTCGTTAAACTGTTCGGTAGGATGTCTGAACTAACTAGCGACATAAGCAAAGCAATAGAATCTGCCCAGAACTCAAAATCGGCGATTGATATTCTTGCTCAAGGAGTCTTGGAAGCTTGGAATTTGAAGAAACAAATTAGCGTGGATGTGGATCCAAACGTTGAAAAGACCATTCTTGCAGGGATGCGAAGTGGAGCAGTTGCTGCAAAACTTTGTGGCGCCGGCGGCACTGGTTTTGTTGCGTTCATTTTGGGCGATGTCGAATCAGAGGAATTTATTTCTAAATTTTCAAGTAATAGAATTCAGCGGGTGTCTTGCTTTCCTTCAGGGAGTGAAATTGCATACCAAAAATAGATGTAGCGGAATTTTGCGAACTTAAATTATAGAAAATTTTTACTTTAATCGCTGGTTCACAAAATATCTATAGATTCGTCTCCCTACTCGAGATTGCAGGGCAAAATTAACCATATTGGTTCTGATTTGTGGGGTTGTAAATCTATAAATCATTCGACTCAGATTGAATTTTTTTAATTTCTTCTTTGAGGCAATTCCGTTCGCTTGAACTGATTGCTCAAAGATGATGTTTGCTATTCCAGAGACTTGTGAGTGGTCAACAGCAAAATCGCAGAAAACTTCATACAAGTAAAATGAGCTGGACTTACGACTTCCTGCTGCATTTTGATGAATTGAAGTTTTCGGATGTAACCTTTCATTATCGGCATAAAAATACAACCATAAATCTTCTGCATCGCAAATACCTTGCACAACAGCCAACAACAAAATTTTGAAACGCATTTCAATTGGGATTTTCAATCCCATCATGTGATTTATGGAATCCAGATTCCATTCAAATGGGTAACTTTCAAGTTTTTGATCGATTAATAATTGAATTTCTATCAGCAATTTATCTTGAGGTATTAAAGCTATTGGTTTAATTGATTGCGACTTTATTATATTGTCAATGAAATCGTAATCTTGGTATAACTTATTGAATGCGGGATTCACGTTGTCAGAGTTAGAAATTTCTTTTTTCGAAAAAACCTCTTTAATTATTTCAATGTAGACCTCTTTGGAAGGTTTGACTCCAGGAACAACATGCAGACCATGTAAGTTATTGAGATCCAATCCTCGTACAGCAAGAGGTGATGCGATTAAATTTCCATTTCTAATTAATGCTTCTATTGATTTTATTGCGATTCCCGTACCTTTATAAATTGGCGCCAGCGCTGTAAAGCTTCTTTTGTAGATTAATTCGAGTGCCAAAGAACTGACTTTCCCTAGAGCCCGATAGTTGGGTGAAAATTCTGGCTTAGCGACACCTCCAACTACAAGAATTTGTATTTCAGAATTCAACGTGGACAATGCTTCAGCCACTGATTTCAAAAATTCAACGGCATCAATATTTGGCTGATAATGAGAACCCACAAAAAGCGCATTGTCATTATGGTCTAAAAAACCCGTCGAAGAATCAAGATCTAAGAAAGGTATAAGGTTGTCGAAATAGCTGGGAATTAATGGCAAACTCAAATGTATATCAATCGAAAAAGACTTCCAATAAACTAGTTCTTCCGGAGAGAGTGAAAATGCTCTTCCTTTTGAAAGGGCATTGATTTGGCAATCAAGAAGTTTTTTATTTGTGTTCTCGTTATCTGAAGAAAGAATGTCTTGACTTGTAATGATTATCTTTGTTGAGTCAGAATAGTTTGAAAATTTCAGAACGGCATCAACCAGGTGAGTACCTTCAAAAACCAAACCTGCATGTGATCTAATTTCATCCCTTAAGGATTCGTCGTTATTTTCAATAACAGCGTTGTGAAAAGCCAAGTGAATGTTTTTATCTAGGCTCTTCATGAGCGGAAGTGGCACGGTATCTTGTCCAAATATTTGTACCCGAGTGGTCCCAGACGTATAAATGACAGGTTGCAGTCCTTGCTCAGTAATATATTTTGAAATTGCTAATATTCGGCTTCCTGAGCCACTCGAGTAAATAGACTCGGCTCCCCAAGGATAAAAAAGCCCAATGGTTGGTTTAGCCAAAATCGGAATGGCCGCCAGCAACTCATTCCAAATTCGGGCTTGTGAAAATAATTCGACTGCCAATTTTTGGGCATTTCGAAAATTAATATGAATTTGATCTCGATTGGTCAAATAGGCTTTAATTCCTATAATCAAGGTATCGACATTTTCAAAATCTAAACTAGCTTCCAAACCCAGCTGTGATTGAATGTATTCAAGCCATGTGCCTTTTGTAACAAGAGTTGGAATACCACGGTATAGGCATTCGACTAGCGCTCCAGAAGTTCGCCCAGAGTAAATTGCAGGTGAGTACGGTAGAAGCACTAAATCCATTGAATTTAGATGAGCTATATATTCCTCACTTGATAATGACTTCTTAATCAAAACTACATGTGGATTTAAAGTTTCATCAAATTTTTCTAACTGCGAAACACATTCTTCAGAAGGATTATTAGCCTGAAGATGAAATTCAATCCCATTTGCCAAACTAAAATCGCGCATTTTCTCGACAGCAAAAAGAATCTGTGAAAACCCTTTTTCTCCTCGAGGAGCACCTAATGTTCCTATGCGGGTTTTATTCTTGATTGCAATTTCCTTATTGGAAATTTCTGAAAGAAGGTCAGGTACTCCGATGTTACTAATCGCTCTGCCTTTGAATACTGTTGATAGCTCTTGGCTCAATAGCGCTGAATCAGTTACTAGAATTAGGTCACCCGAGTCGATTAACTTAATAATTTCTTTGATGTTCTCGGATGAAAGATTATATTCGTACAAATCCGAGTGGTACCTAAGTAAATGAACTTGAGTGAAATTTTCTCCAGTGTCATTCGCAATATCGCAAGCAGCTTTTAACTGATCCATGACAGAATTCGGGAAAAATATGACACCTTGTCTGCTGTTGGTTACTTTGATGCAATCATTTATAGCACTTCTCAACTCAATGTTCGGATTATGATCATTTTTTGGATTAACTACATTGTTTATTTCATCAACGAGATAATTTCCCCAGACATCATGACTCAAATATGGATGAACACATGGGTCCAAATTTTCGTTTTTTGATTTTTGGCAAATTAGATGCGCGTTTAACCCCGAGGCGCTTGCCATCTTTAAAATAGCTGAATCGTAGGCATTGTAATGGCCAAGGGTAGAACCAACATCTGCACTAGGGTCTACGACTAGAAATAGAACATTGGAATTGTCGTTCACGTTATTCAAAATAGAATCCATTACTGATCTATTAAATTAATAATTTGTTTTACGTCCTGAAGGTCTATTTGATGGATTTTTGCTTGCAGTTGTAAATCATTAATCAACATGCGTTTCACAAGTTCTTTGAATCCAACTTTTGGAGTCCAATTTAGAATTCTCTTGGCCTTGCTTGAGTCTCCCACGAGCAAATCCACTTCGCTCGGTCTCATAAATTGTGGGTCTTGTTTAACATATCTTTCGATACCATCTTGAATATTTACAAGATTGAAGGCAGTTTCTATGAAATCTTTCACTGAATATGTTTCACCGGTTGCGATTACATAATCATCCGGAATTTCTTGTTGAAGCATTAGCCACATGGCTTCAACATAATCGCCCGCGTAGCCCCAATCCCGTTTAGCTTCAATATTTCCAAGTACTAATTTGTCTGAAATTCCTAAAACTATTTGAGCTATTGTGCTGGTTATTTTTCGAGTTACGAATTCATGACCTCTTCGTTCACCTTCATGATTAAAGAGAATTCCACAAGAAACATGCATTCCATATGCTTCGCGATAATTTACACATGCATGATGAGCAAAAACTTTCGAAACGCCATACGGTGAACGAGGGTGGAATGGAGTATTTTCATTCTGCGGAGTCTCGCGAACTTTTCCAAACATTTCAGAGCTAGAAGCTTGATAAAAACGAATCTTTCTTTCTGGATCTGCCGATCGAATCGCTTCGAGCATACGTAGAACACCCAGGCCGGTAATATTGCTTGTTAATTCTGGTTGCTTAAATGACAATCCCACGAAACTGATTGCTCCAAGATTATAAATTTCATCGGGCATCGTTTCAGCGATGACGCCATTAAGGCTTGTTGAATCTGCCAGATCTCCTCTGACTTGAATTACTTCTGGCAAGTCCTTTCGCAGGCTATTGCCAAGTTCTTCACGTTGTCGGTTTACCATGCCAACAACTTCATAATTTTTGGAAAGAAGTAATTCGGCCAGGTGAAATCCGTCTTGCCCTGTTATTCCAGTAATTAATGCTTTTTTTGTCATAAAGAGCTTCCTATCTCCATAGCGAATTCAAGCATAAATAGGTAGATACTCGTCGGAGTTACGAGGTCATCGACCGTCAAACAACGAATTGAACCAAGTGACCGGTCTGCTCCAAAAATGCAATTGCTTTCCTATCGTAGTTCCTGAATATGATTTAAATCTGATCGCACAATGCCTGTGATTAGTTGCGGCTTCGCAAACTTTGCAATTTGACCTCGAGACTAGGGCCCCTACGCGTTTTCTGCTTCCCAGGCTCTTCTTCCGGCTAACAACTCAAGCCCGCGCTCCAAAGTCATGAATTCCACAGTATCTCCGCGACGCAAGGTGGCGTTTGTTTCGCCATCGGTGATGTACATGCCAAAGCGACCATCTTTAATGATCACGTTGCGGCCTGTCGCGGTGTCGACGCCAAGTTCTTTGAGTGGTGGTTTTGCGACGCCACGGCGGCGCACCTTTGGTTGTTTGTAGATTTCAATGGCTTGATCGAGGTCGACGGTGAAAAGTTGATCTTCTGAAGTAAGTGTTCGTGAGTCAGTTCCATGCGTCATGTATGGACCGTAGCGACCATTTTGTACGGTGATTTCCACGCCTTCGTATTCACCAAGTGAGCGTGGAAGGGACATCAGTTTCAGTGCGTCATCAAGCGTGATGGTGTCAAGATCCATGGTTGAGAGAAGTGATGCGGTTTTTGGTTTTGGTGCATCTTTCTTCTTGCGAGGCTTCTTAAGTTCACCAGTCTTTTTATCAGGAACTAGCTCTGGTTCTGGAAGAACTTGGGTGACGTAAGGACCGAAACGTCCAGACTTTGCGATAAGTGGAAGATTTGTAATGGGATC
>CANBWJ010000124.1 GCA_947373115.1 Opitutia bacterium | reverse complement strand
AATAAAGCGACAGGCCCGAAAGGGCTAAGACGATGAAGGTCCGATTCTCGTAAGCGATGTCCAAGGTAATGTCCTTACCCAGAAACGTGGCCAAAGGAGCCAAAACACCCCACGACATAAAGAGCGAACCAAACGCTCCGAGTAAAACTGTGATTTGATTACGATTCGCTTCTTGCACAGGGGATAGATTGTTAGGCATGGGGACGATTATTCATCGAGCCCACCGCCTGACAAGGCACTAAAACCTGACCGCCTGTAAAAAACTATTAAATCTTTCCGAAGACTCGGTCCTTCGCGAAGCGGACCTTCTTCATCGATGCATATTTATCATCGGCCGAACGATAACCAACGGCACAGGCGACAACGACATCATAACCAGAACCGTTGAGTCCTAAAATTTCATTATATTGCGCGGCATCAATGCCTTCCAGGGCACAAGTATCCACGCCAATCACGGCCGCAGCCGCCATCAATTGGCCAAGGGCAATATAAACCTGACGGGCCGCCCACTCGCGCTGTCCGTTAAGGTCTTTACCCTTCACTACACCACCGAGCATCATTTGACGGTAGGGCTCAAGCACCGTCGCATCCGCCTTACGGTCTGCCACCATCTGATTAAAGAAGTCATTCACATCCTTCTCCGTCATTTCGGTGCGACGGGTGAACACAACTAAGTGCGAGGCGTCGGTGACCTGTGATTGATTCCAAGAAACCGGACGCAACTTCGCGCGCACCGCCGGATCACTTACGATGAAAAACTTCCAAGGCTGTAAACCGTACGACGAAGGCGCCAACTGAAGGCTCTTCTCGAGCGATGCCCAAACATCCGCTGGCAACTTCTTCGTATCAAAAAGCTTGGTGGCGTAACGCCATTCAAGGGCTTGGACTAATTGGGCTGGGCTGGTAGCGGATGACATAGACCTACATCCAAAACACTTCAGCCCAAGTGTCAAATCACGCGGGTGAAAGCACCCCGCCCGCCAAGATAAGTCGTCGACCGGCCTTCTCGGCAAATTCTCGACTGTGCGTAACCAAGACCAATGCGGTCTGACGTTGGGCGACGACCTCTAAGAGCAGCTTCATGACTTCCTTGCCCGTGGTTTCATCCAAATTACCCGTCGGTTCATCCGCTAAAATCACCGCTGGCTCATTAATCAAGGCACGGGCAATTGCGACCCGCTGACATTCCCCGCCCGAGAGCTGCGAAGGCAAATGCCGTAAGCGATCGCCCAAACCCACGAGCTGCAATAACTCGCGCGCTTTACCGTCAACCTTCGAGCGCCCAATAATTTTAGCCGCCAACACCACATTCTCCAAGGCCGTTAATTCAGGCATGAGTTGGTAATTCTGAAAAACAAAGCCGACGCCGTGACCTAAAAGTTTTCGCGGCGTGACCAAACCTTGCGTCTGATGATTAATAAAAACCTCTCCCGCCTCCGGCGTTTCCAGTCCGCCCAACAATTGCAAGAGCGTGGTCTTACCCGAACCCGAGGAGCCGCGAATCGAAACCGACTCACCCGCATGAACCACTAAATCAACCGCGCGCAGTACGGCCAACGGCCCATTCGGCGAAGCAAAGGATTTTTTCAATCCCGTAGCCTGTAAAACAACTTCAGGCATCGCGCATGGCCTCCGAGGGTTTACGTCCCGCCGCCCAAAGTGCTGGCACCAATCCAGCCACGGTCGTGACAATTAAGGTGAAGGCCGCCGCCACGACGAAGTCCATCGCATCATAGTGCAACGGCACTTTCGAGAACTGATAAACATTTGCAACCATGTCGCCGCTGCCAAAGAGGCTGTTAATTAAATCCAGGATGCCTTCTCGGAAATATAAAATCCCCCACGTTAGAATAAAGCCTAAGGCAGTACCCAAGGCACCAATCAATAGACCCTGCACCCCAAACAAACCGACCAGCTGCCAACGCTGTGCACCCAGTGCAACTAACACCCCGACCTCACGCGTGCGACGAATGACCGCCGAGAACAACGTACTCCCAATCGAGAACGAAGCGACGAGGGTGATAATAAACATCAAAAAGAAGAGCATGGTTTTCTCAAACCGAATGGCCTCGAGGAAGTTTTTCTTAATTTCCTGCCAAGGAATAAAATTGAGCTCCGTCTTACCGACATTGAGGCGTGCCGCCGTGGCCACCGCATTAGCCGGATCTTTCAAACGCAAGGTCACCCCGTGAGCCCGTTCGCCGAGCGACCAGAGTTCGCGGAAACGTCGGAGCGGAATAATCGCCGCGCGATCATCGACCTCGGTGAAGCCAGTGCGCACAATCGCACACACTTCCAGTGACGCAGGCAATGGCGCCTTGCCCTTCTCCGCCTGCTCCGCCATCACGGGCGACCAGAGTTCAATTTTGTCACCGACCGCCACCCGTAACGTGCGAGCCAAACCGATGCCAAGAATCACCCGACCGTCGTCCAGCCCATCAAAGCTACCGGCTACGACGTATTGACGTACGGGTTGATCCGTCGCCAACGGATCCGTGCCACGCACAAATGCGACCCCTGAAAATGGACCCTTACGGGCCAAGGCTGGACCTTCCGTGTACGCCGAAGCGGAAAGCACCGCAGGATCCGCCTTCAACCGAGCCATCAAAACATCCGGACCATCGATTGGGGTCTTCGCAATCACGACACAGTCGCCGAACGATTCCCGAATGCGCAAGCGATGCTCTTCGCCGAAACCATTCATCACGGTTTGCACCACTAACAATGCCGCGACTCCCAGACCGACACCTAAAATTGAAACCATCGCAAACGCCGGAAAGCGCTTACCGGGCGGAAAGAGCTGACGCAGGGCGAGATGGAGAAACCAAGGCAAGGGATTAAGATTGTTTCTCAGGTCCCAGGGTCGGGAATAAAATCACATCACGAATATTGGCCGCACCGGTTAACAAAATCACCAAGCGATCAATGCCAATGCCGAGTCCACCGGCCGGCGGCATCCCATGCTCCATGGCTAATAAAAAGTCTTCATCAATCTTCTGCGTCTCCGCCCCTGCCTGAATTTCCAACATCTTGCGCTGCACCCCAGGGTCATTCTGCTCCGAATACGCGGGGGCAATTTCTTGGCCGTTGATACAAAGTTCAAAGACATCGATGGTGGAATCGTCGCCGAGCGTAACCTTCGCCAAAGGACAAAGTTCCTTGGGAATGTGCGTCACAAAGGTTGGCTGAATTAAAGTGGGCTCAATGAGCTTACCGAAAACCTCGTTGGTGACTTCATAATCCTCCCAATCCGCCCGCGGCTCGTGCAACTCCAACTTCTTACACGCCGCAATTTTCTCTTCCTTCGATCGCGAGAACCATTGTGCGTCTCCGGTGCGTTCGATAATTAAATCTTTATATTTCACTTCGCGCCATTCGCCGCCGAGCTCAATGGCGACGCCATCGGGACGGGTCACGGTCGTCGTGCCTAAAACTTCACGGCAAGCGGTTTGAATCAGCGAGCGAACCAACTCCATCATGCCACGGTAATCCGTATAGGCCTGATAAGCCTCGAGCATTGTGAACTCAGGGCTGTGCTTCACCGAGACACCTTCATTGCGGAATACGCGACCGATTTCAAAGACGCGATCCATGCCGCCCACGAGGCAACGTTTGAGGTGTAACTCTAAAGCAATCCGGAGATAGAAGTCGCAATCCAACGCATTGGAATGGGTCTCAAATGGACGGGCGGCAGCGCCACCGGCAATGGCATGCAGGGCGGGCGTTTCGACTTCGGTGAACTGACGACTCCATAAAAACTTTCGAATCGATTCCACCACACGACTACGAATGAAGAGGCGCTTACGCGATTCCTCGTTCACCACTAAATCGAGGTAACGCTGACGGTAAATTTTTTCAGCATCAGTTAAACCCGCCCACTTTTCGGGCAAGGGACGCAGCGCTTTAGCCAATAACTTATAATCCGCTGCACGCACCGTGACTTCGCCGGTCTTAGTGCGGAAAAGCTTACCGCGTACGCCAACAAAATCTCCGAGGTCGATCAACTTCTTGAAATGCGCATCGTAACGCTCCGTTAAAGCATCACGGGTGAAGTAACATTGCTGAACGCCGCCCCGATCCAAGATTTTCACAAAGCTCGCCTTACCCATCACGCGAATCGCCACCACCCGACCCGCAATCGAAACTTCGGGGCCTTCTTCAACGCCTTCAGGTAGGAGCGGAACACAATCGGTAGAAATATGCGTCTGAGGCCACTCTGCACGGAAGGGGTCTTCGCCCGCTGCACGCAACTGGGCAAGCTTCTCCTGACGGACCGCAAAGAGGTCATGGGAAATGGCATTTAGGTCGGGCTTATCGCTCATAATGACTCCCTTAAGGGGTGCATCGAGGGGGGCAATCTGGCAAGGGTGAAAGGTCGGTTACCACCATCGGGGCTTTCCTTATTGCAGAAGCAGGTATTCCAGAAATAACGAAACCCCATGAAGGCGTATCTCGACCTCCTCCGTCACGTCCGACAGACGGGAGAAATTCGTCAAGACCGTACCGGCACGGGCACCATCGGAATTTTCGGGGCCCAACTTCGCTTCGACCTCGCCGAGGGCTTTCCCCTCGTCACCACCAAGAAGGTCCACACCCGCTCCATCATCCAAGAGTTGATTTGGTTTTTAGCCGGACGCACCGACAACGATTGGCTCAATGAACACGGCGTTACGATTTGGGATGAATGGGCCACCGCTGAGCAATGTGCAAAATTCGGTCGCTCGAAAGGCGACCTCGGACCCGTCTACGGACATCAATGGCGTCGCTTCGGTGCGACCCGTAAAGCCGATGGCACTTATAACA
>CANBWJ010000123.1 GCA_947373115.1 Opitutia bacterium | reverse complement strand
AAGCCCCTGTCGCTGGCGGCGATCCTGGGCGAATCCCACCATTATGCGGACCTCTGCTTTGCCACCGGCGAGACAGAGGTGCGCACCCCCACCTTCCTGTCCACCATCAAGCTGCGCCAGGCGGGCTTCCATGATGTGGTGGATACGGCGGTGATGTTCCGCCACTGGCTGGGCGTGTTGCAGGCAAGGCGCGTGCTGCCCCCTGCCTGAGGGCGCAGTGCCGTATGAAAGGATTATTGCCGGCGCGATAATGCTCCGCATACCATGGTTCTGGCTGTGCAATCGCAGGCACATGCCAGAGATGACCAGCCATGGACAGGGTCGCGCATGCCTGAGGAGACCTTTGCCGCCGAGGGACAGCAGGCCACCCCCACCCCTGATCTGGTCCAGTCCCTGGAACGCGCCCTCGATCACAAGGACCTGTTGCTGAACGAGATCCAGCACCGGATTCGCAACAGCCTGTCGCTGGTGACGAGCCTGCTCAATCTCCAGGCCTCGGCGGCAAGCGAGCCGGCGGTGCGCACCGCCCTGTCCGATGCTTCGGGGCGGGTGCTGGCGGTGGCGCGCCTGCATGATCGCCTGCACCGCCTGGAAAGCCTGGAGCAGGTGCGCCTCGACAGCTGCCTGGCCGACATCGCCGACGGGGTAGAGGGTCAGGCGGGCAGGCCGGCCCATATCCGCCTTCACCACCGGCTGGCACCGGTCCTGGTGGCCGGCAGGCTGGCCGTTCCCGTGGGTCTGATCGCCAATGAACTGCTGACCAATGCCTATAAATATGCCTTTCCCGACGCGCGGAAAGGCGAGATCCACGTGGCCCTGGCCCAGAGGGGCGGACGGCTGCTGATGGTGATTGCCGACAGTGGGGTTGGCTATCCGGCCGGGCAACGGGCCGGCAACGGGCTTGGCACCCGGGTGACCCAGGCCCTGGCAGGCCAGATCGGTGGCCGCCTGCGCCGCCTGGCCTGTGGCGGCTGTACCCAGGTCCTGCGCTTTTCGTCCCCCAGAACCTGAGGCCGCCGCCTGTCAGGCCAGCTTGGCCGCGTGCAGCGCCCGCAGGCGTGGGATCTCTGGCCACAGTGGCTTCAGGCGCAGATCAAATTCGGCCATGAATACGGACGGCTCGTGGATGGCAAAGCCCTGGGCGATGGCCTGCAGCGCGGCCTCCTCCCGGCCCATGGCGAGCAGGGTGGGTGCAGCTACGGAGACGGCATGGAAATCCCGCATGGGATCTGCCATCCGGTCGAGGATCGCCTGCGCGGCGTCGTGATTGCCTGCCTTGGCATAGGCAAAAGCCAGAAACGACTGCAGATAGAGATCCCCTTCCGAGACCTCGACGGCGCGATGTGCTGTGGCAATAGCCTCCTCATGCCGACCGGAAAGCGAGTGGACGATCGAGAGGGAGGCATGGATGGAATCAAGGTCGGGCCGCGCGGCCAGTCTTTCCTCAAGGCTGCGCTGCACGGCTGCCAGATCATTGCCCATCGTCAGGCTCAGGGCGTTTTCCACGCTCAGCAACATGCGCTCGATGGGGTTGAATTTCAGGCCGGTGTTGGCTTCGCTCAGGGCCGCATCGGGCCGCTGGGCCGCAATCAACACCCAGGCCCGGCAGAAGCGCGGCAGGGCCATGCTGGGCTCAAGGCTGACCGCCCGGTCGGCAAGTTCCAGCCCCCGCTCCGTGTCCTTGCCCAGAACCCCGGTTGCAAAGGCCTTGATGGCAAGGGCGGGCGCAAAGTCTGGGGTGGCGGCGAGGGCTGCCTCTGCCAGGGCCAGCAGGCGGCGCCGTCCTTCCAGGGGCGGCAGGTGGCCGCGCACGGTGCGGCCAGACATGAGGGTGGCTGCGGCGATAAGGACGGGCGGCTCTGGCCCGCTTGCTGCGGCGATCATCTGGTCAAGCTGCGTCTGCATGTGCTCCATCGAGGGGCGGCCAACGCGCATGATGCCAATAGCATTATGCCAGCCGCCCGACGTACGGGCGGCCGACGCGCTTTCCACACTCCCACCCTGGGGGTGAAAAGTGACCGGCCCCTTCACCTGCAGACCCTGGCCATAATGGGTAACCAGCTGATCCTCGCCCGTCGCCTCGCGCAGGGCACGGCGCAGCAGATAGATGCAGCGCTCGATTGAGGCGTTCGGCACGTTGCTGCTGTCCCAGAGGGAAAGAGCGATCGTCTCCCGGCTGACCACCGCGCCATCCGCCTGCAACAGCAGGGCAAGCAGGGCCCGGGATTTGGGCGTCAGCGCAATAGGCATGTCGCCGTGCGACAACCCCGACACAGAATCAAAAATGCACTGGCCAAACAGCCAGGTACCTGTAGCGCGGGCTTGTTCGGGCATAGGGTCGGACCAAGGAAAGAAGCCAAATAATTTCAACGCCACCCAATCCACGCCTCTCCAATACCCTTCAAGCCCGCTGCTGTCACCTATCGGTTTCTGATAATCCAGAGGCCTGTTCTACCTCATGCCCGCGCCCATGCTGATGACCTCGTCAGCGGCCTTTTTCTGGCTGGCGTCGAGGGCGGCATAGAGGGGGCGCAGGGCCTTGTTCGTGGCCCGCATGGCCTCGATCCGGGCCGCCATGGCCTCCACATGGCGATCCAGGCGATCCGGCAGGCTGGCGGTGTCGGCGCCATCTTTTGCCTTGCACTGTTCCGCCATCGACCGGGCCGCCTCGCGCAAGGCGGCGGCATAAGACTGCCACAGGGTTTCCTGGGCGGCGGTGATGTGGAGTTCGGCCCGCACATAGGCAAGCCGGCCTTCCACATGGGCGCCCGCCTGGGCACAGCCCCAGCCCCGGTGGCCGTCCTGCCCCATCATCGCGCCCGGCCGACCCATCATGCCCGGGTGCTCCATCATGCCGGGATGTTCCATCATGTCGGCAGTCTCGCCCGCATCGGGGCCATCGCCAGGGTCGGGGCGCCCGGCCTCTGCCCAGGCGGGGGTCAAGCCGAGGGCTGCAAACAGAAGAAGTGCCGTGAGTGTTCCTGGCCTGACTGGCATCGCGCGTCTCCCTCAACATGACCACCCCCTCAACATGACGTCCGGGGGCGGCCGCCATGGAAACAACGCCACAGCCTGCGGGTGGTTCAGTGCCAGTCGGCCCGCCCGCCGTGTTGCGCTGCAGCAAAT
>CANBWJ010000122.1 GCA_947373115.1 Opitutia bacterium | reverse complement strand
GTATCGGGTTCGTTGCGTCCGGGCACGCCGGCGATCTGAATAGTGCCGATGCGGCACCCTATACGGCGCTGATGGCCGCCTCCCAGCCCCTGGTGGCCGACGAAATTCTCGATGCCTGGCCGGTGGCACGCCATCGCCAGTTGCTGGATGTGGGCGGCGGCAATGGCACCTTTGCCCGGGCCGCGGCCAAGCGGGCGCCGCAGCTGGCCGTGACCGTATTTGACCTGCCGGAAGTGGCGGCCCTTGCCCGTGGCCGCCTGGCCGAGGCGGGCCTGGGTGCCCGGGGAACGGCTGTGGGCGGGGATTTCCGCCGCGATCCCCTGCCCCGGGGGGCGGACCTCGCCACCCTGGTGCGTGTCCTCCACGACCATAATGACGACGCCGTGCTCGACATCCTCAGCAATCTGCGGCGGTCGCTGGCGCCGGGCGCCACCCTGCTGATTGCCGAGCCCATGAGCGATACCGCCTCGGCAGCCCCGGTGGCGGACGCCTATTTCGGCTTCTATCTGCTGGCCATGGGCCAGGGCCGGCCGCGTTCACCGGCCGAGATCGCGGCGCTTGCCCTGCGGGCAGGCTTCGTGGCGCCACGCCAGCTTTCCACCCGCCAGCCGCTGCTGGTGCGGATTGTGGCCGCAACAGTTCCCTCAAAAGTGTTAAGTGAGCTTGACACTGAAAAGTGTAACGCTAAACTTACAGACAACGAGATGGCTATAGAGCCAAAAACCTTGGGAGGGGAGCCCAGCTGATGAACGCCATGGCCGTCGTCCTCAATGCGCCAGAAAGCCTGGCCCTCAGCCGCGTCGAACTGACGTCGCCGGGGGTGGCTGATGTCGTGGTTGACGTGGCCTGGAGCGGCATCAGCACGGGCACCGAAAAGCTTCTCTACACCGGCCGCATGCCGCCGTTTCCCGGCCTTGGCTATCCGCTGGTCCCCGGCTACGAGACCGTGGGCCGGGTGGTAGAGGCGGGGCCCGAGGCCGGCCTGGCCGTTGGCACGCAGGTATTTGTCCCCGGTTCCACCGGCTTCCGCGATGTCCGTGGCCTCTTTGGCGGGGCGGCATCGCGCCTGGTGGTGCCCGGCGCCCGGGTGATTCCCGTCAGCGCCGATCTGGGCGAGGAGGCGGTGCTGCTGGCGCTTGCCGCCACCGCCCGTCACGCGATCCTGGGCACACAGCCCGATCTGATCATCGGCCATGGGGTTCTTGGCCGCCTGATCGCACGTCTTGCGGTGTTGGGCGGTGGCCCGGCACCCACAGTTTGGGAGCGCGACCCCCGACGCGCTTCCGGCGCCGCGGGATACCCGGTGGTCGATCCGGCCACCGACCCGCGGCGCAATTATCACACGATCATCGACGTCAGCGGCGACCCCGACATCCTCGATACCCTGATCGAGCGTCTGGCGCCGGGGGGCGAGATCGTGCTGGCCGGCTTTTATCCGGGGCGCGTGTCGTTCGCCTTTCCGGCGGCCTTCATGCGCGAGGCCCGCCTCAGGGTGGCCGCAGAATGGAAGCCTGCCGATCTTGTGGCCGTGCACGACCTTGTCTCGGACGGCCGCCTTTCGCTCGATGGTCTGATTACGCACCGTGCCGCCTCGGCAGACGCCAGGACGGCATATGAACTGGCATTCGGTGACGCCGATTGTCTCAAAATGGTTCTCTCGTGGGGAGACTGCTGATGAACGCGCCGCTCAATATTTCTGGTGATGACGATCGGACAAGGCAACTGCGGGCCGAAGCCGCGATCGAGCCCGATCCCGTTTCGACCGAGGCGCCCAAGAAGGAAACGCAGGTCATTGCCATCTATGGCAAGGGCGGCATTGGCAAGAGCTTCACGCTCGCCAACCTCTCCTACATGATGGCCCAGCAGGGCAAGCGCGTGCTGCTGATCGGCTGTGATCCCAAGAGTGACACGACGTCGCTGCTGTTCGGCGGCCGCTCGTGCCCCACCATCATCGAGACCTCTTCAGCCAAGAAGCTGGCGGGCGAGCAGGTGAAGATCGGCGACGTCTGCTTCAAGCGCGACGGCGTCTTCGCCATGGAGTTGGGCGGCCCGGAAGTGGGACGCGGCTGCGGTGGACGCGGCATCATCCATGGCTTCGAGCTGCTGGAGAAGCTCGGTTTCCATGAGTGGGACGTGGACTATGTGCTGCTCGACTTCCTGGGTGACGTGGTCTGCGGCGGCTTCGGTCTGCCGATTGCCCGCGACATGTGCCAGAAGGTGATCGTGGTCGGTTCCAACGACCTGCAGTCCCTGTACGTTGCCAACAATGTCTGCTCGGCGGTGGATTACTTCCGCAAGCTCGGCGGCAATGTGGGCGTGGCCGGCATGGTCATCAACAAGGATGACGGCACGGGCGAGGCCCAGGCTTTTGCCGATGCGGCTGGCATTCCCGTGCTCGCCTCCATCCCGGCTGACGAGGACATCCGCCGGAAGTCGGCCAGCTATGAAATCATCGGCCGTCCCGGTGGCCGCTGGGCGCCCATGTTCGAGCAGCTGGCAGAACAGGTGGCCACGGCGCCGCCGGTGCGCCCCAGCCCGCTGACGCATGACGGCCTGCTTGGCCTCTTCAAGGGTGACACGGTCGGTCGCAACGTTGTCCTGCAGCCCGCCACTACCGATGACCTTGCACCCAAGAGCGCGATTGAAAAGCCGTCGCTCGAAGTCGTGTACGAAGGCGTCTGAGCCGGTATCGGGGGAACGGGCACATGACAACATCAGACATCATCACCGCGCCCGCCGTGGCCACACCTGAGGTTGCCTCAGGTGCGGGCTGCCACGGTGGCCGCGAGACCATGGTCGAGGCCGCCAAGGCGGCGGGCAAGAGCGACATGCTTGCCCGCCTGGAGGCCGACTATCCGCGCGGCCCCCATGACCAACCACAGTCCATGTGCCCGGCCTTTGGCTCGCTGCGCGTGGGCCTGCGGATGCGCCGGGTGGCGACAATCCTGTCGGGCTCGGCCTGCTGCGTCTATGGCCTGACCTTTACCTCGCACTTCTATGGGGCCAAGCGGACGGTGGGCTATGTGCCGTTCAACTCCGAGACCCTGGTGCGTGGCCAACTCTATGAAGACATCCGCGCCGCCGTGATCGAAACGGCCAAGCCCGACGATTACGATGCCGTGGTTGTCATCAACCTCTGTGTGCCGACCGCCTCTGGCGTGCCGTTGGATCTGCTGCCCAAGCAGATCGACGGCGTGCGCATCATTGGCATCGACGTGCCGGGCTTTGGCGTGCCCACCCATGCCGAGGCCAAGGACGTGCTGTCTGGCGCCATGCTGCGCTACGCCCGCCTCGAAGCCGAGGAAGGCCCGGTGCAGCGGCCACGTGGCCCGAACCAGGACCTGCCGACCGTGGCCCTGCTGGGCGAAATGGTCCCCGCTGATCCGGTGGGCGTGGCGGCACTGCTGGCGCCCATGGGCCTGGGCCTCGCGCCGCAGCTGCCCTCGCGCGAATGGCGTGACCTCTATGGTGCCCTCGACTGCGCCGTGGCTGCGGCCATCCATCCCTTTTATACGGCCTCTGTGCGGGAGTTCCGCGCCGCT
>CANBWJ010000121.1 GCA_947373115.1 Opitutia bacterium | reverse complement strand
TCGAAACTTCCCGCCGCTTTTCCTACGGGTGTGACCCATTTTTTTTCGCCATGAGGATCCAAGCGGCGAACTTCTTTTTCAGGACGAGCGATTTGCCCTTGAATTTCTAATCTCACCGGCTTTGATTTTGTAAACGTTTCAGCCGCTTTTTTTGGAATTCCAGAATTCTTTGAAATTTCAGCGCAAACTTGATTTCTTTCAATCTTTTGCCCTGGAAAAATAAAAACATAGCTATAGGGTGGTAATTCTAAAATTGAAGTCCGTTCTTCATTTTTTTGTAAATTGAGCTTCTTTGGGCCAGCCAAAAGAGGCTTGTCAGGTGACCCCAGAATTTCGGTTGAGTTTTTCTGCTGACTTTGCTCATTATATTTTTGAATAAAATTTTGATCCAGCAAATCTTCGAAAATTTCGTGTTGCGAAATTTTCACTTGCAATTCTTCTGTAATAAAAAAAGCTTTTTGACCCAGTACAGTTGTGAATTGTGGAAAAGGAGGTTTTCGGGAAAAAGACACAAAACCACCATGTGGTGCAAAAACTTTTGCTTCAACTTCACCAGAAAAGACTCCGCCTGTATGGAATGTTCTCATGGTTAGTTGAGTTCCTGGTTCACCAATTGACTGGGCAGCAAGAATTCCGACAGCTTCACCCATGACAACTAAACGTCCAGTCGCTAAATTCCATCCATAACAATATTGACAAATATCTTCATTTCGGCCACTATTCCACTCCACATTGCGGGGGCGACAAGTAAGAGCTGAGCGAATTGGAATTCCCTGATTGGGTTCTCTATACTCAGCGACTTTTTCCAAAAGCTCGGGAAGAATTTCTTCATTTTTTACTCCGAGAAGATAAATTTGAAGATTTTCAGGATCAGAAGGGTTGCCAGATGGTACAGAGACGGAACAGGGCCTAGACAGGGGCTGGCTGACGGGCTTCGGAGACCCGAACCCCTGGACCTCCGCTCTGTCAAGAGCCATTCGCTCGATTGATGTCAGAATCAAAAGACCTGGACCATATCCTGGGGATAAATTCCGGGTTTCCGAGGCGAAGGTGCTCGTGGTCACAAGCCCATCGGCGCTTTTGTGAATTTGTGACTTGGATCTTACAAAACGGTCTGGCCAAATATCCTTTTCTGAAATCGGACTCTTTTTAGGGCGGAATCCACGTTTATACCCGTTTGATTTCTTTTCTATCTCATTGCCCAGCACCGGTCCTGGGATCATGTTGGCACTGTTCGTGGGTGAATCTTTTTTTTTCACCCGGGATTCATAATCAACTAGCGTCAAAAGAACAGGATTACTAAATCGATAAAAGGAAAGAGAACGAGTTGTTCGAAAAAATTCAGTGGAGGAAGAGTTCGCATCTAAAACAATTGGTGTCACTTTTGTCACTAAAGTTGCGCACCCCATGGAACTTTCGGTCAGAGGGTCCCTGGACAGGAGCTGGTTCTCACCAGCTGGGGTTTGGTCAGGGCCTCCAGACACGAAAAGGGGGCCTTCGGCCCTGTTCCGTGTCTGGAGACCTTCAGGAGTGTTCTGTCGAACACCCGGTCGTTGCCCTGTTTCAGGGTTCACCATAAGGTGTTTATTCTTTTCGACTGTTCCTTTTGTCGTCTGGAACGCCGAAGCACGAAGAGGCCTTTTTCGTGCCAGACCGAGACCAAACCTTCGATGAGAACCTCTCGGAGCGTCTGCTCCTTGAGGGAGACGTTTTCTAGTTCTTTCCCGGAGAATAAAGGTATCGCGAGGCAAATATGCTTTATGAATATTAATACAATTTTTATCAACGTGAAAAACTGTAGTTGAAAACCAACGAGGAATAGGCTTTCCTGAAATTTTCGAAAATTCTTGTGTTTTATCAAGAAGGGTAGAGCCAACTGAACTTATGGTCTGACCTGGCCAAAGGGTACGGTCCTCGCTCCGTTCCAGGGTTCTGGTCATATTGGTTGCTCCTGGGGGGTCTTCAGGCGGAAAGTTTCCTAAGCTCCTTCGCGTCGTCTGATTCTCGATGAATTGCCAAGAAGAGTCTGTTGGGTGAGCATAAGGTTGATATGGCTGCTGGGGCGAAATTGGTTGATCTTGAAAATAGATAGTTTCACCAAGCATTCGACCTAAAACTCTGTCCTCTGCAGGCACAAGAAGTGCTTCAGGATCACACCTTTCTTCATTGCGTAAATCATGCATTAAAAAATATTCATTTGTCCCACAATCAGTTCGCCCAATCACAAGTTTTTGGGCCACATCTACAAGTCGTCTTGTTAAATACCCTGAATCAGCTGTTCTTAAAGCAGTATCAATGAGTCCTTTTCGTGCGCCATAACAAGAAATAGCGTATTCTGTAACACTTAACCCTTCGCGAAAATTACTTCGAATAGGGAAATCAATAACCCCTCCAGAAGAATCGGACATTAATCCGCGCATTCCAATAAGTTGTCGAACTTGGGAAATATTTCCCCGTGCTCCTGAAAATGCCATCATATAAAGTGGATTTAAAAAATCCGTTTCTTCAAAATATTCGGTCACTTCATCTTTTAAACTATCACTCGCCGATGCCCAAACAGAAAGTAAGCGTTGATATCTTGTCGCTGAATTAATTTTTGCATGAATAAAATCATTTTCACATTCAAAAGTTTCTAATTCTGCTTGTTTTAAAACTCTTTCTTTCCCATCAGGAATTCTTAAATCATCAAATCCTAAAGAAAATCCAGCTTTTGTAGCAAAATGAAAACCTACACTTTTCATTTCATCAAGAAAATATCCTAAGCGAAGTTCACTGTAATTATCTAAAAACCAAGATAAAAGTTTTTTTGTTGTATTTTTATCAAGAGTTTGATTTAAAAAGATTTTTTCCATATTGCACCTTTGCGAAATCAAAAACAGTATGCAGCCCAACTGAACCACACTGGTTCAGGAACGGGTCGGGGACCGTCCCGTCTGGTCAGGTCAGGAAGGGGTTACACTTGTGTTCCGGTCCCCGAAGCGGGTCTGCTATGATCCACGTCCATAATTTCCAGGAAGAGGTGTTTCTGGAATATGAGAAGATTCCAGTAATGTAGGATATGTTAAGCGATAATCTTCCGTATAATGAACATGAAAACAAAGAGATTGTAATTCATGCATTAAAACACGAAACGCATCGGGAATTCCACCAACTGTTCGTTTTTTCCGTTTTAAAAAACTCATTAAAAAATGATTTCGACCACTAATATCATCCGATTTTAATGTTAATAATTCTTGAAGTGCATAACTTGCAGCAAAAGCTTCAACAGCCCAAACTTCCATTTCCCCAATCCGTTGACCTCCACGATTTGCACGACCTTTTAAAGGTTGTTGAGTCACCATAGTATATGGACCTGTTGCTCGAGCATGCATTTTATCATCCACCATGTGAATAAGTTTCAACATATATGGATAGCCTACTAAAATGGGTTGATGGAAATATTCGCCTGTTCGACCATCACGAAGCATCATTTTTCCTGGAAAATTTGGGTTAAAAAGCCATGGTTTTTGAGTCTTTTGTGAGGCTTCTAAAAGTTTATCATAAACAATTCGACGAGAAAAATCTTCACCATACATTTCATCAAATGCTGGAATTCGATATTTTTGATGTAAATGCTTTCCTGCTAAACCTAAAAGAGATTCTAATAATTGACCCACATTCATTCGTGAAGGTACCCCTAACGGATTTAAAGCAATATCTAAAGGTGTTCCATCAGGAAGAAATGGCATATCTTGCGGTGGAAGAATAATAGACACAATCCCTTTATTGCCATGGCGACCTGACATTTTATCTCCAAGTTTCATTCGGCGTTTTTCAACTAAATATAATGTCACTTTCCAAGGAGTTGCAAAGGATTGATTATCTGGTGTTCGAACAACCATTTCTGACACGCTACATTCTAAAACACGACCTGAAACGCGATCTGGAACACGGAATGAAATATCTTTGGCAACTGGAGGGGCGATTTGATAAATGTCAGCTAAAAGTTTTGAATACCCTTGTAATTCTGTTGTCACAGGAAGAATTTTCCCAACTAAAATATCATCTTCTTCCACCCATGTCCCGACACAAATAATTCCACGAAGATCGAGATTTTTTAGCAAATGCGGTTTAATATCAGGAATTTTTCGAGTAATTTTTTCTCCCGCATCAATTGCCGCTTCCATTTCATATCGATCAATAAGAATTGATGTATAAATATCTTCTTCCACCAATCTTTCATTGACAACAATTGCATCTTCAAAATTATAGCCTTCCCAAGGAACATACCCAACTAAAATATTTTGCCCAACACATAATTCACCACGAAGTGTCGCTGAAGAATCCGCTAATAAATCACCGGATGCTACCCAGTCACCTGCTTGGACTGCAGGACGCTGACGACGAAGTGTATTTTGATTTGTTCGCCAATATCCATGAATGTTATAAGTCACTTGTGTATATGGAGTGACTTTTTTCATTGAAACAGACCAAGAAACCTGAGAACGAGAAAGCGAACTCGGTCGAACAGAGCGTTTCTTGATCGGAAGGGATTCCGGCATTCTGGTCTCGAGTGCTCCCGAAGACCCTACGATCAGGTGATGCCCTTTCTGTGAGTTTGCTTCTGATTGTGTTGGTTCGAAACGCTGAGGAAGAAAAGCTTTTTGTAAAAAAGCTTTCCGAAGAATTTCTCGCTTTTTCGCATTTTTCGAAAGAATATTTTTGAAAATCATTTGTGGGGTCGGTTCAAAGAAAAGACGACCAGCTTTGACTGGAAGAATTGACCTTCGAAGAGTCTTTTTTTTCAAAATATAATTGGACACCGTAGAATTTGCCTTTTCAAAGAAATTCCTTCCCCGAGAACTGATCGACCCAGTTTCGTCCCACAGAAGGGTATCGGAAGGACCCTTCAGAATCTCGTCTGCCAAAGACCCAGAAGGGGTTAATGTCGTGGAGTTCAGTCGTGAATTTTCCCCTCCTTCTCTTCTTCTTCGGATCCTTTTCTTCAGTGCTCCAATTGCTAAATGAGCTTTTTTATAGCGAATTCGCTTTAATTCTTCAAAGAGAGGAGCCGCCCCAAGGGGGCCTTTCATAAACCTTCCATTTTGTTCTTTTTCCGACGGTCGCTGTAGATTTCGCTTTGATTCTTTTTTCCCAGCCAAAACAAAATTGACCGGATTTTTGAAACTGACTGTTTTACCCCCGACACGCGAAACCTGATCCAGACACGCTTCGCGTGTTCGGGATGCTGGTTCAGCAGACTCGCTACGGAGAGCTTCGCTCCTGTTCTGTTCCGGAGAGCTCCGTTCCTGTTGCGAGCTCAGTGTTTTTTGTTTCCAAATATCACCTGTTTTTTTCCAACGTTCACCAGGCCAAAAATCTAAAGGAAAAACCTTCTTGCGTTGAATTTCTTTATATTTTTTCAAAAATTCGCGTCTTAAAAGGTTACGACTTTTTTCATATTCTTCATCGCTAATTGGAAAAACTTTTCTCGAAGTGAAGAGTTTGGACTGAGGATCAAGTCTTGTTTGAATTTTGATTTTGACAGTGAAAATTCTGCTAATTGTTTTAACGTTTCCATCTTCAGTTCGATTTTGAAATTTTTGAAAAAGGTTACGTCGGCTAAAATCTAAGACTTCTTGTGGATCTCCTCCAGCTCCTGATCTTCCAGAAGTCGGAGAGAAAGCAACCTCAGAAGAACCCAGAAGAAGACGTGAATTTTTTGTCTTCAAAGTTTCAGGAAAACTTGTAATTTTTTTTGGAAAAGAATCAACAACAATTTTTCTTCCATCAACAAAACTTACTTGACCAGAAAATTCTGATAAAAGAACCGAGTTTGAGCTTTGAGCAACCCCTTTCTCAGACCCTGTTCCCACAAGAGGTCTTTCTAAAACGAGAAGAGGTAAAGCTTGCCTTTGCATATTTGAGCCCATTAATGCTCGATTGGCATCATCATGTTCTAAAAACGGGATCAGAGATGTTCCAACGGAAATCATTTGTGTTGGGCAAATCGCAAAGAAATCAATTTGGCTTTTTGTCACTGTAAAAAACTCTTGTTGATATCGAGCTGGAAATACTGTTTGAAACTTCACTAATGAGTTTTTTGAGTCGACCTGAGAATATGACAACACATCAGCAAGGCCAGTTGGTGCCAATTGCATGGACTCTTCAAGGTCAAAATCACCAGCTGAAAGGCTTGAAGGCTTCTTCATAGCCCCTTTGCTGATTTGGTCAAGGCCTCTG
>CANBWJ010000120.1 GCA_947373115.1 Opitutia bacterium | reverse complement strand
CGTTTGTTTTAAACACTAAAGACCCAGAGATTTCTACCCAATCGGGTATTGTAATCACCTACCACTTAACGCCAACCGATGCTCAAACAGGAGCCAACCCATTACCATCTAGCACCCCGTATTGTAATATTACCAATCCGCAAACTATTTATGTAAGAGTATTCAATCCACTAGCAACAGCATGTGCTTCTTTTACTTCCTTCCAGCTGATAGTACACCCAAAACCGGTGGCCAACCTTCCGGTAGCGTATCGTATTTGTGATGATAATACTGATGGTATTCAAACCTTTAATCTAACGGCAGTAGTTACTCCGCAAGTGTTAGGGACTACTTTATTAGCAGCAGATTATACTATAACGTACTTTACTTCTTTAGCAAATGCCCAAGCAGGAACCCCATTTATTAGTCCAGAATCTGCTTTTGTAACTGCAACCACTACAGTGTGGATTCGGGTGCAAAACAAACTTACTGGGTGTTATGATATTATCACCGAATCTTTGGTGGTAGATCCGTTACCACTACTTCCGCTTCCAAACTACTTTCCACAATACGAACTTTGTGAAACGGTTGCCCCAGTATGCATTGAAACTTTCGATTTAACTACAAGAATAACTACCATCCTGCAAGGACAAACGGGCATGCAAGTAACCTTCTACCCCTCCTTGGCAGAAGCCACAAGCAACACCAATCCAATAACCAACCCGTCTGCTTATACTAATGTTATCCCTTGTGCGCAAACTTTAGGTATTCGAATAACCAATACAACAACAAATTGTTATGTAACCTCTACGATGGATATCGTGGTGAACCCAAAACCACAACCAATACCGCCAATAGGAGCTTACACAGTATGTGGCAGTGACCAAACAGGATTGTCTTGTGTGGATTTAACCACCAATGTAACTCCGGGAATCTTGTTTTTGAGCCCAGGAGTGTATACCATTACCTACCATTTAACAGCTACTGATGCTACTAATAACATCAATGCTGTAAATGCTAGTAACTATTGTACCATCACCCCATTTTCTCAATTTTTATGGGTACGTGCCGAGAATCCTATCACACATTGTTTTAGCATCCTGCAAATCCAAATCAATGTCGATCCAGCACCAATAATGCCCACTAACCTTGTAGCGCTTGCCAATTGCGATGTAGATAGCAATACCCAAGACGGTTGTACAACGTTCAATTTAGAAGTGCAAACCCCAATAATAAAAGCCTTGCAACCCCTACCTCCAGCCAATTATTTGGTAAGCTATTACACCACTCAAGGGGCAGCGTCGTCTACACCAGCAGGATTGTCTATTTTTAACACCACTAGTTTTAACTATTGCAATAGTATCAATAACACTATTTGGGTTCGAATAGAAAACATAAACACCCATTGTTTCTCTGTGGGATCGTTCCAATTGCAAGTGAATACTCCAATAGTGCTGACAACGCCAACGCTTTATAGCTTGTGCGATAGCGATACAATTCCTAATAACCAATACACCATTTTTAATATGGTTGCTTTTGTAGGAAGTGTGCCAGGACACACCTTAGAATTCTTTTTGGATGCAGCACACACCCAACTAATAAGCAACCCATCGGCATTTCAAAACACCATTGCTGCGGCACAAACAGTGCATATTGTAGCCACTAATACCCTAACAGGATGTAAGAGTTATACTACTTTAACCATTCAAGTATTACCAATACCAACACCAAACACCAATTTATCAGCCCTTGCATTAATTAAGTGCGACGATGTAAATCCAAACGATGGCTATGAGATATTCAATTTGACTACCAATGCGGCTTATATTATGAATGGCGATCTGAATGTTGTTTTACATTACTTTCCGAGTCAACAGGATGCTATAAACAACACCGCAGAAATCCTTATTCCAACGGCAGCCAATGTGCACCAAAACGTATGGATACGGGTAGAGAGCAAATTTAATATTGATACTCAAACTCCCCCACAACATTGTTATGTACTAGTAGAACAACCAATTGTAGTAAATCCGTTACCATTAATTGTTTCTGGACATGTTTACCAAGAATGTGATGACAATACCGATGGTTTCACCGTCTTTAATTTAAACTCACAAGCGAATATTTTACTAAACGGAAATGCATTACCATTGAGCAATTACACCTTGACCTTCTATTTGGATGCGTTACTTACACAACCAATACCAAGCACATTTACCAACACCAACACCACAGGAAATACACAAACTATTTATGTGGTTGCCACCAATACCGTTACCGGATGTAAAAGCCCCGTATCACAATTTACTATAATGGTAAATCCAAAGCCAACCCTTGCAGTACCAACAGATTTTGCTACTTGCGATGATGAGATAAACGATAACGACGGCTATTATTCATATCCTCTAGATGCTTTGGTACCAGCTATATTAGGAGCTACCCAAACCCTAGCCAATTATGATGTGAATTTCTATGATACCCAATACAATCCATTGGCAAGCCCACCACTGTTGCCCACCCCAATTACTAACTTGGCAACCTACCAAGCCTATACCCACACTATTTGGGTAGCAGTAAAAAACAAGCTAACGGGTTGCGAGCGCATAGCCTTTTTTAAAGTAACAGTAGAGCAAAAACCACAACCTGTAATTGTAGCCAATACTAATGTTATTTGTGTAGATTTTAATGCTCCACACCAAGTTGTTAGAGATTTAGTATTAACAGCTACTAACACCACGCCTTACTTAGGAAGTGTTCCAAGCTATACCTATCAATGGTTGGATGCTGCAGGAGCAGCTATACCAGGAGCAACCACCGCTACTTATACCGTAAATACTGCCTTTGCAAATACAATAAGTTCTGATTTTAGTGTGGTAATGACAAGTACAAGTGCACAAGGATGTAAAGATACCTCAGCACCATTCACGGTGTTGCAATCGGGTCAAGCAGTGACGCTACCCTCAGGAAGTCAAGGGTACACAGTTACCAATGCTTTTTCCGAAAATCAAACTATAACAGTTACCGTTACCGGATATGGAACATACCAATACAGTTTGGATGATGGACCACGACAAAGCAGCAATGTGTTTGAAAACGTAGGCTTAGGCGAGCACTTCATTACCGTTTGGGATACCAAAGCAGGCATTGCCATTAGCTGCGATCCATTAGTTATAAACCACGTACAAACTATTGATTATCCGCATTATTTTACTCCAAATGGCGATGGCATACACGACACCTGGAATATTAGTGGATTACAAAATGATTTTAGCGCAAAAATTTATATATTTGATCGCTACGGAAAACTAATCAAACAAATCAGTCCGCAAAGCCCAGGATGGGACGGAACCTATAACGGAAATCTACTACCAGCCACCGATTACTGGTTTACCGTTGACTATAACGAAGCCGAAGCTTACAAACAATTTAAAGCCCATTT
>CANBWJ010000119.1 GCA_947373115.1 Opitutia bacterium | reverse complement strand
ACCGCTGCGTCTGCACCACGTTGTTTTCATAATAACGCTCAGGTTGCTGTACCGACTCACCGACACTCGCAAAGGCCGCAAAGTGCATCACGAGGTCAATCTTGTGCTCACGCAACACCGCACGCACCGCTTCATTGTCGCCCATGCTCACCTTAACCAGCGGTACGCCACTGGGCACCGACTCCGCATGGCCATACGATAAATTGTCGAGTACCACCACACGGTGGCCTGCCGCCAAGACTTGGCGGACGCAGTGACTTCCGATGTAGCCGGCACCGCCGACGACGAGAATGTTCATGAACCATTTAAACGCATTCCCTGCCCGCAAGGCAAGCGGGATAGAGCTAGCACCGTCACCTTAGACCGTGGCCTTACGTGGCACTGCGTAAGAATACAGCACCTCACCAGTCCCCGCAATTAAACGCACGTCCATCGCATCACCTTTAATCGACGCCGCCAAAAAACCAGGTTGCGATTTTACAAACTTGGAACGCGAAGTCATTTCCGCCGCTCGCACCGTCGACCCCGCACCGGCACAGAATAAATTCACCGAGCAGGCCTGCAAGTGCTGCAAATCGTGATCATGACCGCAAATATAGGCCTGCACACCATACTGCTTCAGTAGTGGCAACAACTGTTCCACGAGCTCCTGCGTGTCACCGTGCTCTCCGCCCGTGTAAATAGGGTGATGCCCGAAAACAATTTTCCAAGTGGCTTTTGATTCTGCCAAGGTCTTCTTAATCCACGCCAACTGTGCACGACTGTCCTGAGTGGCGAACTCTTTGCCGATGCGCTTATCTCGCGCGTACTTCTCCACAAAGGGATTGGTATCGAGGTACAACATATCCACCGTACCTCCGTCGCTTAATTTTTCGGTCTTCACATAATAACGCGCTGGCATTTCCCACCGTTTGCTTTTTTGCGTATAATCAATCTGCGCCTGACAGCTCCCGCAGTAATCGTGGTTACCTAAAATGACCCTCCATGGCACCTGCAACGAGGCCGCGGTGTAGACATTTTCAAAGGAGAGTTTGAATTGTGCATCGTCCACCGACGAAACGCCGAGGTCATAAAAATTATCCCCAACCGAAACAATAAAGGGCGCTTCCACCTGTGCCGCAGCGATGCCCATCTGCTTAGCAACATCGAGCTGATCCTTCTGCCCCTTCCGACCCCAATCACCGACCACTAAGAAGTTAAGCCCACGGCTCGCCGCATCCGCCGCAAAGAGGCCGCTCGACAACAATGGACCCGCCAAGGCCAGCTGTGCCGTAGCAACAAAGAGCTTCTTAACAAAATCTCGGCGGGAGGTGAGCATCGGATACCCATTAAAACATCGATTGTATTTGAAATATCAAACCCGAATACCCTCTTCTCTTAACTTGTTAAATCCAAGTCCGCCCATCCAAATCCTTGCCACCGTCGCACTCTCTGTTCTATCTGCAAGCCTTCATGGAACAAACGCCTGGCACCTACGACTTCACCGCTTTCGAACAGCGCTGGCAGGCCTATTGGAAGAAAAATTCTACCTTCCGCACCGAGCCGACTTCCTGCGGTAAGCCCAAGTACTACGTGCTCGATATGTTCCCCTACCCGTCGGGTGCGGGTTTACACATCGGTCACCCCGAGGGCTACACGGCGTCCGACATCCTCGGACGATATAAAAAAGCCGCCGGCTTCAACGTCCTCCACCCCATGGGCTGGGATGCATTCGGCCTCCCCGCCGAACAACACGCCATCGCCACCGGCGAACACCCTGCCCTGCAAACCCGCAAGAACATCGATAACTTCCGCCGCCAACTCCAAATGATCGGCTTCGGCATCGATTGGGAGCGCGAGCTTTCCACGACCGACGAAAATTATTTCCGTTGGACGCAGTGGATCTTCCTTAAACTTTTCCGCCACGGCCTCGCCTACGTTTCCGAAAAACCCGTTTGGTTCTGCCCCGCCCTCGGCACGGTGCTCGCCAACGAAGAAGTACTTAACACCAAAGAGGGCCCACGCTCCGAACGCGGCAATCACCCCGTCGAACGCCGCCCCATCCGCCAATGGGTCCTCCGCATCACGGCCTACGCCGATAAATTAATCGAAGGACTCGATGCCCTCGACTGGCCCGATTCGACCAAGCGCTTACAGAAAAATTGGATCGGTAAATCCGAAGGCGCTGAAGTGACATTTCAACTGGCCGATATCGCCAACGAAAGCCTGACAGTTTTTACCACACGTCCTGATACCCTCTTCGGCGCAACCTACATGGTCGTAGCCCCCGAACATCCACTCATCAGCAAGCTAACGACACCGGCACAGAAAGCGGCTGTCGACACCTACATCGCCGCCGTACGAAACAAATCCGACCTCGAGCGCACCGACCTCGCCGATAAAAAGAAAACGGGGGTCTTCACCGGCAGCTACGCCACCAATCCCGTAAACGGAAATAAAATCCCAGTCTGGACCGCCGACTACGTGCTCATGAGCTACGGCACAGGTGCCATCATGGCCGTACCCGCCCACGATGAACGCGACTGGGAATTCGCCAAAGAATTCAACCTGCCCATCATCCAGGTAGTCGGCTCCAAAGAGCCTATCGATGTCCAAGAGAAACCATGGACCGAAGATGGCCCGATGGTGAACTCGGGTGCCTTCAACGGACTTTCCGCTAGCGAAACGAAAAAGAAAATCACGGCCGACCTCACCGCGAAAGGCCAAGGTAAACTCGCCGTTAATTTCAAACTGCGCGACTGGCTCTTTTCTCGTCAACGCTACTGGGGCGAGCCGTTCCCCATTCTCTGGGTCTCGCAATCAGACTACGCAAAAATTCCAGCTGACTCCGAAATCCGCGAGTTCCTCCCCAAGCAGCCAGTCACATGTCAAATCAACGGACAAGAGGTCTGCGCCGTGCCACTGACGTCTAAGCAACTGCCCCTGACTTTACCCGAAGTAAAATCCTACCAGCCTTCGCCGACCGGTGATTCACCGCTATCCAAAGAGCCCGAATGGACCGAGGTTTGGTACAA
>CANBWJ010000118.1 GCA_947373115.1 Opitutia bacterium | reverse complement strand
AATCGGTGAAAGTTGGGCATAGCCATCGTTGTCCAAGGCGCTCTGGGCCAACAGTGTAATGGAGGCGTGGGTGACTACCCAGCACGCGAGGAGGCTGAGTAAGTTCCGACGAACCATACTTTACTTGGCCGCAGCGGGTGCAGCGGGAGTAGGTGCGACTGGTGAAGTAGCTTCAGACTTAGCGGCTTCAGTTGCAACAGGTGCGGAAGGTGCGGCCACAGGGGTGGCTACTTTTGGCTCTTCAGTTTTAGCAGGCGATACTGCTGGAGTGGTGACTAACGCTTTAGGGGCTACTTTTTCTTTTGCCACGAAACCTAGGTACAGGGCGAAACTTAACGTGAAGAGAATGACCGTGAGAGTCGAAGTTAACTTCGAGAGTACGTTGGCCGATTCACCGCCGAAGACGGTCTCAGCGGCACCACCGCCGAGGGCTGAGCCCATGCCAGCATTGGCGCTGGGGCGTTGCATCAGGATGACCAACACGACGAGAAGGCAGACTAAGAAAAGGATGACGACAGAGGCGTACAGAAGGAAGTCGGACATGGCTCCATCCAAGGGTTCTGGAATTGATAAAACAACGCCAAAATTATTGCCGAACGTAAGACCCCTCGGAGACGCGGTAAGTAAGCCATTTACCTGAGGGGGGAGGGGTAGTTCCGGTGGCAATTACTTGGTAAGAATCGCCTACTTCTTGCCAAAAAGCTTGGCGGCGAGTGTCGTCCAGTTCGCCCAGCACGTCATCGGCTAGGATGACGGGAAGGGTCGGGCTGCGGGTGGCATCTCGGCTCAATCGACCCAAGCAGAGGGCGAGTGCCAGTAGGCGTTGTTGACCTTCGGAGGCGTAGTCGGCCGCGTTCTGTCCGCCAAACAAAGTATCGAAATCGTCTTTGTGCGGTCCGCGTTGAGTGGTTCCGGAAGCGATATCGTGTCCGCGATTTTTTTGCCAAGCATCGGCTAAGTGTTCTGCGGAGGTGTCGGGCTTATAAATGAGATCCGCTCCTTTGTGCGGGAAGCCGGCACGACTGCACGTCTCACGAAGAATTTGCGCGATTTCAGGTAAAGCTTGGGCACGGAGCTGCGTGACTAAATGTGCGGCGGGTAACATCGCCTTTTCGAAGGCACGAATGGAATCTTCTTGAGGGTGGTCAGTTTTAAGGAGTGCGTTGCGTCCTTCGAGGGCACGTTGGTAGTCGCGCACGGCGCTGAGATAGGTCGCATCTGTACTGCCAATGGCGGCGTCGAGCCACCGACGGCGATTGGCGGGGGAGCCACGAATCAAGCGAAGGTCGTCGGAGCAAAAGACGACGGTGGGAAATTTTCCGAGGTGTTCAGCGACCGAGGTGACGGCGGTTTGATTGACATGTGCCTTGCGTGAGCCCTTGGCGAGGCGGATTTCGACGGCGAACTTTTCGCCATTATTTTCTGTATCGATGCGAATGCGTGCTTCGGTGCAACCCTCGCGAATAAGCGGAGAGATTTCGTTGGTGCGGAAGGAGCGGAAGGTGGAAAGCAGTCCACCTGCCTCGAGTAAATTAGTTTTTCCCTGACCGTTATCGCCTAAAAGGAAGACCCGATTGGCGTCCGTTTCAACGTCGGCGAAGGTGAGGTTGCGGAAGTCAGCCGCGCGGATGCGGGTGACGCGCATGGCTTACTGGGGAATCGTGAGAACCATGCCAGGCTTGAGGCCGGCGGGGCTTTTCAGTTTGTCGCTATTGGCCTTTAAGATGTCATTCGAACGCTTATCGGAGCCAAAGAATTTACGCGAAATCGAAGATAAGGTGTCTTTTTGTTGCACCGTGTAAGTGGTCGACGTGCCGGTGCGTGCCACCGTCGCATTCGAATTCTTGGACGGCATCGGTGCGGTCGGAGAAGTGATTTCGGTTTTGTTGGCCCGACTCAGTTCGGAAACTTCGCGTTTCAGGCGATCGTTTTCCAATTGTAATTTACGAACGCGGTCGGATTGATCAGCCACACCGATCTCATCGGGCTCGAGCGGTCGGCCGGGGATTTGTTGTACGTAAAGTTTTTCGGCGGTCTTAATCATTTGTCTGACGATTAAGGTCTGTTGCGAGTTGGGCTTGAGTCGGATGTACTGGTTGAAGTGATAAATTGCGGGGAGTGGATCCTTGAGGTCGAGCCACATGCGGCCGGCTTCGAGGTGTGATTCGGCTGAACCTTTACGCGAGTCGATGACTTTTAGAAAGCATTCGAGGGCGCGACGCGGTTCATTCTGTTTTTCGAATAGCAAGCCCTGACGGAATTCAGGGTCCTCTAATTCGAAGGTGCGATTGCCACTGGCGGAATTATCGTCGCAGCCCACTGAAACCATGAGGACAAATCCCATGAGGGAACCAAAAAGGAGCTGAGGCAATCGACCCATGGTTCCACAATCCAATTTCAATTGCTGTCCATCAATCTCAAATCATTCACGAAGTGCGATTAAAAGTGCGGAGGCTAAGTCGGGCGTGCTGAATTTAAAGCCGCTGGCGAGGGCGACTTGCGGGTAGACGCGCAGGTCGGCCAAGACGGTCTCTTGACCCATTTGGCCGAATAAAACTGAGATAACCCAAGCGGGCATAGGCATAAAGCTCGGACGGTGGAGGGCGTGGCCGAGGGTTTGGGCAAAAGCCTTCTGACTGACGGTTTCAGGCGCCACGGCATTGATGGGCCCTTGGCATTCGGGGTGGGTGATGATCCAGGCGATGAGGGCGGTGAGATCCCCCAGTCGAATCCAGCTCATTTGCTGGGTGCCTTTACCCAGGGGTCCGCCCAAGCCCAATTTGAAGGCAGGTAGCATGCTTTTAAGGGCACCGCCTGAGGCGGCGAGGACGACACCTGTACGCAATTGGACGGTGCGAATCTTGGCGGTGGCGGGTTGAGTCGATTGTTCCCAGGCAGCGGAGACTTCGCTGAGGAAGCCCTGGTTCGATGTCAGCGAGCGTTCGGTTAAAATCTCGTTGGGTCGGTGGGTACCGTAACGATTGATGCCTGACATCGAAATAAAAACCTGGGGCGGGTTTTTTAATTCGGCCAA
>CANBWJ010000117.1 GCA_947373115.1 Opitutia bacterium | reverse complement strand
AAAGAAGCCGCCGAAGTATTTAAGGCTCAACCTCGACTCGCGGAAAAACTTCGCACCCTCGAAGAGGTCGGTCTCGGCTACTTAAAACTCGGACAAGCCGCCAACACCCTTTCGGGCGGTGAAGCACAACGGTTAAAATTAGCAGCCGAACTCTCCCGTCGGGATCACGCGGGTCGACTTTATATTTTAGATGAACCCACCACCGGCCTGCATTGGGACGACATCGCCAAGCTCTTGAAATTGCTGGGCCGATTGCGCGATGCTGGGGCGACGATTATCATCATCGAACACCACTCCGATGTGATTCTTGCCGCGGATTGGGTCCTAGAACTTGGCCCCCATGGCGGCAGCAAGGGCGGCGAACTGATATTCGCCGGCTTGCCGGCGGACCTAGTCAAAGCGAAGCATTCACCCACCGGTAAGGCACTCAGCGCCGAGTAAATCGAGTCGCGATAAGTTTAGCGATCGCCTCCACCGCTGCGATTTCTTCAACGGTAAAATCGTAGGGCTGCATTTTGCCGATACCTAGCACCCCCAACACTTTACCATCCGCTAAAATCGGCACCGCCAAGGCGCCCTGCACATTAGTCTGACGGGCCGCGGGTTTGGCCACCCCGCTGGCATCGATTTGTAAATTGCAAAGCTGCACGGGCTCTTGGCGTTCCGCCGCACAACCCGCTATGCCCTTCCCAAAAGGAATGGTGTTAATTTTATCTAGGACGAAAGGCGGAATACCTTGGTGGGCGAGTAAGCGCAGCAGGCCCGTGGCCGCATCGGTGCGATGAATCGTGCCCGTGACGCAGGAAAATTTCTGGAGGACCTCCGCCAGCACCGCCTGCCAATCGGGGGCGGGATTTTCTAATCCTGAAATTTTAATCGCGTCAGACATCTTTAGTTGGTGCTGCGGGTGAGTCGCTCCTTCAGCCAAACTAAGGCGGTGACCTCATCTTGAAATCCTCCGTCGAGTTGCACTTCGTAAGCTTCATCTAAGATTTTCGTAAACCAAGGTGCGGGGGCGTGGCCTTGGGCGATGAGGTGACGACCCAGTAAGATTTTCTTCGGCACGGAAGCCGCGACATTCAAGGCGTCGGCTCGCTCCTTCAACCACAGTCCTTGGGGCGATGCCTCAGTAAAGGCGAGAGGTCCACGGCCTTTACGATCAGCGTTATCAATGCGAATCAAGCGATCAATGCGTCCAACCTTATTCGCCAGTCGACGCACGGCCCCATCGCCGGCCTTAACTTTAAATAGTTCATGAGGCTGACCGTGCCAACGAACAAGCGGCAAAATGGATTCAATTAATTTCGTCTCGCGCGTGATTTGCGCGAGGAAACGTTCGGCCAACGGTACGCTCTCCGCTTCGTGTCCATAGGCATGCAAGCGACCATCAGCCTCAACCTTCGTCGTGGTGGCTTTGCCTAAATCATGCAGTAAAACAGAAAGGCCCACGATTAAGTCTTCATCGCGATCGCCCACGCGCTCCAACGCGAACGCATCCATGCAAAGGGCGGTGTGCGTCCACACATCGCCTTCGGGGTGCCACTGCGGATCCTGGGGCACGTCGATTATCGCCGCCAACTCGGGGAAAAATTTAATCCAACCACAGGCGCGCAGGAAATTCAGTCCGAGCGAGGGCTTCTTGCTTCGTAAAATAAATTTCGACCACTCCTCCATGAGTCGTTCGGTCGCTAAGTGCTCCGGCGTGAGCGAGGCACACAGCGCAATGGTTTCGGGCGCCACGGAGAATTCAAAGCGGGCCACGAATTGCATCGCGCGTAGCACGCGCAATGGGTCTTCCGAAAATTTATCGGAGACATGTCGCAAAACTTTCGCCTGCAAATCAGCCAAGCCGTTCCATGGGTCGATGATTTCTCCAGTCTCAGGGTTCCAGGCGATGGCATTGACCGTGAAGTCGCGTCGGGCCGCCGCATCCATGGGTGTCATGGTGGGGTCGGCCTGTACGACAAAATCATTATGCCCCACTCCCGTGCGATTTTCGCGGCGGGGCACGGAAATATCAATCGGCAGATCTTTGATTTTGGTGACACCGAAAGCTGCGCCGACGGTAATGATACCGAACTTTTTCTTTAGGGCATTTTCAACTTCGCGCGAACCCAGACCAAACACTTCGATGTCTAGGTCCTTCGGGGCATCACCCAACAACGCATCGCGTACGCAACCGCCCACCAAAAAAGGTCGGCCACCCGCTTGACGCAGGAGGGCCAGGACTTCGGCCGCAGGGGCGAGGTCGTCGTTAAATGAAATTAAATGGGGTCTGATTTCGGGCACTGCGTTTTTATTACTCAGCCCCTCGCCTGAAGCGAGAGGGTTTTATATTTTATAGATTCGTCGTGTAACCATCTTTCAACAGCCAGGCCTTGGCGGTTTCGCGACGGTCGCCCTGCAAGACGATGTGCCGATCTTCCAGCGCACCACCGGTGCCCAGCGCGCGCTTTAAATCTTTCAACAGTGCCTCACGAAAACGGGCCTCTTGGGATTCAAGCCAAAGGCCTTTAACTAAAGTGACTTCCTTGCCGCCACGTCCGGAACGTTCGTATTGGAGAACGACCTTGCCGCGTTTAGGCTTAACGGGGGCAGCGGCCACGGGCTTAGGCGGTGGGCCGGGCGGAAGGCCCTCGGCGGGCAATTTATCGAAGGGGTTATCGCTCATGCGCCCCGTCCGCAGGTCCCCGCACCTGGTTTACCACCAGTTAAAAGTAAGAGGGCCTTCTCGTAGGAACGCCGGCGCAGGTAGTGGTCTAAATCGCTGGGCAGACCTGAATCGGGGGCCGCAACTTCGGCATCCAGCACGCGAATTGACTCTGAAATAGAGGCTTTTCCTGCATTTGTAGCGGTGAGCGACTGCAGGGCTGTAAGAATACGCTGAGTGCGCTCGGAATCCATGATTAGGCAAATTGGCTGGATAAACCCGAAGGGGCAAGCCCGAGGGTGGTTTTCATAGTGGACAAAAGGCGGGGGAATTCCCTATACCCAACCTTCCTCTGGATGGATAGCTCAGTTGGTTAGAGCGCCTGCTTTACACGCAGGATGTCGTGGGTTCGAG
>CANBWJ010000116.1 GCA_947373115.1 Opitutia bacterium | reverse complement strand
CGCCTTAATCTTATGTCCCTGCCCAAACCTCCCTTCTTGGCTAAAATAGAAAATATTTTTGAAGGTATCATTTTCTCTAGCCGCTGGATTCAGGCTCCGATCTATGGCGCGCTCATGATTGCTGCGGCGGCTTACGCCTGGAAGAGCATCGAAGAGCTTATCCATATTCTTTCAACTTTTGCCACGCTCTCCGAAGCGCAAATTATGGTCGGCCTCTTGTCGCTGGTAGACATTTCCATGGTGGCTAACCTCGTGAACATGGTGGTGGTGGGTGGCTATGTTACCTTCGTCAGTAATATTGATTTTAATGATAACAAAGATCGCCCCGACTGGCTCGACCATATCAACGGTAATACTTTAAAGACGAAATTAGCCGGCTCATTGGCTTCTATCTCGGCGATTCACCTTCTTAAAAGCTTCATAAATATCACATCGGCTTCAGATGTCATTCTGACCGATAATCATGCCCGCGTGATTTTTTGGCAGTCCGTCATCCACGGCGTGTTTCTTGCCTCGATGATACTTTTTGCCTGGAGCGAGCGTATCCAGCGTCACGACAAGCATTAAGCTGAAGTGCCACCGCCGCAGTGCAGCGGCCATTTTTAATTAAGCCGGAAAGGGGCTTAGGAGAAATTGCATCTCCACGTGTCACCGTGCCCACGTGTCACCTTGTCGCCGGAACCATTAAACGACGGGAAAAGAATCTTTGAGTTCTGTCAGCCAGAGGAACATATCATTTGTTATGAGATTACCCCTGATTGTCGCAGCGTTAGCACTCTTGCCGATTTCGAGTGGCTTCGCCCAAGCCAGTGACCCCACGCCGCCGCTCATAACTCCTTCGGCCCAGGATCCCAATAAGGATGCGCGCCTAGCTTGGTGGAGAGAGGCAAAGTTCGGTATGTTCATTCACTGGGGCGTGTATTCGTCCTTTGGTGGCGAGTGGAAGGGCCAGAAGGTCGAAGGCTACGCAGAGCACCTGCAGCGCATCATGAAAATTAAGCGTGAGGAATATTTAGAGACGGCAGTGAAGCCTTTTAACCCCACCGAGTTTAATGCGGACGAGTGGGTAAAGACAGCTAGCGAGGCCGGCATGCGTTATATTGTGATTACATCGATGCACCACGACGGCGTGGCCATGTTTGATTCCAAGGTCGACGACTACAACGTGGTTAAGACGAGTAAATTTGGGCGAGACCCGCTGAAGGAGCTGAAAGCGGCGTGTGATAAATACGGCGTGAAGTTAGGCTTCTATTATTCTCACGCACAGGATTGGTCGGTTTCAGGAGACCCTCGATACCCTGAGCCCAATGGACCGGAGCGTCGCAAGGCCGTGGTAGAGAAAAAAGTTTTTCCGCAAATCAAGGAGCTGATCCAAAACTATCACCCCGCACTTTTCTGGGGCGACACGCCGCACCATAATCCCAAAGAGCTTAACGAACAAATCTTGGCTTACCTGCGCAAAGAGGACCCCAATCTGATTATTAATGGACGGGTGGCGGGCGCGATTTACGGAGATTACCTTTCGACGCCCGATCGCCCCTTTGAGTTTGGGCCGATGGATAAGCCGGAGGAGAAGGACTGGGAAGCGATTCCGACTACGAATGAGTCGTACGGCTACCACAAGTTGGATAAGTCCCACAAGTCACCCGCGCACTTTATTCAGCTCTTGGCCAAGGCAGCGGCGAAAGGCGGAAACCTGCTTTTAAATATTGGGCCGATGGGTGACGGAAAAATGGCGCCCGAAGATTTAACGATTCTGCATGAGATCGGAAAATGGTGGAGCGTGAACGGTGAGTCGGTTCGAGGCACCACGCGGACGCCGCTCATGCGTCAGGCCTGGGGCGATTCCACGCTTAAAGGGAAAAATCTTTACCTCCACGTCTTTGAATGGCCCAAGGATGGGAAATTAGTCGTAGGTGGATTGAAGGGCGAAATCGAGAAAGTGGTTCTTTTGGCTGACCGCGAAAAAGAATTAGCGGTGAAGCGTAACGGCTTGGATGTTGAAGTGCAGTTGCCACAGGTGGCGCCCGACCAAGCCGACAGTGTTATTTTAGTCCAATGCAAGGCTGCGCCCGAAGGTGATGCGGCATTTCTTCTGCAAAATAATATGCCCAACCATCTCAGTGTTTTCTTCGGTGAGCTATTAGGCACAACGAAGAAGGACGGCTGGAGACTCGGCCGTGGCCAATCTATCTCTGCCAACGTGACGGGGTGGAGCCAGAAGGAGTGCGGCGTTAAGTGGTCCACTCGTCTGAAAGCGAAAACAACTTTTGATGTTGTCGTGCGTTATGACGCACCAGGTGCCGACGGAAAAGCTAAAGTCGAAACAGATGGTGGAGCCGTGACCAAGAAAAGCGAAGACACCTTCGGCGGAACTTTCTTTGTTCAGGTCGGAGACCAGAAGCTCAAAGGCGAAATCATCCAGCGCGGAGACGGCGTGGAGCTAAATCTCGGTAGCGTCACCGTGGAGTCTGGCGATGTGCCCGTTCAGGTGCTGACCGATACGATTACTGGTAAAGAACTCATGCGTCTGCAGTCGGTGACATTGACTCCGCGATAATTAAAAAGGGCCGATCACAAGATCGGCCCTTTTCTGTCTGACTGTTTTAAATCAAGACTGCTCTTCGATTTTCAGTGGGCGGTAGCCTCCGATGCTCTTAAAGTAAAAGAAGAGCAGGAGGTAGATGCCGGCCATGGTTAAAGGAATATAAGAGTCGGCCTTGAGGGTGGCGCGGTCACCCGCCTGATTCGCTTTCACGATGGCACGTTGATCGGGCGTGCCAGCTTCGCCCGCTTTTTTAGCGGCTTCGAGTTTTGCACCGTCGACAGCAGTGACGGGGGATAGGAAGAGGTATTTGGATTCGCTGGAAGACTTTGCCGATGCGTAAACTGCGGGTGCATCTTTTTGGAGGGCTTCAGAAGTGAAGCGATCCTTGGCGTAACCTAATCCAGGTCCACCAATCAGGCCGGCGGAGAGCATGCCGACGCCGCCCATAATGGACATCGCCACTGCGCCCGAGCGCGGGAAGCGATCGCCAACGACGGCGAGCATGGTGGGCCAGAAGAATGT
>CANBWJ010000115.1 GCA_947373115.1 Opitutia bacterium | reverse complement strand
AAGGTTCAAAAGAACGAAGACCCCTCTGTTAGGCAAGGAATTTCTCCGATTTTTACTTTCGAGCTCGGTGTAAAGCGACCGTGCCAAAGAGCATGCTTTCGACTCGAACCTCAGCAAAACCCGCCTTTTTAAGCTCATCCGATAATCCTTCGGCGTTGGGGAAATCCGCGATGCTGGTGCCTAGATATTTATACGCACCGAAGTCTCCCGTGAGTAGGCCGGCGACGATGGGTAAGACCAATCGAACATGAATAAAGTGAAAGGGCCGAAACCAGATTTGCGGCTGTGAGAATTCTAAAATCAAAACGGTGCCACCGCTGCGCGTGATGCGAGCGAGTTCGCTGAGTCCTTGCGCGCGATTTTCAAAATTACGCACGCCGTAAGCAATCGTCACGACGTCGCAGCTTTCGGTGGCGATGGGGAGTTGCATGCAGTCGCCGACCTTGAAAGTGAGGGCGACGTTTTCGTGTTGAGCCCGACGACGCCCAATCTCGAGCATGGGCTCACAGAAGTCATAACCGGTGATTTCAGTTTCAGGCGGAAGCGTGCGACGGAGGGCGAAGGCGACGTCGCCACTGCCAGTGGCTAAGTCGGCTACATTGTGGGGCTTGAGGTCAGCGACGGCCTTGACGAGTCGATTCCGCCAGCCCACACAAAGCCCCAGACTAAGCACGCGATTGGCAAAATCATACCGCGAGGCGATGCCTGAAAACATTTGATTAACTGCGCTGCCGAGGGCCATGCCTCACCGTTCTCGCACCAAGCAAGGAGGTCAAGTCCGTGCGTCAATTTTTAGAGAAACACTCCGCCACCCAATAAAACACGGTCGCGGTAAAGGGCTATGACTTGTCCAGCCGCCAAGCCGCGTTGCGTTTCTTTAAAAACTAATTGGGCCGTGCCGTCCGCTTGTGGAGTAAAGTGCGCCCAGGTGGTGTCGTCGCGGTAACGCACGCGAACCTCAATGTCTTGCTCGGTGGTGACGGGTTGGTTGATCCAACTGAAATCATGCGCCAGCGCTTGGTCGGTATACAGCCCAGGTGTGCCGGGTTTATCAAAAGCCACGTGTAGCGTATTCGTCGCGAAATCTTTTTTAAACACCACAAAGTATTCGTTGTCGGTGTTGGAGGGCAGACCGATACCCTTGCGTTGACCGATGGTGTAGCGGTGTAAGCCGCGGTGACGGCCGATTTCTTTACCGTCCGCCCGCACGATGGGGCCGTCTTTATCGGGAATGTGACGTTCAAGAAAATCTTGGACGGGCACCTGACCGAGGAAGCAAATGCCCTGACTGTCCTTGCGGGTGGCATTGGGCAACTTGGCTTCTTCCGCGATTTTACGCACCTCTGGCTTGGTTAGTTCGCCGACCGGGAAGAGGGCCTTGGCGAGTTGATCCTGACGGAGGAGGGTGAGGAAGTAGGACTGGTCCTTATGCTCATCAATGCCTTCAAGGAGGTCGAATGTGCCATCTGCATTCGCACGACGGCGTGCATAGTGGCCGGTCGCAATGAAATCATAACCTTGTTTGAGGGCGCGACGTTGGAAGACGCCGAATTTCATTTCGCGATTACAAATAATATCGGGATTGGGCGTGATGCCGCGCTGATAACCATCGACCAAATATTGGACGACGGTTTCGCGGTAGTCCTTCACGAGGTCGATGACCTCAAAGGGAATCTTGAGGTGCGAAGCGACGGCTTGGGCGTTGCGAACGTCATCCTCCCACGGACATTCCCCAGGGAAGGGCAGGCCTTCCTCGTTCATCCAGGTACGAAAATAGGCCGCATGCACCTCGTGCCCCTCCGCTTGGAGGCGCAACGCCGCCACGGCGCTGTCGACGCCGCCCGAAAGTGCTACCAGGATTTTAGCCATGCTTGTGGACGGGAGGTTAGAGCCAGTCGGGGCGGTCGGGCGAGAAAGGAAAACGTTAAAACGCTTGGAAAGTCGGGGGTGTCGACGCCACCCCGTTTAAGTCCCTTGCCACGATTGCATCAGGTGTTTTTGCTGGGGTTATGCGTCTTGCCCTCGCTTATATTTTCCTCGGCCTCAGCCCCTTGTTTGCCCAATCCAACCTCGCCGCTGGGATGCAGCAGGACATTGCCGACCTTAAAATCGAAGTGGATAAACTGAAGATGGAGAACGCCGATTTACGCGAGGCCCTCTCCAAGCAGAAAGCGTCTTCGGCACCCGCGAGCTCGAATACCGAAATCGCCAACCGTAATCGCACCGAAGTTTTGAACGAAGTGGACCGTCGCTTGAAACAACACACCGCGGATGTGAATGCGGCCTTGGCTGAATTAACCCGTCAAGTGAACGCGAGCTTGGCCAAGGCACCGGCAAAAAATAATAATCAAGCCGCAGTAGCTTCGACCGCTGCCGCTGCTACACCGGTGGCTGACGATAATTTACCGGCCGATATGCCACGCACCGGCGTGACCTACAAAGTGAAGCCCGGTGAAACGGTGACTCGCATCGCCCGACAGCTGAACTCGAAAGCGGATTGGATTTTGAAGGCCAACAAACTTACGAATGCAGCGGCCTTGAAGGCCGACGCTGAAATCTTCGTGCCCCAAGCCGAAACCCCCGCCCAATAATTACTTTTCATGGCAACTCCTCCTAAGAAAAATCTCGGTCGTGGTTTAGGTTCACTCATCGGTGGCGGTATCAATAAGTCTGCCGCTGAAACGCCTGCCCCCGCTGCCGCTGCACCTGCCGCTGTAGGCCTGACTTTATTGGAGATTCCTCTCGGTCAGATTGTACCCAATCCCCGTCAGCCCCGTCGTGAATTCGACGAAGCCGCGATTAAGGAGCTAGCCGAGTCCATTCGTTCCGAAGGACTGATGCAACCCGTAGTGGTGCGTAAAATTAAAGACGGCTTCGAATTAATCGCCGGTGAACGCCGCTTCCGCGCGTTCAAGCACCTGGGCCAAAAAACCATCACCGCTCGGATTCTCGAAGCGAGCGATCACTCGAGTGCCGTCTTGGCCTTGGTTGAGAATTTACAGCGGGCTGACCTTAATCCGGTCGATGAAGCCTTGGGCGTGGCGTCGTTGATGCGCGATTTCTCACTGACCCAAGAAGTGGTCGCTGATCGCCTCGGTAA
>CANBWJ010000114.1 GCA_947373115.1 Opitutia bacterium | reverse complement strand
CCTGCCAATCTAAAGTGAACTTAAAACTTGAGCGTTTCTTTGCCGTACCAGCGACGCAAGGCCTCGGGAATAATCACCGTGCCATCGGGCTGAAGATTATTTTCCAAAATCGCCGCCAAGACTCGAGGCAAGCCCAAGCCCGAACCGTTTAAGGTGTGTACAAACTCTGGCTTACCGTCCTTCGGACGGAAACGTATACCCGCACGGCGCGCCTGGAAGTCAGTAAAGTTTGAACAACTCGAAACCTCCAGCCAGCGCTTCTGTCCACCCGCCCAAACTTCTAAGTCATACTGTTTGCTGTGCGAGAAACCAATATCGCCCGAGCAAATTAACAAGACGCGGTACGGTAAATTTAATTTCTGTAAGAGACGCTCCGCATCACCCCGGAGTAATTCCAATTCCGCAAAGGATTGATCCGGGTGCACCCACTTCACAAGCTCGACCTTATCAAATTGATGTAAGCGATTCAGGCCTCGCACGTGTGCACCCCAGCTGCCTGCTTCACGTCGGAAACACGGCGTGTAACCACAACGCTTCAAGGGCAAAGCGCCCTCATCGATGATTTCATCGCGGAAGAAATTTGTGACCGGCACCTCGGCGGTCGGAATCATATAAAAATCATCCGTCTGCGCATGGTACATCTGGCCTTCTTTGTCGGGCAACTGACCAGTCGCCGTCGCACTCGCCGCATTCACCAATAAGGGTGCATGCACTTCAGTGTAACCCGCAGCGTTGGCCTCTTCTAAGAAATATTGAATCAAGGCGCGCACGAGGCGCGCCATGTCGCCGACGTAAAACGGAAAGCCGGCACCCGTTACCTTGACGCCACGCTCAAAATCAATCGCCTTCGCAAACCACGCGATATCCCAGTGTGGCTTGGCCGCAGCGGAAACCAACTTTGTTTCATCACCCCAGGTAGCCACGACTTTATTGTCAGCCTCGGTGCGACCTTCGGGCACGGATTCGTGAGGGACATTCGGAACCGTCAAACCGACCTGCTTCCAGACTTCTTCCGCTTCGCTGACTTTTTTCTCGAGTTCTTTCACGCGAGCGGAAGCCGACTTCATCTCAAGTAATTTAGCCTGAAATTCAGGTGAGCCCTTAGGCATCGCGGCCATCTCTTTGTTCGCGGCATTCTGTTCCGCCCGCGCGGACTCAAACTCCACCACCGCATGACGGCGCACCTCGTCGGCTGCTAGCACCGCGTCGAGGTCGACCTGAAATTTTTTACGCGCAATGCCCTTGCGGACAAAGTCGGTTTGTTCACGAAGTAACTTTGGGTCCAACATGCATTAACATTGCGAAATAACCCCACCCGAGGGCAACGGGGAAGTCGCTTTTATACCAAAAATTATTGGCCCGCAGGTGCATTCGACTTACCCGCATCGCGCTTGGGCTTGGCCAAACGCGTTTCACTCGAGGACTCCGCACCAACCAACCCCGTGCGATCGTAGGTAAAGTTAAGTTCAGCCTGAGCTAAGGTTATTCCCTTGATGACCGCCAATAGTGCGTCGCGATTCACTTGCTTGGCAGGCACCGAAATCTTGGGTGCCTCGGACAACGCATAAACCGTGATAGTGTATTTCTTCATTCCTGGACCTTTAGAGTGCGGAGGGGCATAAGCTAAGTCAGCGCTGACACAGTTACTGCCGTTAATCCCGATACCCTTCACGCCCTTGGGCAAAGATGTCACGTTGGCGGGTATGTTGTACAGCGTCCAATACCAGCGTGCCGGATCACCTTCGTGCGGGAAGTGATGCATAATGACGACGTACGATTTTGTTTTCGCGGGGGCGCCCTTCCATTCAATGGGCGGACTGACACCCGCACCGTCGCCCGTAAATTCAACCGGAATCGCGGCCCCTTCGGCGACCGCCGAACTTTTTAAAACAAAGCCTGGCGTCGTTTTAGATGCGACCGTTTCCGCTGCTTCGATTTGGATTAAAAATAATCCGCAGACAAAATAGACGAATGGTTTCATGCATCTTACAACCCCGCAGGTTTTAAAAAGATGCGAGCCAGCGAGACTTATCCGCGAGCCACTGCAGGCTGAAAAACTTCGTCAGCTTTAAAAAAGCGACGAATTTCCGCCGACGCAGCTTCAGGACTGTCCGAAGCGTGACAAACATTACGCATCATCTCGGTGCCAAAATCGCCACGGATGGTTCCCTTAGGGGCCACCTTGGAATTGGTCGGACCGAGCAAATCGCGCACGCGAGAAATCACTCTGTCACCCGAGAGCACGGCAACGATGACGGGACGGGAAGACATGAAGGCTTCGATGTCAGGGTAAAAAGGCTTATCGGCCACGTGGGCGTAGTGCTCGCGCAGTTGGGCCTTGGTCAGCACGGTCAGCTTACAGGCCTGGATATCAAAACCTTCCGCCTCAAAGCGGGCCAAAACAGTGCCATAGAGACGGCGCTCCATGCAGTCGGGCTTGAGAATGATGAGGGTCTGTTCCATAGGGCTACCCCTAAAGAGAGTAGCCCATTAAAATGGGCTTTTTATAGGCTTTTGACAAGCCTCAATGGCAAAAAGGCACCTCAACCCCGATAAATGAGGCAAACTGCCTGCACGGCCAAAGCCTTACCCTGCCCAATCGCGTCCATTCCCTCGTTGGTCGTCGCCTTAATCCCCACCTGCCCCACCTCGACCCCCAAGAGCTGGGCCACACTTTTTTTCATATCAGAAATATGCGGACTGATCTTGGGTCGCTCGGCTAACACCACGAGGTCGACATTCCCGATTCTCCAACCCAGGGCCGCGACTTCACTCACGGCTTTTTTAACAATCACACCTGAATTCATGCCCTGCAAAGCGGCATCCGTATTCGGAAAATAATGTCCGATATCACGCAACCCGGCCGCACCTAGAATCGCATCCGCTAACGCGTGCAATAAAACATCTGCATCCGAGTGTCCTTCGGGACCCACGTCGGACGGAATCTTCACGCCGCCCAAGATGCACACACGCCCCGCCACCAAGGGATGGATATCGTACCCTTGACCAATACGAAACGGGGGCGGAGGCAACATACCCCTTATTTACAGGGTATTTAGGGAAAGGAAAGCCCATGCATAAAACCCTTGAAAGAAAGGTGGGGCGAGTCAGGATTGC
>CANBWJ010000113.1 GCA_947373115.1 Opitutia bacterium | reverse complement strand
GTTTCTAGTTCGGCTTCGAGTTTATTGGCTTTCTCGGTTTGAACTTGGAGTTCGGAGCCATCGCGAGCGCGAGCGAGGTCGGTGCTCAATTCAGCAATGCGGGCAGCGGATTCGGATTTGGCTTTTTCGAGCTCCGCAATCTTGGTTTTATTTTTAGCAATCTCAGCATTGGCGGCTTCAAGGCCAGCTACAGAGTTCTTATAGGCGTCGAGCTTTTCGGTGGCGGCTTTCGCTTTGTTCTCGGATTCGGACGAACGGCGATCGGCAGCGGCAACCTTGGCGCTCATTTCGCGGATTTGTTCAATGGTCTCCTTCTTAACGCGGTCGCTGGCATCGGTGGCGTCGGATTCGGTGACGAGGCTGACGGCGGTGACGCCTGCGAGGGCGGCTACCAGGAGGCTTAGAATGATGGTAATAGGCTTCATGACAATTAGGGGTCACAAAACTTTGTCAGAAGCCTAAAAAAGGGTCAAGCCCCTACCCAGCCTTAGGACAGGCGGTTTTTGTAATCAGCGTACCCGAACTTCTTGATGACCTGAATTTGCCCAGTCGTTGGCTCAAAGCTCGCGATGGCGGGGAGGGGGATGCCGTTGAATGTCGTATTTTTAACAAAGGTATAGTGCGACATGTCCATGAAGACTAGACGTTGACCGATTTTGAGGGGCGCAGCGAAGGAGTAGTCGCCGATGACGTCGCCCGCGAGGCAAGTGACGCTACCCAGTCGGTAGGTGTGCTTAAGCTTACCCGGCATGTCGGCCCCAAGGATATCGGCCCGGTAGGGCATCTCTAAGGTGTCGGGCATGTGGTTCGTCGCCGACACGTCGATGATGGCGATGTCCATGTCATTGCGAACGATGTCGAGTACGGTGCCGACGAGGACGCCGGTGCCGATGCCAACGGCTTCACCGGGCTCGAGGTAGATTTGAATGTGCTCGCCCCACTTTGCGCGGAAGCGGGTGATGATTTTAACAAGGAGCTCGAGGTTGTAGCCTGGACGAGTGATATGATGTCCGCCGCCAAAATTCACCCACTTCATCTTGGGAATGAATTCACCAAATTTCGCTTCGAAGGCAGCGACCGTACGCTCGAGCACGTCGGCTCCTTGTTGGCACATCGTGTGGAAATGAAGTCCTTCGAGCCCTTCGAGGTCGGCGGCCGATTTAATTTCGGAGCGCAGCGTGCCTAAGCGCGAGCCGGCGGCGCAGGGATTATAAAGAGCGACTTCTACTTCGGCGTGTTCGGGATTAACGCGCAGGCCGAAGGAAACTTTTCGACCTGAAGCTTGGGCGGCGGCACGGTGGTGCTGCCATTGGGTCAGTGAATTAAATGAAATGTGATCGGCCACGCGGAGCAGGTGCGCGAATTCGTCGTCCTTAAAGGCCGGTGAATAGGCGTGCACTTCGCCGTCAAATTCTTCGCGACCGAGTAGGGCTTCGTTGATGCCGCTGGCGGTGGTGCCGACTAGGTATTTTCTAATTAACTTTGCTTCGCTGAATTGGGCGAAACCCTTGAGTGCTAAAATAATTTTGGCGCCCGAGCGGTCCATGACGGAACGCAGGATACGCAGGTTGTTTTCGAGCAGTCCGCGATGGAGTACGTGACAGGGGCTCGGAACCTTGGAGAGGTCGATTTTCTCGAATGCTTCGGTGAGGGCGTCGGACACGTGAGAGAAATTGCGAGAGTCGGCTGAGGGTGCAAATGAAAAGCCCGCTGAGTGGCGGGCTTTTCGGTGGAGCTTGGATTGGGATTAAACGGGCAGCTCTTGAATCTGCCAGGGCAGGCCGCGCTTATTGAGTTCGTCCATGAACGGATCAGGGTCGCACTCTTCCATGTTCCAGACGCCGGGCTTGAGCCACTTGCCGGTCGCCAGCATGGCACCGCCGATGGCCGCAGGAACACCCGTGGTGTAGCTAATGGCCTGGGATTTAACTTCAGCGTAACACTCTTGGTGGTCGCAGACGTTATAGATGAAGACCTTGCGAGGCTTGCCGTTCTTGGTGCCGGTGATTTCGCAGCCGATGCAGGTCTTACCCTTGGTGCGAGGACCGAGCGAAGCGGGGTCGGGTAGGAGTGCCTTCAAGAATTGAATCGGCACGATCGAGTGGCCTTGGAATTCGACAGGGTCGATGCGGGTCATGCCAACATTCTGGAGCACCTTGAGGTGATTAAGGTAGTTGTCCGAGAAGGTCATGAAGAAGCGAATGCGCTTCAGACCCTTGATGTTCTTCGCGAGGGATTCCAATTCTTCGTGGAAGAGAAGGTAGCTGGGCTTAGGGCCGAGTACGGGGTAATTGTAATCGACGCGCAGTTTGGGGTCGAGCGGCTCGGTTTCTTTCCATTCGCCCTTTTCCCAATAGCGACCGCGTTGGGTGATTTCGCGGATATTGATTTCGGGATTAAAATTCGTGGCGAACGGGTGACCGTGGTCACCGGCGTTGGCGTCCATGATATCAATTGTATCGATGGTATCGAAGAGGTGTTTCTGAGCGTAGGCACAGAAGACATTGGTCACGCCGGGGTCGAAGCCCGAGCCGAGGAGTGCCATGAGTCCGGCTTTTTCAAAACGCTCGCGGTAGGCCCACTGCCAGGAGTATTCAAACTTCGCGAGGTGAGGTGGTTCGTAATTGGCGGTGTCGACATAGTGAATGCCGGCGTGCAAGCAAGCGTCCATCAGTGGAAGGTCTTGGTAGGGGAGGGCGACGTTGATGAGGAGTTCGGCGCCAAAAGATTTGATCAGGGCGACGGTCGCTTTGACGTCATCGGCGTCAACCGCGGCGGTCTTGATGGTGCGTCCGGTCGCCTGCTTCACGTCGGCGGCGATCGCCTTGCACTTATTTTCATTGCGCGAGGCGAGCATGACCTCGCTAAAGGCCTCCGTGTTCATGGCGCATTTGTGGGCGACGACATTACCCACGCCGCCGGCTCCGATAATCAGGACTTTTTTGCTCATAGGGGACCTTGATTTCTGTCCACAACTACGGAGGGGGAAAGAAAAAAGGATACACAGTCCGTGAACAATGGGTAACACCTTTCGGGGGTCGTAAGACCCCTTGAAAAGTAAACCTTTTGGCTGGCGGGATGGACGGGACTCGAACCCGCGACCTCCGCAGTGACAGTGCGGCGCTCTAACCAACTGAGCTACCACCCCAGATAGCCAAAAGGAAGTTCAGAAAGCC
>CANBWJ010000112.1 GCA_947373115.1 Opitutia bacterium | reverse complement strand
GTGACCAATCATGATTTCGGAATCAATCAGGTTCTTGGCACAACCAAGTGAGACTAGGCCTACTTTAACGGACATGGCATCACAAAGAGCAGACTTTACCGAGAATGCAACCTTGCAGGAGGCTTTGCCTTAGAGCTTCAACCACGCTTTAGCAGGAATCGCTTCGGGTCTAGCCTGCGATGTGAGCCCGTAATCGCTGAGGTTCGCCAGCCAGTTTGCCACATCGGCGGCTCCTGGAAAAAGTTTCTTGGCGGACGAGCCGACTTGTTTGCGGCGTTGCGTAAAAAGGGCACGTGCGACTTCGCGGGCGCGCGTACTGAAGCGCTGGGCATCAGCACGACGTTTTAAAACAAGCAAACAGGAATCCACTTTCGGAGGTGGATTAAAGGACTGACTGGGCACGGGGTGGATACGGATTTTTTCAAAAGCTAAATCCACTTGGGCGGTAACGGCTGACCAATGTTTCGTGCCCACATCAGCGGTGAGTCGCTCCGCGGCTTCGCGTTGCAACATCAATACCATCAGCGATGGATGTGGCCCCGCACAAATAGCGTCCATCCACGGGGTGGAGATAGCGTAGGGCAAGTTAGCGATAACCTTGAACGAACCTTCGGCCGGATTTTTTAAACCGGCCAACGGTAGATCGACAGCGTCACCCTCGGTGAGAAAAAAGGTTTGAGGCCAGCGGGGTAAAAGTGACTCGCGCAGGTGATGCACCATGGTGCGATCGGCTTCGACCGCGTGAAGGTGAACGCCGGCACCGAGGAGGGTGCGACTTAAGGTGCCAAGGCCGGGTCCGATCTCGAGCACAGTGTCACCGGCTTTCACCTCACCGAGTTCGAGTGATTTACGGACGATATTACCATCGACTAGGAAGTTTTGCCCCAACCACTTGCGGGGCATGTGCGAAAGCCGCGCCAAGAGGTCGCGCGTTTCCGACAGAGAGAGCGGTCCGTCGTTCATGCGCCGCGGAAGGAATCGAGCAGGGCACGTGGGTTGGCAGCTCGCATCAAGGATTCGCCGACCAGCAAGGCGTGGGCACCAGCGGCTCGCATCCGCGCTGCGTCCTCGGCCGTCTTAATGCCACTCTCGGCTACCTTCAAGATGTGCTTGGGCATTTGCGGGATGACTCGCTCAGCAAAGGACAAATCAATTTGGAAAGTTGAAAGGTTGCGATTGTTGACGCCGACCATGTTTGGGTTGTGCGTGAGGGCGCGTTCGAGTTCGGCTTCATCATGCACTTCGAAAAGTGTATCAAGACCTGCGACTTTAGCGGCGTGATGGATGGGCCGAATTTCTTCATCGGACAATCCACGTACGATAATTAAAATACAACGTGCACCCGCTTGTGCGGCTTCGAGGACTTGATAGGGGTGCACCATGAAATCCTTGCGAATGCAGGGTAGGGGCTGGGGGCGCGCGGATTGATCTTGAACGACATCGATGAGGTCTTGGAGCTGTCCCTTAAAGTATTGGCTCTCGGTAAGAACGGAAAGGCAGTCGGCACCCGCATCGGCGTAGAGTCGTGCTTGGTCGACCGCGTTCACGTCGGCTTTAATCATGCCCACGCTTGGAGAAGCGCGTTTGACTTCGGCAATCACGGTGAGACGGCCAGGGGTGTTAAGGGACTGACGAAACCCTGGGTGTTTAGGACGTGTAGCAAAGGCGGCTAATTCGGCGTCCGTAACGGGGCGAGCATAGGGGGCAATTTCCCTGCGCTTGGCGTCCATGATTTCCTGTAACTTGTCCACGGCTGGAAGGAAACAAACCGTGGCCATCTGGCAATCGTTTTGACTCTCGGCGAGGAAGCGACTCCATCGTGGTATGTCTGGAATCGAACAATTACTCACCACCACGGCTCGATTGCGGGCGCCCGATGGTTGCCCCTGGGATCGCGATCAAACGCATCAATCCATCTGCGACTGCCTAGTCGAAGAAGTGGCCGAGGTGCTGCAAGCGATTGACCGTAAGGACATGGCCAACCTGCGCGAAGAGTTAGGCGACTTGCTCTTTCATGTCGCCATGCATGCCCAAATGGCCTCTGAGGCGGGGCAATTTAATTTTGATGACGTGGCACGTGAGGTGAATGAAAAGATGGTGCGACGTCACCCGCACGTTTTTGGCACGGGCAATAAACTCGGCAATGCCGAAGCGGTCGTGCAGCAGTGGGAGGAAATTAAATTAAAAGAAAAAGGTGTGGCGAAACCTTCACTGTTTAAGGAGCTACCACCAGCGTTGAATTCGATTTTATTCGCGCGTGAAATTTGGAAACAGGTGCAAAAGAAAGCGATTAATATTGGTGCGACGGTGGATCGCACGACGGTGGCGACTAAGGCCAAAGGTTTAACTGAGGCCCAGGCGGGACAGCAGTTATTTGAACTCATTGCAGCGTGTCGTGATGCGGGAATTGACCCTGACTCGGCACTGCGTCGCTTTGTCGACGGCGTGAAAATTGCGGCCGAGAGCCAACCACCCCAGAAGTAAGATGGCCATAGCCGCTCAGCCCATTGTGATGCAGGTGGCGGGCCGTCCGGTTGAGATTTGGCCAAGAGTATCTGCTCGGGCCAATCGCGTACGCTTGGCGGTGAAGCCGGGACCAAGGATTGAATTATCTTATCCGGAGCACACCCCTCCGTCGGTGGCCCTGAATTTCCTAAAGCAACACACGGACTGGCTCGAAAAAGTCATGGCCAAGACGCGTACGGTGCAGCCGTCACTCTTACAACACTTTGAACAATTTCCTTGGGCGACACTCAATGACCGGATTGTGGCTATCTCAATGGCTTCATCAACACGCGCTAAAGTTAAGATCGAGTCCGCCTCCGATGACGTGACCTTCTTTTTGCCGGAAGAGGGTAAGGAATCGGCCGCGGTGAGGGTGACACGCCGATTGGCGGAGACGGGCTTAAGTTTGGCTGTGGAACGCTTATCGCAACGGGTCGGGGTATCGGTGGGCTCGGTCTCTGTGCGTGATCAAACGACGCGTTGGGGATCATGTTCGCAGGTAGGGACGCTCTCGTTGAACTGGCGTTTAATTTTACTGCCACCACTACTGCACGACCACGTGATTTTACATGAGTTGGCACACCGCGTGAATATGGATCACTCGGACAAATTCTGGCGTCAATTAGCTCAATGGGATCCAGAATGGAAGACGCATGACCGGCAATTAACGAAGCGCTGGAACAACCTCATGGATTTAGG
>CANBWJ010000111.1 GCA_947373115.1 Opitutia bacterium | reverse complement strand
CAAAGCATTCTTAAGGCCTATCGCAAAGTCGCTGAACTTGGTCGCAAGGTAACCGACGATAGTTCTGCGGCCGAAGCGATTGGACAGGAAATCGCGCTCGTTGAAAATCCCAGCGTTAATTTGAAGCTCACCCGCCCCAGCGATTTTCTGCTGGCCGAAGCAGTGCTTAAAACTCGCTAAGGTTAGTAACCCGCCTGTCGCAAGGACGCATCGAGCTTGGTTTGGAAATCCATAATATCAGGCTGCGTGGGTCGATAGCCTGGCGTGCGTGGCACTAAGCCAGGCCGACCTTCCATATCAAGGTACCAATCCGCCACTTGCGCATCGGAGAAGGTAACATTACCGCTGACCATCGCACCCGGACGGGTAATCGCATCCACTTCGACACGCACACCACCAACCGGTGCAGCTGCGGGCTCGGCCACCACCGCTTCAACCTTATCCGCCTCCGGCTTTTTAGGTTCTTCTTTTTCTTGTAACGTTAAATTCAGGTCATCGACCAAAAAGCGCACATCAAGAAAGGTCATGGCGATTCCGAGTTCCGTGGAGAGCCGCGTTTGAATCGCGGAAAGGGACGCTCCATCACTCACCCACTGCGAGACCGTTGAAATTTGTGCCGGAGTCAATTTAGCCATACCCCAAACTGGGTGAGCCCCGCTTCTTTTTCAAGCGTGTCGTCGCTTATTGTTGGATTTTATAGCCAACCCCTGCAAATTAGACCCATGCAACCACCGCTGACCTGGCAAAAACAAGGTGACTTCACCGATATCGTTTACGAAAAGGCCCAAGGGGTTGCACGCGTTACCATCAATCGTACTGACCGACGAAACGCATTCACGCCCGACACGGTCGCCGAAATGATTAAGGCGTTTAGCGACGCACGTGACGACCATACTATCGGCGTGGTCTTACTCCGCGGCGCCAATCCCCAAAAAGACGGTAAGTTTGCTTTCTGTGCGGGCGGTGATCAAAAAATTCGAGGCGATCAAAAAGGTGGCTACGTCGGCAAAGACGGCGTGCCCCGTCTTAATGTTCTCGATTTACAAAAACTCATCCGCTCTATGCCGAAAGTCGTCATCGCTTTGGTGGCCGGCTACGCCATCGGCGGCGGTCACGTCTTACATGTCATCTGCGATTTAACCATTGCAGCCGACAACGCCATCTTCGGTCAGACCGGCCCAACCGTTGGGAGTTTCGATGGCGGATTCGGCGCCTCTTACTTAGCCCGGATCGTCGGCCAGAAAAAAGCCCGTGAGATTTGGTACCTCTGCCGACAGTACAATGCCCAAGAAGCCCTGGACATGGGGCTCGTTAACACGGTCGTTCCTTACGCCCAACTGGATCAAGAAGGTGAAAAGTGGGCCCAAGAGATCATGACCAAGAGTCCGCTCGCGATTCGCTGTCTCAAGTCGGCCTTCAACGCCGAACTCGATGGCCAAGCCGGCATCCAAGAACTTTCAGGGAACGCCACCCTACTCTATTACCTGAGCGAAGAAGGCGATGAAGGCCGCAAGGCCTGGAATGAAAAACGTCCGCCAAACTTTGGAAAATTCCCTTGGCTCCCGTAAACCCCATTCGCGTCACCGAACGCGCCCAGACACTGGCAGCGGAAGTTTTAAATCCAGGCGACATCACGATTGATGCCACCGCTGGTAAAGGTCGCGACACTGCATTTTTAGCGATGGCCGTCGGCCCCAAGGGACACGTGCACGCTTTCGATGTGCAAGCTGAAGCCATTGCGGCGACCCACAAACTTATCGAAAGTGCCGGCCTTAACTCGACCGTCACCCTGCACCACCGTTCACATGCCGAAATTTCAGAAGCCCTCCCCACGGCGCACCAACGCAAAGTCGGTGCCGTGCTTTTTAATTTAGGCTACCTGCCAGGCAGTGATCAAAAAATTGTGACCCTGCCAGCCAGCACCTCAATCGCCCTGCAGGACGCACGCGCCCAACTGCGCTCAGGCGGACGCATCATTTGCGTTACTTACACGGGCCACCCTGGAGGCACCGACGAATCCAACGCCGTTCTACAATTTGCCGTGGCGTCTGAGAAGGAGGGTTATATAATTAATAAAGTAGGTTACTTCCCCGACTCTGCCAAACCTTGGATTCTCGTCGTCACCCGCACATGAAAACCACCTTTCAGGTCACTGGCATGCATTGCGGTGCTTGTGTGGATAAAATTCAGAAAGCACTCCAAGCATTTGGCGCTGCAGAAGTGAGTCTGTATCCACCTCGGGCAACCCTGTCCGCCAATTCCATCCCCGAGCTTAGTCAACTCAACCAAGCCCTTAAAGCTGCCGGACCCTATCAGCTCTCCGAATTAGCAAACGATGCAACCACGGCGGAAGTTACGGAAAAAACATGGTTCCAAACCTACCTCCCACTTTTACTCATCGTCGGTATCATCAGCTTAGTTTCTTTTCACTCCATCCGTAATTCATCCGACTGGATGCTGAATTTTATGGCGGGATTCTTCATCGTCTTTGCGACTTTTAAGCTGTTCGACTTGAAAGGTTTTCAAAGTGCATACGGCACGTACGACTTACTAGCAAAAGCATACCCGACCTACGGTCTGGTCTACCCTTTCATCGAACTGGCCCTCGGTTTTGCCTTTCTTTTCCGCTATCAAATCACTTTCACGCTCTACACGACCATCGCAGTTATGACCGTGGGAAGTCTGGGGGTTATCCAGGCCCTCCGCAATAAACAGGCCATAAGATGTGCCTGCCTCGGTACCTCCCTCAACCTTCCGATGTCAACCGTCACGCTCATGGAAGATTTAGTGATGGTTATAATGTCAGTCGCAATGCTCGCGGCATGAGCGGCCGAGTAATCATCACCGGTGCCAGTGGCATGATTGGTCGAGCGCTGACTTCATTGCTTCAATCTCAAGGCTACACCGTCATACCCTTTAGTAGTCGATCTGACGCCGCCCAAGGAATGAATCCAGCCACGGGGTGGATTGACCGCACTTGCTTAGAAAATTCGGTCGCCGTTATTCACCTGGCCGGTGAACCCATTGCTCAACGCTGGACCGTCTCGCGAAAAAAGAAAATCTTACAGAGTCGCGTCGAAGGCACCACCTTGCTGGCGCGTACCTTGGCCGAATTAAAAAACCCGCCCCAGGTTTTTATTTCGATGTCAGGCATCAATCGTTACGGTACCCACCGACCCAACGAGATTTTAACCGAACGCTCGCTGACATCGAACCAGGGCTTCCTCAGCGAAGTCTCCGCTGCCTGGGAACA
>CANBWJ010000110.1 GCA_947373115.1 Opitutia bacterium | reverse complement strand
GTTTGCTCTTGGTAGCGCTTAGCGAAGTCATCGCGAACGAGCATTTGTGCCACCGTCATTTGACGACTTAGGTTAAGCGCATCGAGGAACGACATTTTCCCGAACCACTCGCTGTTGCGACGCACTTCAGTTTTTTTCGGATCTAAAATACGGTAGGCCTGCTCGAGATAAGTTTTAGCATTCGCTTCGATGTCGGCCTCGCTGAGTACGGGGCGGGTGTCGGAGCGACCGGTGGGATCGCCGATGCGAGTTGTGTAATCGCCGATGATGAGGACCGCTTGGTGTCCGAGGTCCTGAAACTGACGCAGTTTATTTAAGACCACCATGTGGCCGAAGGTGAGGTCAGGGCGGGTGGGGTCGACGCCGAGTTTAACGCGGAGGGTTTTGCCGGCCTCGAGGCGTTTGGCGATTTCTTGTTCCCCGATGAATTTCTCGGTGCGGGCCTTCATGGCCTTTAATTGTTCCGCGGCGGACATGGATTAGTAATGGTAGTGAAGGAAAGGTGGGGGAAGGTTAAAAAAGTTGAAGCCGTGCAAAAGTGCAAATGAGGGTTAGGGGTAGGGGCAGGAAAGAAAGAGGCAGTGGGAATGTGGAAATCGGAGCAAAGCTCCTGTGCAAAGGTGGAAAGGTGGGAGAACAGGTGCCAGGTGCCAGGTGACGGGTGTCGGGTCTCGGGAGAGTTTCGGGTGTCAGGTATCGGGTGTCAGGTGACAGGGGTCAGGGGGAGGCAGGGATTAAAGAGGCAGTGGAAAAGTGCAAAAGTGCAAAGGTGCAAATGAGGGATAGGGGCAGGGATGAAGAGGCAGTGGAAAAGTGGAAAGGTGCAAAAGTGCAAATTAGAGATAGGGGGAGGGGAAGGGTTAGGGGGCTGGAACTTGCGCTTGGGTGGGGAACTCGCCTAATGGAGGCATGGACCTGATTAAAGAGCTTATCGAATATGTGAAGCACCCCAGTGTTTCGACCGATTCGGCCTTTAAGGCGGGGATGGATGGGGCGCGGGAGCATATTTGCGGCTTACTCAAGCGGGCGGGCTTGGAGGTCGAGGTCGTGCCGACCCCATTGCACCCCATTGTGCTGGCACGTCGGAAGGGCCCCAAGGAATGGCCGCACATAATTTTATACGGTCACTACGACGTCCAGCCAGCGGACCCGTTGAACTTATGGAGTTCGCCGGCGTTTGAGCCGGTCGTGCGCGATGGTCGTGTGTGGGGTCGAGGTACGGCGGATAATAAGGGCCCACACTTGGCAGCGGTCGTGGCGCTGGCGAATTTATTGAAGCGTAAGCCTGATCTACCATTGCGTGTGACCTTTTTAATCGAAGGTGAAGAGGAAATTGGTTCACCCAGTTTTCCGGAATTTTTAAATAATTATAAAAAAGAATTATCCGAAGCGGACTGTGTTTTGTTGTCTGACACCGCCAGTCCCTCGTCGGATCAAATTGTCATCACCACTGGATTGCGTGGCATCGTTGGTTTGGAGGTTGGCCTGACTGGTCCGCGTTCCGATTTACATTCTGGCCTGCACGGCGGCGCCGTCTACAATCCCATTCAGGCCTTGGCGGAGTTATGTGCCTCGCTGCATGATGCGGATAATGCCGTAAACATTGAGGGATTTTACGATGGCGTGGAGCAGCCAGTGCGCTGGGAGCGCGATGAATTAAAGAAGTTGCCGATGACGGAGGATGAGTACCGAAAGTTTTTATCGGTGGATGAATTACACCCTGCGCCAGGACTGAATGCGTTGGAAGCGGTGCGCTTTGCGCCGACCCTGGAATTTAATGGTATTGGTGGCGGCTATCAAGGAAAGGGCTCGAAGACGGTTATACCCTCAAAAGTTTTCGCAAAAATTACTTGTCGATTGGTCCCAGGGCAGGATCCGGTCGACGTGCATCGCAAGGTTGCTGAGGCCGTGCGGGCGCGTGCACCGAAGGGTGTGCGTGTGGAAGTGAAGGAGATGCAGGGCAATGCGGCGTATTATGTTTGTCCGCCCGACCGATCCAATACGCCCAAGGATCAGAATCCAGTTTTAGCGCGAGCGTTCCGTGAGGCCGAGAAAGCAATTGCTGAATCGTTTGGTCGCGCTCCGCTTTATTTACGCGAAGGTGGTAGCGTGCCTATTATCGGTGACATCCGACGTGAGACCGGACTCGACTCGGTGATGATTGGCTTATTCACGCCAGAATCGAATCTGCATGCCCCGGACGAGAATTTTGAAATCAAAATGGCGGAGCGGGCCGTGAAGGCCTACGAGCTCATTTTGGAGCGATTAGCGGGGCGATAATAATGAAAGTAAGTATAATATTCCTTTCTTATAATCATGAGCTGTTTGTGGCCGAAGCTCTGAGGAGTGCCCTACAGCAAGACTACCCTAAATATGAGTTAGTTGTTCATGATGACGGCTCTACCGATGGAACTTTACCTATAATTAAAGAAATATTGAAAAATGAGACCCCCGGTAATGTTGAGGTCATTTTTGCAAGCGATGGGAAAAATCACGGAATGGTTGAGTCCTTTAATCGAGCAACCGCCGCTGCGTCTGGTGATATAATTATGCACATATCTGGCGATGACAGGGCATTCCTTCATCGCCTTCGAAGGCATGTGGAAGTCTACCAAAGTAATCTCAGCGTTATGCTGGTGTTATCAGAAGTTAGGCGTATCGATGAGCACGGGGAGGACATTCCATACAAAAAGTTTTCCACCCACGACGGCCTTTTCTCTTACGCTCAGAATAAGAAAAATATCCATGCGGGATCATATATTTTGGGCGCAAGTGCAAGTTACCGAGCAGAAGTTTTCAAAAAATTTGGCAAGATACTTCCGGGGGGCAGTCACAGCGAAGACAACACCTATTGGGTTAGGGCCCTCCTTTTGGGCCAGATCTACTTTATAGCCGAAAGCCTACTTTTTTATCGGCTACACACTAACAATGAATCAGAGAACCCATGGAAATGGCGCTTAGGCTTGAGCGAAAAATTAAAGTTGGAACATTTAAGTTTTGCAAAAAAACATAGCCAGAATTTCTCTCAATGGAGTATTGATATAGCGCATGCCAAAAAAAATGGCTACGTTTCTGAATTAGATGCCAAAATAATATTACGAACGGCAAGACTGAATGCTCTCAATTGGGAGGTTCTATACCACTCGCTGAATGTATCTCCCTGGGGGCAATGGTGGGATTCAGCTAGAGGGTTGATTTTATTGGGAGAAGTTAAAATGTTTATACGAAGATTAAAGTTTCGTTTTAGTGCAACAAGACGGGATAGGTATTGGATGGCGTACGAAAAATGGATGAAAACGCTCTTTAACGATTAAAAACAGGTTCTTTTGTCCTTTCCTTTTTAGTTAGGCAAATGAACATCGAGTTCA
>CANBWJ010000109.1 GCA_947373115.1 Opitutia bacterium | reverse complement strand
TCGTCGAGTACGTCGGTACCGTAACCGCCCACTTGGCCGGACTTAAGAGCGGCCGCGATATCGTCGGTGTGGACGATTTCACCACGGGCACAATTAAGAATGAGTACGCCTTTCTTCATCTTGGCGATGTTCTTGGCGCAGATCAGGTCGCGCGTTTCGGGCGTGAGGTTGGTGTGGAGAGAAAGGTAATCAGAGACTGCAAAAACGTCGTCCATGGTGGCGGCGCGTTGAACGTCGTACTGTGCGGCGAACTTGTCGTCCCAATAGAGATCGAAGCCAACGACCTTCATGCCGAAGGCGCGGGCGCGGATGGCGACTTCTTTGCCGATGCGGCCCATGCCGATGATACCGATAGTTTTGTCGAGGAGCTCGCGACCTGTTTTACGTTTCCAGGTGCCGGAGCGGGTGGAGTCGGTGTGGAAGTAGAAGTTCTTCTCGAGGGCGAGGAGGAGGAGGAAGGTATGTTCGGCGACGGTCGTGTGATTGACGCCGGGGGTGAAGAGGAGGGGGATACCTTTAGAGGTGAGGTATTTTACGTCGATCTTGTCGACACCGATGCCGTACTTGCTGACGACCTTGAGGCGAGGGAGGGCTTTATCAATGACCGCTTGGGTGATCATGTCGTCGCCACAAATGTATCCGTCAAATTCCCCCATTAACGCTAACGTGTCGGCCTCGCTGAGAGGACCACGAGCGGTGACCACTTCCCAACCCGTTTCTTTAAGGAGGCGATGGTGTTCGCCGGGGGTGTCTTGGAATGAAGTGGTGGTGAGGAGGATGCGTGGCTTCATAGAGTTCTTGGAAGAAGCCGAGTTTTCGGGTGAAAGTCAAAGAAAGTCTAGGGTCGACACGAAAAAATTCAGCCGTTTATTAACTCCTACCCATGAATAATGCCCCTAATTCCTCTCCGGCGGTTTCACCTTACCGCTGGGTGATTTTGGCTCTGTTGTTTTTCGCTACGACTATCAATTATATTGATCGTCAAATTCTGGCATTACTAAAGCCGATGCTCGATAGTGAGCTCCATTGGACCAATGCCCAGTACGGCATGGTTAATTCGGCCTTTCAGGGTGCATATGCTTTTGGTCTCTTAGGCTTCGGTTGGTTTATTGACCGTTTTGGAACGAAGATTGGCTATGCCGTTTCGATTTTTGCGTGGTCGGCGGCAGCCGCAGGTCACGCCCTGGTGGGTTCGATTTCTGGCTTCTATTATGCACGTATCGCTTTGGGTGTTGGTGAAGGGGGTAATTTTCCAGCGGCGATTAAAACCACGGCGCAGTGGTTCCCGCGTGCGGAACGTGCCTTTGCGAATGCACTCTTCAATTCCGGATCAAATATTGGTGCTCTGATTGCACCTGCAGTAATCCCTATTATGGCGGTGACCTATGGTTGGAGATCAACCTTTGTGGCGGCCGGTGTGCTCGGTATTATTTGGATTCTTTTCTGGATTCCTCTTTATAAGAAGGCTCCACAGTTAGCGGAGGAAGAAGTCGCTCCTGAGCGCAAGATTCCGTGGTCGAGCTTGCTGCGCGTGAAGCAAACCTGGGCCTACATGATTGCGAAATTTCTGACCGATCCTGTTTGGTGGTTCTACTTAATTTGGCTCCCTGACTACTTTAAGAAAGAGCAGCACTTGGATATTAAGGCTATGGGTCTGCCGCTCGTAACGCTTTACGGCATTGTGACGGTCTTGAGTATCTTTGCCGGTTGGGCCGTGAAGAAGATTGCGGAACGTGGTTACGACATGATCACGGTGCGCAAAGTATCGTTGCTGTTATTTGCCCTCTGTTCCTTGCCGATTTTCTTCGTGCGTGGTTTAGGTATGTGGGAAGCGGTGTTGCTTATTGGCTTCGCTGCTTCGGCTCACCAAGCCTGGTCTGCCAGCTTGTATGCTGTGGTCTCTGAAACCTTCCCGCGCGATGCGGTCGCCTCTGCCAGTGGCTTGGGTGGTATGGCGGGTTCGGTCGGTGGTATTATCTTCCCAATTGTGGCGGGTCTTGTGCTCGACTCCACGACCAATGGTTACGCTATTCTCTTTGCCTTCTGTGCGTTCGCTTACGTTACCGCGTTTGCGATTCACCACTTCATGTTACCTCGCCTAGAGAAGGCGAACATCTAGTCTTAAGTCAGATAATAAAAAAGGCCTCCAATGCGGAGGCCTTTTTTGTGTCGGTAGGAAGGTACGCTTAGCCAGCGACGACGATATTCACGAGCTTACCTGGGACGATGATTTCCTTAACTACGGGTTTGCCCTCGAGGTATTTTTGCACGGCGGGATCGGCCTTCGCGAGGGCGAGGAGGGCTTCTTTGCTGATGCCTTTATCGACCTTGGCGGAGGAGCGCACCTTACCATTAACCTGGAAGACAACTTCGGCGGTGGTTTCGACGAGTTTGGATTCATCGAGTTTGGGCCAGCCGGCGTTGGAGATACTTTCGTTGTGACCGAGGCGTTGCCAGATTTCCTCGCAGACGTGTGGCGCGAAGGGGGCAGCGAGGCGGGCAAAATCTTCGACGGTGGAGCGCTTGATGGTCGCCGACTTTTCGGCGGCGTTCATCAGGATCATCATTTGGGAGATGGCCGTATTGAATTGTAGGGTCTCGACGTCCTTGGTGACTTTTTGAATCGTCTTGTGGAGTTCGCGTACGAGTTCTTCGGGCTCGGCGGCGGTGTCGTTGATTTTGCTGGAAATTTTTCCGGTGGTCTCATCGACCGCGAGGCGCCAGAGGCGACGGAGGAAGCGGGTGATGCCGGCGATGCCGTCGGTGTTCCATGGCTTGGAAGCTTCGAGCGGTCCGAGGAACATTAAATACATACGCAGTGCATCGGCACCGTGTTCTTTGACGATGACGTCGGGGTTGACCACGTTACCGCGGCTCTTGGACATCTTTTCGCCGTCTTCACCGAGGATCAGGCCTTGGTGGAAAAGTTTTTGGAACGGTTCGGGCGTGGGCAGAACTTTGATATCGTAGAGGAAGCGATGCCAGAAGCGGGCGTACAGTAAGTGAAGGACCGCGTGTTCGGCGCCGCCGATATAGAAGTCAGGGTTGCCCCAGTATTTAAGAGCGTCGGCACCGACGATTTCTTTGTTATTTAAAGTATCGAGGTAACGCAGGTAGTACCAGCAGGAGCCTGCCCACTGCGGCATCGTGTTGGTTTCGCGCGAGGCCTTGATCCAGAGTGGTCCGGGTTGTGGTTTGGATTGGGCGACGGTTTCGCCGTCGGCGAGATTGTACCAAACCTCGGTCCATTCGGGCTCTTTGGATAGCGGTGAATCACCGGTCGGCGAAGGCTGGTAGGATTTTACTTCGGGTAAAGTCAGGGGCAGTTGCTTAGACGTCAGTGGCACGGCGCAGACCTCTTGTCCGTTGATTTGACA
>CANBWJ010000108.1 GCA_947373115.1 Opitutia bacterium | reverse complement strand
TCCGCCTTTCTTTTTACTGATAGCGAATTGTGCGGCGGGTGCGAGTAGGTCGGTCATCAGCGTGCTCTTGCCTGCACCTGAGACGCCGCAGACCACGGAGAGTCGGGCGGCGGGGAAGGCGACATCGAAGCCGCGTAGGTTGCGCAGGGACGCATGCTTTAATTTTATCCAATCTTTCGGTCCTTCCTTGCCGCTGATGGCGCGACGTTTTCCGCGCAAGGGGTGGGCGATGGATGTCTTAAGGGATTGGCCAGTGATGGAGTCGGAATTTTTTTCTAATTCTTTGGCCGTGCCTTGGGCGATGACCGTGCCGCCGTGTACGCCAGCACCTGGACCCATATCGATGATCTGATCGGCCGCACGCATCGTATCTTCGTCGTGTTCGACAACGAGGACGGTGTTGCCGCGGTTGCGGAGTTCGCGAAGTGACTCGATGAGTCGATCATTGTCTCGTGGGTGCAGGCCGATGCTAGGTTCGTCGAGCACGTAGAGGGCACCAGAAAGGGTGGAGCCTAATTGTGCGGCGAGTCGGATGCGTTGAGCTTCGCCACCCGAAAGCGTGTCGGCGCCGCGATCCAGTGCCAAGTAACCGAGTCCAACGGAATCGAGGAATTTTAGGCGGGCGGAGATTTCGGGCAGGAGTGCTTCGGTGATCGCTTTCTCGCGGGCGTCTAATTTGAGCGCATTTAAATAATCGAGCGCCTCCTTGGATTGTAATTTTAGAAGACCTGGCAGTGAAATGGATTTTCCGTTAGCGGTATGAAGTTTAACGGAGCGGCCGACGGGGCCGAGGCGTTCACCTTGGCAGGTAGGGCAAATCTTTTCGCCCACCTTATCGGCCATGGCATTCTCGTTAAGCGTCTCTTCTTCGTCGGCAGAGAAGCTTGTGACCTCGTGGCCATGTCCGCGACAATCGGGACACCAACCGCGGGGGGAATTCCAGGAAAGGTGTTTGGGGTCGACCTCGGGATACGATTCGCCGGTGGCGGGGTCGCTCCGCGAAGTTGAAAGGAAGGCCACTTGCTCGCCGCGTTCATCGAGCAGCAGGCAGGCGCCTTTACCGGCTTGTAAAACCTGTCGGACGATTTCGCGTATTGCTTTGTCGCCGCTCTCTTCCGTCTCGTCGGGTCGCAGAATAGTTCCGTCACTACGTAGTACGGCGAAGATGGCGTCGACATCATGCTCGCGGTAACGATCCAACCCTTCGAAGCCTTCGACGGCGGTGAGCTTGCCATTGCAACGCAGGAGGCGGAGCCCTTTGTTTTCAGCCCATTCGGCGAGGGGGCGGTGGTGACCCTTACGGGCACGGACGAGCGGCGAGGCTAAAAGTAATTTTCCGCGTTTGGCTGCTTTTATATTTTTAATAACCATTCGCACCACCGTGTCTTCGGTCATTTCCTGCAGTGGCTCGCCGGTGATGGGGCTATGTAAGATACCGGCTCGGGCGAAAAGGACGCGAAGGTATTGGGCGACCTCGGTGACGGTGGCGACGGTTGACTTGGTGGAGCCGCGAGTGACGCGTTGTTCAATGGCGACGGTCGGTGGAAGCCCAGTGAGTGAATCGATGTCGGGCTTAGGAAGTTGCTCGACGAATTGGCGGGCGTAGGCGGAAACGCATTCGAGGAAGCGGCGTTGGCCTTCGGCGAAAAGAATATCGAACGCTAAGGAAGATTTCCCGGAGCCGGAAACGCCCGTCATGACGGTGAGCGAGCCGTGATTGATTTCCAGTGAAACATTTTTCAAATTATGTTCACGGGCGCCGCGCAGCAAAATAGAAGTGGTGCGAGGTTTAGCTTGATAATTAGTTGGACCCGCAAAGGCCGCTTCGCCGGCGGCAAGGAATTTACCGGTGACCGTTTGGCTGCGGCTGACGGTGTCAGGCGTGCCTTCGGCGACGAGCTGTCCGCCTTGCGGTCCCGCTTCGGGGCCCATTTCTAAAAGCCAATCGCATGACTTGAGCACGTCCAGGTGATGTTCGACGACGATGAGTGAGTGCCCCGCATCGGCCAGACGTTGGAGTAGTTTAATTAGACGAGAAACATCTTCGCGATGCAGGCCCGTGGTAGGCTCATCTAGTAATAAGAGGGCACCAGGTTTGCGTGGGTCCAGTCGCGAAAGGTAGCGAACTAGTTTGAGACGCTGGGCCTCGCCGCCAGAAAGCGTGGTAAGCGGTTGTCCCAGTGAAAGGTAGCCGAGGCCGACTTCTTCAAGCACGGCGAGTTGATTGCTGGCGGGTGTGCGACCCCCTAAGAATTTGCGCACTTCGCTAACGGACATCGCCAGGAGGTCGGCCACGCATTTGCCGTCGAACTGAAAGGCGAGTACTTCATCGCGAAAACGTTTTCCGTTACACGATGGACAGGGTAGGGCGACGTCGGAGACGAATTGCATCTCGACGGATTCCCAGCCGGCGCCACCACAACGTTCACAGCGCCCTTCGCCCGCATTAAAAGAAAAGTGCGAAGGTGTGAGTCCGGCCGCTTTGGCTTCGTCAGAATTACCGAGGAGATTGCGGATCGCGTCCCAGGCGCCGACATAGAGCGCTGGGTTTGAACGTGGGGTGCGTGAGGCGGGCGATTGATCGATGAGCGCAATTTCCGAGGCGTCGATATCGAAGATGAGTTTTCCGATAAGTTTATTTGCTTCTTCGCCCGACTCGGGGTCGCGTCGACCGATGACTTGGTGAAGTAGGGTTGATTTGCCCGAGCCCGAGACGCCACAGAGTCCGACCAGTCGGCCGAGCGGCAGGGTGCAGGAAAAGTTTTTTAGATTATTCGCCGTGGCGTTTTCCACGCGGAGTCGAGGTGTGGCGTTATCGACGACGCGTAATGGATTGAGCGCAGGCTTGCGCTTGCCGGAGAGCCATTCTCCGGTGGCTGAACCTTTGACTTTAAGAATGCCTTCGGGTTTGCCGGCGTAGACTAAATGTCCGCCCTCGGCTCCGGGTTGAGGTCCGATTTCAATGAGCCAGTCGGCCGCACGCATGACGGAGTCATCGTGTTCGACGACGACCACCGTATTACCTTGTTCAACGAGGCCGCGTAGAATGCCGACCATGCGACCAAGGTCACGTGCGTGCATGCCAACGCTGGGTTCATCGAGTACGAAAACGGTATCGGCTAAGCAGGCGCCGAGGCATGAAGTTAAATTCACGCGCTGTACTTCGCCGCCTGAGAGGGTGCGAGACAATCGATCCAGGGCGAGGTAACCCAGTCCAACGGCTTCTAAATACCCTAGCCGAGCGAGGATGGCTTCGAGGGCATGGTTGGCTGGGTGACGTGAATCTTTGGGCGCAAATGGAACGAGTTGTTTTCGCAGTTCCCCAACCGGAATCGCATAAAGATCGGGCAGGGTTTTATTTTCCCATTTCCAGTAAAGGGACTCTTCGCAGAAGCGACGGCCAGAGCATTT
>CANBWJ010000107.1 GCA_947373115.1 Opitutia bacterium | reverse complement strand
TCGGTGGAAAGCAGAGGTGTCCATCCTTTGTCCGTCTCGATTTCTACGCGCAGTTCTTGTTTGTAGCGCGGCCAGCGATCGGGTTCATCAACGGCGAGTGCATGGACTAAGGTGGGTTGGCCTAAATCATATTCTAAATAAGCATTCTTATCATCGGCGGCGGCCTCCCAGTATTGGGCGGCATCGCCATCTTGGGCGGCGGCTACGCGATTCTTAGGAGACTCACTGGTCGCAATCAGTTTCTTATTAAAGGAAGCAATCGGTTCAACCTTAGGCTCTTCGGCAATCTCGAGTTTAATCACCGAGGCAACGCTATCGGGTGCTTGAGGCGGCAGCTGAATAATGGTGCCCGTAGAACTGAGTGTCGTCTGGAGTTCTTTCGTTGGGTCAACGAGCAAGGTCGTGCTCTTAATTCTGCTGAGCAGGGGTAAGCGCAGTTGGCTGTCGGCAGGCCAGTTAAACACATGCAGGTATACGATTTGATTTTTCCGCGTCGCGGCACCCCAGGTGAGGAAGGGGAAGGGTCCGGCGGTGGTTCCGTAAATGGATTCACCGTTCACCTTGAGCCATTGGCCCACGTCATTGAGTCGCTTCACGCTTTCAGCGGGAATTTCCCCTTCCGCCGTTGGTCCGACATTGAGCAAAAAATTACCGCCCTTGGCGCAAATAGTGATTAATTTTTGGATGAGTTCAGAAGACGATTTCCAGTTCTGGTCTGCGGCGTTGTAGCCCCAGTGTTTATTCATCGTCATGGAGGTTTCCCAGTCACCTTTTAATCCGGTTGAAGGTACGAACTGTTCGGGAGTGGCGTAGTCGCCATAACCTCCGCCGAGGCGTAAGTTAGTGAGGATATTCGGACGAATATCTTTTAACATTTTAGCAATCGGCTCAGCACGTGGCTTGTACATGTGGAGTGGCGTATCCCACCAAAGGATATCGATCGGATAATTGGTGAGGATTTCGCGTATTTGCGGTTTGGCGGTATTTTCAAGATAAGAATCAAACGACCCCTTTTGAGATTCGTCCCAGCCATCGCCTTCTTTGAAGGACTTAATCGCTCCGCCTCGATTATTCCAATCCTGTGAGTGGGAATAGTAGAAACCGATTTTCAAATCTTGAGAGTGGGCGGCTTGGACGAGTGGGCCCAGGAGGTCTTTGCCGTAAGCGGCGGCATCGACGACATTCCACTTGCTCGCTTGTGATGGAAAGAGTGCGAAGCCGTCGTGGTGTTTTGAAGTGATGACCATGTAACGCATACCAGCGTCTTTGGCGATTTTCACCCATTGCTCGGGATTGTACTTAACTGGATTAAATTTTTTAGCGTAACCTTGGTATTCGGCTGGGGACATTTTGGTGTTCCACATGATCCATTCACCGTAGCTATCGATGTCACCGTATTTTCCAGCGGGTACGGCATAAACTCCCCAGTGGATGAATAGTCCGAACTTAGCCTCGCGCCACCAGGCCATGCGGGCATCGCGGGCGGTGGGGGTTTCAGGTTGTACCGAGTTGGTCCCGCTCATGTCGACGGTCACGCCCTCGTCAGCCCCCGTGGTGGTTTTAGCCTTTAGCTGTGGGTACGAAATAAAACCAAGAATTAATATGAAGAGCATTTTTCTCATAGGAGGCTGGGGTGAATTGAGTTAAATCATGGATTTGGCAGTCCTCCACGTTTATTTAAATGACTTAATTTGACGTAGACAATATGTGCCTGGAAGGGGTCAGGCTGTTAGTGAAAGTGGGTGTTAGTAAATTTGATGTTTTGGGGCGGTTTTACTAACAGGGCTTTTTACTAACAGCCTGACCCCTTTGGGTTTTTGGCTGGAGTGGGAGGGGCAGGTGGGCAGGATGGGCTTTCAGATGGCTACAATTCTTTGTATGAAGTGGGGCACGAAGTACGGTCCGGAGTATGTGAACCGATTACACTCCATGGTGCAGCGTCACCTCACCATCCCTCATCGCTTTGTCTGTCTGACGGATAATCGCGCAGGTCTTAACGCTGGCATTGAGACTTTTCCGATTCCGAGTCTGAAATTGCCTGCGGGTGCACCGGAGCGCGGTTGGACGAAGCTGGTTTCGTTTTCGCCCGATTTAACGGCCAAGGGCGGCCCTGAATTAAAGGGCGAAGTCCTCTTTCTCGACATCGATATCGTGATTGTCGGAAACATTAACTCATTCTTCGAGCAGCCAGGAGACTTTTTAATTATCCGCGATTGGCAGAAGGGTCACTACACCGGCAATTCATCGGTGTACCGTTGGACCGCGGGTCAACATGCCGATGTCATTGATTATTTCCGCAATAATTTGGAGTTGGTCCGTAAGAAGCATCGTAATGAGCAGGAGTATTTGACGGCTCAGCTTTCGGCGCACGGTAAAGTCGGGTATTGGCCCGAGACTTGGTGTCGGAGTTTTAAGCGTCACTGCGTAAAATATTTCCCCTTCTCATTTTTCCAAACACCTACGATTCCTGATGGTGCGAAGATTGTCGTATTTCACGGTGTGCCGAATCCACCTGACGCGTTGGTTGGTCGCAGCGGCAAGTGGTATCGACGTGTTTTGCCCACGCCTTGGATCGGGGAGAATTGGAAATAAGACAGGTATCAGGTGACTGGTCTCAGGTCTCGGGATGGTATCGGGTGTCGGGAGTCGGGCACCAGGTAACGGGATTCGGGTGATAAATCCTGAAACCTGATAGCCGATACCTGAATTTCTCCTGAGACCTGACACCAGTCACCTGGTATCAGACTTCACTTACTTTCTTCTGTCGTATCTTCGTTCGCGGCTTCTTCCTTGGCTTTGGCCTGAGAGCTGAGAACGGGTTGAGCGAAGAGACGACCGTCGTGAAGTTTAGCGATGTAACCTTCATTGATCAGGAAATTAAGATCGGCGAGGACACGTGCCTTGGCGGCATCGTCGGCGGCTTCACCGCCGATAGAGAGGACGACGTCTTTGCTTTGCTGTCCGGAGGTCTTATCGAGCGAATCAAAAATCTTTTGCATCGAATCGCTAAAGGTCGCTTGAGGGTCGCGGCATTTACGGCGCACGCCGCAAGCGTAGGTGATGCCCTTGGATCCCTTCTTATAAAGGTGGAAGCCTTCTTTGCGGAGGCGGCCGCGGATACCGTTGGCGGTATCGAGCGGGAATTGACGCTGTAATTCGAGGGCGTAGCGCACGCAGTCGCGCAAGGGGCCAGGGGGCATTTCGGCGAGGAGACGGCCAGGGAAACGCACTTGATTGCGTGAGATAACGGTCGCGTCTTTGCGGAAGGCTAAGAGGAAGCCGCGGGCGGCATCGATGGATTCGAGGCGCTCGGGTTCGCCTTCTTTGCGATCCTTGGGGGCGTACTCATTGCGACGCGACATGGATTTAACCCAGGCATCAATCGCTTCTTGTTCGCGGATCATTTCTAGTCCGGCCTTGAAGCGTTCGAAAGG
>CANBWJ010000106.1 GCA_947373115.1 Opitutia bacterium | reverse complement strand
CCTTCCGAGCGACTGTTCGTCATCATATCGATCGGGGTCTTGGCGTTGGCTGAACGGTGTCCGTAACGCACGCCATCGTAACGGGCTAAATTGGAAGAGGCTTCGGCGGTCGCGACGACGTAATAGGTCGGGACAGCGAGCTCAGAGGCTGGCAAGTCGACCTCTACAATGGTGCAGCCTTGCGACTTATAAAAATCAATGGCGGCCTGAGTGGCGGCAGCGACTTCGGCGCCTACACCCCTCCCGAGGACACCCTTCGGTACGCCGATGCGTAACGACTTCGCCGCAACTTCAGGCAATTGCTGACGATGATTCTTATCGAAGCAGGTCATGTCGCGCGCATCTGGCGAAGCCAATGCATTCAACAAGAGCACGCAGTCATCAATGGTGCGTGCCATCGGCCCGATTTGGTCGAGCGATGAAGCGAACGCGACTAGTCCATAACGAGAAATTAAACCGTAGGTGGGCTTCAGTCCGATAATGCCACAATGCGAGGCAGGTTGACGAATCGAGCCACCCGTATCTGAACCCAAAGCCAAAGGCACTAAGCCAGCGGATAAAGCAGCGGCACTACCACCCGAGGAACCGCCCGGAATGCGAGCGAGATCCCAAGGATTAAAAGTTTTTTGTACGGCAGAATTTTCGGTGGATGAACCCATGGCGAATTCATCCATGTTCAAACGACCGTAAAGAATCGCGCCCGCCGAACGCAATGACTCGATAACGTGTGCATCGTACGGCGAGATCAACGAAGCCAACATCTTACTCGAACAGGTCAGCGGCTGTCCCTTCACGGCGATATTATCCTTAATACCAACCGGGATACCATCTAACGGACCTAGAATCTTTCCAGCCTTACGTCGTGCATCCGAGGCATCGGCCTGAGCCAAGACATCCGCCTCATCGAGGTGCGTAAAGGCTCCGACTTTTTTATTCAACGCATGGTAACGCTTCATCAGCGCTTCCACCAAGACACGGGAAGTGAATTCGCCCTTAACTAGGCGTTGGGAAATTTCGGCTGCCGATAACTGGTAGAGTTCTTGAGCCATGCTTACGATTCATCATCCACGACGCGCGGGACGGAAATTTGACCATCGTGTGAAGCGGGCGCGATTTTTGTGACCGCTTCAGCACCCAAGGGCTTGCCGGGCTCGTCGCTACGCAAGGCTGATTCATCCACGACCATGGCTACATCAGCCGTGGGCGGCAAATCGGCTTTCGCCAAAGCTTCAAAGTGAGTCAGCACCTGACTGAGCTGCTCCGTATAAAGTTTCTTCTCTTCGGCCGTGAGATTCAATCGCGCCAACTTCGCCAAATGATCAATGTCGAGTCCTTGTGACATGATTTATTTACGGATGGTCCAACCCGCTCCTTTTTCGAGTGCGGCGATTACTGTACCCATCGCACGATTCGCTTCTTCATCGGTCAAGGTGCGAGCTTCGTGACGCCAGCGAATTTCAAAAGCCAAACTCTTGGTGCCTTCGGCCATGCCAGGACCACTAAAGACGTCGAAACAGTGAATCGCCTCCAGGGCAAAATCCTTGCCTGCAGCTTTGGCCGCGGCTTGTTGCACGCGACTGTACACTTCGCTTGCGACCACGGTAGATGGCACAATCACAGCGACATCACGAGTGGCGGGTGGGAAAGAGGAGAAGGCTTCAAAGCGTGGCGTGCGCAACGCTTCGCCAAACGCTGCACGAGGGAAAAATACTTCCGCCGCAATCACCGAGCCCTTGATGCCGAGCTGACGGGTCCAGCGTAAATCTAAAACACCGCAACCGCCCTCAACCGAGCGTCCGCGATCCGCGAGCGACGAGGCGTGACCATCTTGCCACAACCCCGATTGAGCCGCAGTGAAAGTTAAACGCGAAGAGGCAATGCCGGCTAAAGAAGTGAGGTCACTGACGAAACGCTGGGCGCGTAAAGCATCAAAGGCCTCACGTGATTTCCACGAGCGAACAACTGGTTCCGCCGAAGCAATTAAAGCGACCGAAAGGAATTCGCGCACGCTGCCATCGGCTTGCGGACGGAACACGACGCCGATTTCGAAGAGTCCGCGTGGATCAGCGTGAACCGAAAGGTTTAACGCGAGAGCCGACGCCAAGCCAGGAATCAGCGATGCCCGAATGTGCGACTGCTCCGCCGTGAGTGGATTCTCCATGGCGAGTTGGGCTGCACCTGCGGCACCCAAGGTGCGCTCGATTTCGGAGGCGTCGCGCAGTGTGTAGTGACAGCATTCCGTGAAACCTGCACCGGCTAAGCGTAAAGCAGCCTCATGCGTGAAAGTCGATGAACGCGTATCGCTGTCACCCGGCAATGGAGCCACGGGACGGCTGGCCGGAATCTTTTCCGAACCATGGAGACGAATAAATTCTTCAACGAGGTCAATCGGACGGGTCACATCGGAGCGATACGAGGGCACCACGACAGAAAAACCTTTGCCGCTTGCGGAAACCTTAAATCCGAGTCGGGTAAAAACGGCTTCGACTTGTTTGTCGTCGATAACGGCGCCTAACTTCGCCGAAATAAATCCAGCGGGAAGTTCAATCGTCACATCAGCGCGTGGTGGCTTGCCAACGACTACGGCGGGTCCGACTTCTTGAGCGCCTGCGAGTTCAATGAAAAGGTCCGTCGCTAAACGCGAGGCGAGTTCAACGCCCGCCGGATCCACATCGCGCGCGAAGCGGTGCGACGAATCGGTCGAAACGCCAGCCCGTCGGGCCACACGACGCACTTCGCCCGGACGGAACCAGGCGGCCTCTAAAAGGATATCGGTCGTCTCGTGGGTGACCCCGCTTTCGACTCCACCCATCACGCCGGCAAGCACCAGGGCACGCTCCGCATCAGCAACGACACATGAGCCCACTTCTAAATTAATTTTCTTACCGTCCAATAAAGTTAAAGTTTCACCCGCCTTAGCGGCACGGACCTCAATACCCTCTCGAACCTTCTTCGCATCAAACGCATGGAGCGGCTGACCCAGTTCGAGCAGAACCCAATTCGTAATATCGACGACGTTATTAATCGGACGCAGACCGGCGGCTTCTAAATCGCGACGCATCCAATCCGGACTTGGACCGACTTTTACATTACGCAGCGTGCGCAAGGTGTAATAAGGACAGAACTCGGAAGTCGAACGCACAAACTTAAAGGCATCCTTTGCCGAAGGTGTGGCCGCTAAGCCTGCAGCGGTCTTAATCTTTAATGGCTTTAATTCTAAACCCAAGGCGGCTGCGACTTCGCGAGCGACACCGCGCAAGCCTAAGCAATCGCCACGATTAGGCGTAACCGAAATTTCGAGTATGGCATCAGGTGCACCGTAGAGTTTATTGAGTGGCGTACCGAGTGCAGGTTTTTGCGGAGTTAAAATCAGCAGACCATCTTCGCCCTTACCCAAGCCTAATTCTTCCGACGAGCACATCATGCCCATCGAATCGACTTCGCGCAGCTTTGAGACTTTGATTTCAAAACCGCCGGGCATCACCGTACCAGGCAAGGCCACGGGCACGCGGTCGTTGGCTTTAAAATTCTTGGCACCGCAAACAATCTGACG
>CANBWJ010000105.1 GCA_947373115.1 Opitutia bacterium | reverse complement strand
AAACCCTTGAAAGAAAGGTGGGGCGAGTCAGGATTGCCCCCAGTCAACGTTAGGCGCGGTAGCCAAGTGGTAAGGCCGGGCTCTGCAAAAGCCCCATGCGTCGGTTCAATTCCGACCCGCGCCTCCAATTTAAAACAAAAAAGGCGTCCCTCGGACGCCTTTTTTATATTTAATTTAAGTCTTAGCGGACGGTCTTACTGAGGTTCTGCACGCCATTGACCTTGGAGTTCACGCGCAGGCGCAAACCATTGAGGCGAATGAAACCGGTGGCATCATTCTGATTATAGGCCTTGGTGGGATCCGCCTCCATGGTCGCAATATGGGGATTATAAAGGGAGCGCGGGCTCTTTCGGCCGGCCACATAAACCCCACCCTTATACAATTTCACACGCACCGTGCCCGTGACGTTACGCTGCGACTCGGTGATCAGTGCCTGCAAAGCCAAACGCTCCGGTGCATACCAGAAACCATTGTAAACCAGCGTGGCGTAACGCGGAACCAGAGAATCGCGCAAGTGCATGACTTCGCGATCCATGGTGAGCGACTCGATTTGACGGTGAGCAAAGTGCAAAATGGTGCCACCAGGGGTTTCGTAAACACCGCGACTCTTCATACCGACGAAACGATTCTCCACCATGTCGACGCGACCCACGCCATGACGACCACCAATCTTATTCAGCGTGCGCATGACTTCGAGCGGGCTCAATTTCTTGCCGTTGACCGCGATGCAGTCGCCCTGACGGAATTCTAATTCAACGTACTCGGCTTTATTCGGCGCATCTTCTGGGGCCACCGAGAGCTTAAACATCGCCTTATTGGCGGGCGCAAAAGCATCCATCCAAGGGTCTTCTAAAATGCCAGCTTCGTAAGAGATGTGTAAGAGATTGCGGTCCGATGAATAGGGCTTTTTCGCACTGGCTTCGACGGGAATCTTATTCTTCGCACAGTACGCAATCATCTCCGCGCGACCGGGGAAATCGCTGCGGAAACTTTCGTCGCGCCAAGGGGCAATGATTTCCAAATCAGGTGCTAAAGCAGCACAGGTGAGCTCAAAGCGCACTTGGTCGTTACCCTTACCGGTCGCACCGTGTGCAATCGCCGTGGCGCCTTCCTTGCGCGCAATCTCCACCATGCGTTTCGCAATGAGAGGTCGGGCAATCGAAGTACCGAGGTAATACTGTCCTTCGTAAATGGCACCCGCTTGCATCATCGGGAAAATAAAATCACGCGCGAACTCCGCCTGCAGGTCATCGATGTAAAGCTTCGAAGCACCGGTCTTAAGCGCCTTCTGCTTCAAGCCTTTCAATTCATCTTCTTGCCCGATGTCGGCGCAAAAGGCGATCATCTCAGCTTGGTGCTTATCCTTGATCCAAGAAAGGAGGACGGAGGTGTCGAGGCCGCCCGAATAGGCGAGAACGATTTTCTTCTTTTTGCTCATGTGTATAATAATAAATATTTAACGGGCAGAGCCCGTCAGGAAAGCCAGGATGGCCTTCTGTACGTGCAGACGGTTCTCGGCTTGATCAAAAATAATACTCTGCGGACTCGCCAACACGTCCGCCGAAACTTCTTCGCCCGGGTGTGCAGGCAAGCAGTGCATGAAATAGGCATCGGCCTTAGCGTGCTTCATTAGGGACGCATTCACTTGGTAGGGCTGCATCAACTTGAGGCGTTCAGCCTTCTCGGCCTCCATGCCCATGCTAACCCACACATCAGTGTAAACCATGTCGGCGCCCTTCACGGCCGTTGCGGCGTCCGTTGTAAAAGTAAAAGTCTCCTTCAAGCCGTCGCGCTTCAGCTGCTCACGAATTTCGGCCGAAGGTTCGTAGCCCTTGGGTCCGGCCAAAGCGATTTCAATCCCAAGCGCCGCCCCGCCCAACACAAAGGAGTTGGCCATATTGCAAGCGGTGTCGCCGAGGAACGCAATCTTCCGTCCCTTAAGCGAAGCCGCATACTGCTCGGGCTTTCCCTTAGACCACCGCTCTGCGAGCGTGAACATATCCGTCATGAACTGACAGGGGTGCAGAAAATCCGAAAGTGCATTGACCACGGGCATCGTGCCGCTCTTCGCAAAATCCTCGAGCAAGGTGTGCTCGTGACAACGAATCACCATGCCATGCAGGTAACGCGAAAGCACTTTCGCGGTGTCTGCGACTGTTTCACCGCGCGAGATTTGCATGTCATCCGCATTGAGCATAACGGGCAAGCCGCCGAGCTCATGGACACCGACTTGAAAAGACACGCGCGTGCGCGTGCTCTTCTTGAAAAAGAGCAAGCCCCAGGACTGACGGGCCAACGCATTGGATACATCCTTCCCCCGACCCGCCTTCAGTGCCGCCGCATGGGCAAACACCGACGCGGTTTCAGCGACGGATAAATCGGTCTCTTTGAGGAAGTGACGCATGAAAGGAAAAGTTGAAAATAACTACCGAACAGATTTTGGACAGAGGAAAATAGTGCCTAAATTGGACGATTAAGCGGTTTTAACGCCCGCCAAGACCCGATCAAAAATTTCGACACTCGCATCAAGCTCGGCCACCGAAGCATTCAGCGGTGGCAAGAGGCGTATGGCAATCCCACTGGCAGGCACTGCTAATAGTCCGGCTTCACGTAGCGCCGCTACCACCGGGAGAGGGTCTACATTCATAGCCACACCCACCATGTAACCCAGGCCGCGAACTTCTTTAATAAGGGCCGGGTATTTTTTCGCTAAACCATTAAGTGCTTCGTGCCAGGCGGGCGACTGGTCGCAGACTCTAGCCAAGAGTTTTTCCTGCTCGATAACTTCGAGGACGGCGAGCGCCGCAGTGGCTGCGAGTGCACCACCACCAAAAGTGGTACCATGTGAGCCCGGCTGAAAAAGTTCATCGTGCGGCGGAGCCATCCAAATGGCGCCGATGGGAAAACCGCCGCCCAGCCCCTTTGCCATGGCAATCGCATCGGGCTTCACGCCGGCGTATTCGTAAGCAAAGAATTTCCCCGTACGTCCAATGCCGCACTGGATCTCATCAATTAAAAATAGAACGTTACGTGACTTACAGAGGGCTTGTAGGTCACGCAAGAAAGCGGGGTCGGCGGTAAAGATACCCCCCTCACCTTGAATCGTCTCAAGCAAAACGGCCGCGGTTTCGGTGGAGCTGATTGCCTTATCCCACGCCTTAATGTCATTCAACGGCGCCGAAGAAAAACCCGTTAATAAAGGTCTAAAACCATTTTGAATTTTCTCCTGCGGCGTGGCGGACATGCCACCAAAGGTACGACCATGGAACGCGCGCTCGGCGACCACGACACCAATGCATTTACCTTCTTCGCCTGATTTTTTCTTACCATGCAAGCGGGCTAATTTCAGCAAAGCCTCGTTCGCCTCGGCGCCGCTGTTGCAAAATAAAACCCGCCCTGCCCCACAGTAGTTAGCCAGCGTTGCCGCCAAACGACCCTGCGGCTCATTCCGATAAAGATTGCTGACATGCACGAGCTTGCCCGCCTGGGCGGCGACGCGCTTCACCCACGTTGGATGGGCGTGTCCGATTGCGTTGACGGCAATGCCGGAAGCAAAATCTAAATACTTTTTACCATTGGAATCCCA
>CANBWJ010000104.1 GCA_947373115.1 Opitutia bacterium | reverse complement strand
AAGCCCGGTCGTCCTGGTGCCCGTAAGCGTTTCCAGTTCTCCAAGCGCTAAACCGCCTCTGGAAACAGGAACTATCAAGGCCCCGGCACCCCGGGGCTTTTTTATTGCCCAGTTTTCTATGTCCAAGCGTCCAAACGTCGTTTAATCCTTTTCCATTCCGCTATGTCCCAAACATTGACCAAAGTCGGTATTGTAGGCGCCTCGGGTTACACCGGGGAGGAGTTGGTGCGTGTCTTAGCGCAACACCCCAAGGTGTCGCTCGCCTCCGTGTGTTCGCGGTCGTTGGCGGGCAAGTTGGTCGTGGACGAGTTACCGCGGTTGCGGGGACTGGTCGATGGCTCGCTGAAATTTTCTGCATCGTCGCCGGCCGAGTGTGCCGCCTCCGACGTCGCCGTCTGGTTCTTGGCTTTGCCTCATGGTGTCGCAACGGAGTACGCCGCACCCTTAGTGGCGGCGGGTAAACAAGTCTTGGATCTCTCGGCCGATTTCCGGTTACGGAATCTGGATAATTACAAAAAATATTACGGACACGAGCACCCGGCGCCAGCGTTGGTCGCCCAAGCGCGGTATGTGATTCCTGAATTACAAACCGATGCCGCGTGGAAATCGTCGAAACTCATTGCGTGCCCGGGTTGTTATCCAACGAGCATTCAAGTGCCTGTCGTGCCGCTTTTACGGGCTGGTTTATTGAAGCCCGAGCCAGGTCGGCTGATTATTAATTCGTACAGCGGTGTTTCGGGTGCGGGTAAAAAAGCCGACGTGAATTACCTTTTCTGCGAGCGGGAGGGCTCGGTCAAAGCCTACGGTATTCCGGGTCACCGGCACATTGCAGAAATTGAAGAAGCTTTTTCAGCCGCGGCGGGTCAGCCAGTGGTCATTCAATTTAATCCGCACCTCGCGCCGATGCATCGGGGAATTTCGACCACGATTGTGGTGCCGGCACCTGGTGTGACGGCAGCGCAAGTCGAAGCCTGTTGGCAAAAGACCTATGCGGAGAAACCCTTTGTCTCGATTCTGAAGTCAGGCGATTTCCCTGATACAGCCCACGTCGCCAACACGAATCGGGTTTCGATTTCAGTGGTCGCTGACGCGCGGACCGGAAATTTAATCATCACTTCGGTGATTGATAACCTTTTGAAAGGAGCGGGCGGTCAAGCCGTGCAGGCCTTGAACTTAATGATGGGTTGGCCTGAAACCACAGGTTTACGCTAAGCGATTTTATCCAATGGCTATTGAGTTTTTTAACGATTCACCCGGCATCACGGATGTCCCTGGCTTTCGTGTGGGCGCGGCGGGATGCGACATCCGAAATAAGGGTTTAGAGCGATTGGACATAACCGTTATTGTCGCGGACCGACCCTGTGCGGCGGCCGGAGTTTTTACCACAAACGATGTTAAAGCTGCACCCGTGCGGTTTTGTCAGTCGGCCTTAATTGCTTCCAAAGGTAGGGTGCGTGGTATTGTCGCGAACAGTGGCAATGCGAACGCCTGCACTTCGGTGCAAGGCGACGAAGATGCATTAGCGATGGCGAAACTCTCAGCGGCGGCCGTGGGCGCGCCCAATGAAACATTCATGGTTTGTTCCACGGGACGGATTGGTGAGCTCTTGCCGATGAAAAAAGTCGCAGCTGGAATCACGGAAGCAGCAAAACGTTTATCGCGTGAATCCTCCGAGGGTACCCGGGCGGCGGAAGCGATTTTAACCTCTGATACCAGGCCTAAAACTGCCACGGCGTGTTTCACTTGGCAGGGCAAAAAAATCTCGGTCGCAGGCTTTGCGAAAGGTGCGGGTATGATTGAGCCCAACATGGCGACCATGTTGGCTTTTGTGGCCACAGATATTTCCGCCTCCCCAGAATTTCTAAAAGCCGCTTTAAAGTCAGCCACCGACCAGTCCTTTAATTGCGTCAGCGTCGATGGCGACATGTCGACCAACGATACGGTCATCTTGCTCGCATCGGGAGCGTCGGGGGTGGTGGTGGATGCATCGGCCGACGGTGCGCTCCCAAAGCTCTTCCAAGAAGCTTTGGATAAAATCTGTTTTGCGTTGGCCGAGAAGATTGTCGGCGATGGCGAAAAAATCACGAAAGTCGTGGCGGTTGAAGTCGAGGGTGCGCGCCATCGGGCGGACGCCGAAAAGATTGCTCGCGCCATCGGGAATTCGCTTTTGGTAAAATCATCTTGGTTTGGTGAAGACCCTAATTGGGGTCGGCTGGCCGATGCCGCGGGCTACGCCCGTACTGGCCTCGATGAGGCCAAGCTGGATATTCATTATGAAGACGTCCCGGCGGTCTTGGCGGGTAAGCCTTTGCCTGAAAATAAGCCGCGCTGGAAGGAAATCGTGAAGGCCCGTCAGTTCCGGGTGCGGATTAATCTGAACCTTGGTTCGGCTAAGTTTAGGCTGTTGGCGTCGGATCTGACGGACGGGTATGTGAATTATAACAAGAGCGAGTAAGTGCATTTTCCATTTGCACGCCTGTCCGTACCTCTGACACTGCTTTTCTGACTGTAATGAGTACTCCCGCTGCTGCGCTTAAAGCCGAAGTTCTTCTTGAGGCCCTGCCTTATATCCAAAAATTCCGTGGCTCAACCTTCGTGGTTAAGTACGGCGGAAGTTTCATGGACGATCCGAACCCAGAGGGTCGGGATCGCGTGGCGACGGACATCGCTTTCTTGGCGGCCGTGGGCATCCAAGTCGTCGTTGTGCACGGTGGTGGTAAAGCGATTACCCGCGCGATGGATGGGGCGGGCATCAAATCCGAATTCCGCGGTGGCATGCGCGTGACCGATGCCTCGACCGTGAAGATTGTGGAGCAAACCTTGAACGTGGAAATCAACGGTCAGATTTGCAATTCATTGCGGGCCCGCGGTGCGAACCCATTGGGTATGCCAGGTAACCACGTGAACCTTTGCGAAAAACTTTTCGGTGCGGATGACGACGGCAACCCCGTCGACATTGGTTACGTGGGCGACATCAAATTTGTGAAGGCGAAGCTGATTAAGAAGGCTTTGGCCGATGGCTTCTTGCCCGTGGTTTCGCCGATTGCACTCGATGCGGAGGACCAGCCCTACAACACCAACGCCGATGTGGCCGCCGCTGCGGTGGCCGATTCCTTGCGTGCACGCCGCCTGATTTTTATGAGCGATGTGCCGGGTCTCCTGGCCAATCCCGCTGATCCTGCTTCGTTAATTACGACCTTAAAGGTTAGTGAAGTCGATGAACTCAAGCGCAAGGGTGTGATTGCCGGTGGCATGATTCCCAAGGTCGATAGTGCCGTGAAAGCCTTAAAGGAGGGTGTCCGTCGTGTTCACTTTATTGACGGTCGGGTGCCTCACTCATTGTTACTCGAAGTCTTTACCGATAAAGGTATCGGTACGGAAATCATCCATGGCTAATGAGTGAGTCGTCGCATCATTCGGACGAGACTGCGGCATTGTACGCCCGTCACATCGCCCATAATTATTCGACGCCTGCAATCTCCTTGGTGCGCGGTGAGGGCACCTGGGTGTGGGATTCCAATGGTAAAAAGTATTTAGATTTTGCTTCCGGCATTGCCGTCAACGCAATCGGACACGCCCATCCAACGTGGGTGAAGCGCGTCGCCGCCCAGGCGGGCAAGCTCGTGCATGTCAGCAATCTTTATCGGAATGAGCCGCA
>CANBWJ010000103.1 GCA_947373115.1 Opitutia bacterium | reverse complement strand
TCTTCGTCGAGAAAAGCCATGGCGGGTGAGGTAGATTAATTAGATGGCTTTAGCGGCGAAACCACCATCGACGACGATTTCGGAGCCTGTGATGAAGCTGCTCGCGTCGGACGCCAGAAGGAGAGTCGCTCCGATGAGTTCGTGGGCTTCGCCGAAGCGACCCATCGGGGTCTTGCCGAGAATTTGGGCCACGCGTTCGGGGGTGAGTACTTTACGATTTTGTTCGGCGGGGAAGAAGCCAGGGATGATTGTATTAACGCGGACGCCGTTAGGGGCCCATTCGCGTGCGAGGTTCTTCGAGAGGTTGTGGACGGCTGCTTTAGTCGCGGAGTAGGTGAACACGCGAGAGAGAGGAACGATACCGGATTCGGAACCTAGGTTGATGATGGAGCCTTTGCCGGCTTTGACCATCGCTTCACCGAAAACTTGGCAGCCCAGGACGACGCTCTTGATGTTTACGGAGATGATGCGATCGAGTTCGCTTTCAGCGATTTCGAAGAAAGGAGTCGCCGAGTTGACGCCGGCGCCGTTGACGAGGACGTCGATTTTTCCGTGTTGGGCTAAAATTTTATCACGCAGCGTGATGAGGTCGGCCTTGTTGGTCGCTTCGCAGGAGAGGAATTCACCTTTGCCGCCGGCCGCTTTGATTTTGGCGAGGCGAGCGTCGGCCTTCGCGGGGTCACGTCCGACTAGAATCACATGAGCGCCAGCGGAGGCGAAACCCTCGGCCATAGCGCCGCAGAGTTCGCCGGTGCCACCGATGATGACGGCGGTGCGGCCTTTGAGTGAGAAGAGATCGAGGGAGGAGGACATGGGATTTAGTTTAGGGGGCAAGGTGACAAGGTGACACGTTGGCAAGGGGTAGAAATTAGGGGGCGAGTGGGCAGGTTGGCAAGGGGATGTGTTTAAGATGCAGCGAGAAGGTGTAAAAGTGCAAAGGTGGGAAGGTGGAGACAGGTTTCTGGTGCCGGGTGTCAGGAGAGTTTCGGGAACCGGGTATCAGGTTACAGGTGTCGGGTCTCAGGATTTATTTCCCGATGCCAGATGGCTGACACCTGAATTTCTCCCGAGACCTGGCACCCGGCACCTGATACCCGATCAACAAAAAGGGCAGCCGTGTGGCTGCCCTTTTGAGGTGATAGAAGACTTCTTAACGAACGACGCGGGCGCCGCCACCTGAGAGCTGCTTCTCCACTTCTTTGCGAGTCACCATAGAGGTGTCGCCAGGAGTGGTGGACGCGAGCGCGCCGTGGGCAGTGCCGTAGTTGACGGCCTTTTGGGCGTCATTGTATTCGAGGAAGCCGAAGACCAAACCGCTGGCGAAGCTGTCGCCGCCGCCGACGCGATCGAGGATTTCGAGTTCAGGGAATTTAATGGAGTCGTAGAATTTACCGTCGTGCCAGCAGATGGCGCTCCAGTCATTCTTCGTCGCGGTGATCACGCGACGCAGGGTGGTGGCAGCAACTTTGAAGTTCGGGAAATCTTTAACGGCCTTTTCGATCATCTTCTTGAACGCATCGGTTTCGATGTGTTTGAGGCTGTGGTCGGCGCCTTCGACTTCGAAGCCGAGGGAAGCGGTGAAATCTTCTTCGTTGCCGATCATGACGTCGACGTACTTGGCGATTTCGCGGTTCACTTCTTGCGCTTTCTTGAGTCCACCGATGGTCTTCCAGAGGGAAGGACGATAGTTTAAATCGTAGGAGACGATGGTGCCGTGTTTCTTGGCAGCTTTCACGGCCTCGATGGTGACTTGGGCGGTGGATTCGGAAAGGGCGGCGAAGATACCACCCGTGTGGAACCAGCGGACGCCGAGTTTACCGAAGAGGTGTTCCCAGTCGATGTCACCGGGCTTTAATTGGCTTGCGGCGGTGTTACCACGGTCGGGTACGCCGACGGCGCCACGGATACCGAAACCACGCTCGGTGAAATTGAGACCATTGCGCACGGTGCGTCCGATGCCGTCGTCTTCGCGCCACTTGATGAAGTCGGTGTTAACGCCGCCTTGCATGATGAAGTCTTCGACGAGGTGACCCACTTCGTTATCCACGAAAGCGGTGACCACGGAAGTGCGGAGGTTGAAACATTTCTTGAGGCCACGAGCGACGTTGTATTCGCCGCCGCCTTCCCAGACTTTGAATTCGCGTGTGGTGCGCACGCGACCCTCGCCGGGGTCGAGACGAAGCATGACTTCGCCGAGTGAAACTTGGTCAAAGGTACAATCCTTTGCCGCTTTGATGGTGAGTGCCATAGGTGTGAGTAGAAGTTGTTTTATAGCTTAATTAAGCAGTCGGGAGGCTGTTGACGTCGAACGCCTTGAGGCCGCACTCGTGGGCGATTTCATTGAGCGCTTCGACTTCGGCCTTGGAGAAGAGGAGTCCGCCGGCTTTTTGACTGCGGGCGGCGAAGCTTGCTTCCATTTGACCGGGGAGCATGCACTTCTCGTTACCGTGGCCGAGGATGTCGGCCAGTACGGCTTTAACGTTTTGTGATTGGTTACGACCTTGGGCAAACACACCGCTGCTGATCGCTTCGGGGTGGATGACTTGGAAGAAAAACGCACAATTTTGTTTTTCGCCAGCGACTTTGGTGCGGCTGCGGATGGTGGGCAGTGAACCGCCGATGAAACCCGCAACGATTTCGTTGATAAGGGAGAGACCGTAGCCCTTGTGAGCACCGAAAGGAATGAGTGAGACAGCGGCAGCAGGGTCGATGGTGACTTTACCATCTTTATCCACGGCAGCATCGGGAGGAAGTTGTTTACCTTCGCGCTTGAGTTGTTGCACGCGGCCCATGGCGATCACGGAAGTTGCCCAGTCGATAACGATGGGGAAACCTAGAGCGTCGGTGGTGGGGAAGCCCCATGAGTGAGGGTTAGTTCCAAGGGTTGGGTATTTACCTTGGAAAGGAACAACTTCAGCGAGGGTGGCAGTGCAATTCGTGTAAGCGATGTAACCACGCTTAGCGGCTTCCATGACGTAGCCACCGCCCCAGAGGTAGTGGAAAGCGTTGTCGACGGAAACGGTGCCTACGCCGTATTGATCGGCGAGTTTGATACAGGTTTCGATCGCGTCGACGGCGACGGCTTGACCGAGTTTCTGTTTGGCATCCCAAACTTCAGCAGCGGCGAAGCGGGAAGGCTTCTTGACGACGGTTGCGTTAGGTGTGCAGCCACCGACTTTGGAGCCGAAGAGTTCGTCGAGGTGCAGTGCCTTGATGGCATTGTGAGTACGGATGCCGTGGTGCGTCGCCATGGAGGACATCTTGGCCGCTTGGGCGGACTCGGTGGCACCGAAACCGCGATGGCGGTAGGCGGCGCTCACGAGGGCCTCGTGGGCTTCAACTGGTACAACGTGAAAAATTTCGGACATTGGATTTAGTTAAGGGGATTAGTTGGCAAGGTGACAAGGGGACAAGGGGAAGTCGGTTAGACGACTTTCTTGACGGGGACTTCGGGGTTAATTTGAGCGAGCGGCTTTTCGCCGTGCATCGCTTTAATTAAGTTGGTCACTGCGGCCACGGCTTGGCGTTGAACGCTTTCGGCGGTGCGTGAACCGATGTGAGGGGTCACGACGCAGTTAGGAAGTTTGGTGAGAGGGTGGTCGGCGCGAGGTGGCTCTTCGTCGAGTACGTCGGTACCGTAACCGCCCACTTGGCCGGACTTAAGAGCGG
>CANBWJ010000102.1 GCA_947373115.1 Opitutia bacterium | reverse complement strand
CGAGGGCACGAGTAAGTCTGAAGCCTCCCTATGGCTGAATCGACCGACAAAATGGAAGCAATTATCAACCTGTGTAAGCGACGCGGGTTTGTTTTCCCTTCATCCGAAATTTACGGAGGCCTGAACGGTTTCTTTGATTACGGTCCACTTGGTGCCGAGCTTAAGAATAATATCAAGCAAGCCTGGTGGCAGGATTTTGTGCACCGTCGCGATGACATCGTCGGACTCGATTCCACCATCATTCACCACCCCACGACCTGGAAGGCGTCGGGTCACATTGATAATTTCACGGATCCGCTGGTCGACTGTAAGGAGTCGAAGATGCGTTACCGTGCCGACCAACTTTTTTTTGCGCCAGTGCGTGTAGCAGGTGAAACCATTGGTTACGTCTCCGTCCTCGAAGACGAAGGCATGCAAGGCAAGGCGGATGAGTTGGCGAATGAGATGAAGCGTAAGCTGGCCAAGCAAGGTGCCTTGGAGCCAGTCGTGTTAAAAGACTACACCGAAGCCACCGCCGCCGAGCACGCGTTGATTCCTTCGCCCGCCACGGGCAAGCCCGGCTCACTGACGCCTCCGCGTTCGTTTAACATGATGTTCCAGACTTACGTGGGTGCGATGCAAGATGCGTCGGCGACCGCGTATTTACGTCCAGAAACCGCTCAAGGAATTTTTATTAATTTCAAAAACGTGGTCGATACTGGTCGCGTTAAATTGCCTTTCGGCATTGCGCAAATGGGCAAGGCCTTCCGGAATGAAATCAACCCCCGCAATTTTATTTTCCGTTCGCGTGAGTTTGAGCAAATGGAAATCGAATACTTTATTTCACCAGCCGCGGATTGGCAAAAAGCCCACCAAGACTGGATTGAAGGTTGCTTGGCCTGGTTTGAGTCGATTGGTATTCCGCGAGCGAAGCTTTCGCTCTACCCGCACCCTCAAGAAAAATTGGCGCACTATTCGAAGGGTACCACGGATATCATGTTCGAGTTCCCGTTCGGCGTGCAGGAATTGCAAGGTGTCGCGGCTCGCGGCGATTTCGACCTCACGCAGCACAGCACGGTTTCCGGTCAGAAGCTCGACTGGTTCGACGAGGCCGCTAAGGCCCGCTTTATCCCGCACGTGATCGAGCCATCGGTCGGTGTAGACCGTGTTTTCTTGGCGCTCTTAACCACGGCTTACCATGAAGATGAAGTCGAAGGCGAGAAGCGTGTTGTACTGCGTTTACCCGCACGTGTGGCTCCTTTTAAGGCTGCGATTTTCCCCCTGGTGAAGAATAAGCCTGAATTAGTAGAGCGTGCCGAGGCCCTCTACCGTCGCCTTAAGAAACGCTTCAACGTTTTCTACGATGCGAATGGTGCGATTGGTCGCCGCTATCGCCGTCAGGATGAGATTGGTACGCCTTATGGTATCACTATCGACTTCGAGACCATCGAGAAGGGTGCGGGCGTGACCGTGCGTAATCGCGATACCTTAGAGCAAATCCGCATGACCGAAGATGAGGTCGTGCGTTTCTTAGACGAAAAAGTTAACGGCTGAGCACTGGGCTCGCCGCTAATTCTTCAGCTAACCGGGCGATCCGTCGCTTTCCGCAAAGGGAAGCGGCGATTCGCAGGTTGCGTAATCCTTGCGGCAAGTGGGCGAGGAAATCAGCCCGACCCTTTTTCTTTCCGAGGAAGGCGTAGGCGCCACAGGCTTGAAGGAGGCGCTGGGTGGCGGCGATGTGGAAGAGGTGGCTGAACTCATCGAGCGAGCCCTTCCAGTCGGCACATTCGCGAGCTTGGTCTTCGATTTCAATACGCCAGAGATCCATGTCGCGGCGCGTGAGGTAAGGATCAAAAGCCAGGGAGGCGTAATCGTAAAATGCTGAGCCCAGGCGCGCGCCTTGGAAGTCGATGAGCCAGGCTTGATTGTCGCGCACGAGAATATTCTGCGATTGGAAATCGCGGTGAACTAAAACTTGTGGTCGACCGCTGAGTTCTTTGGCGAGACTCGCCATTTCATTTTGGAGATCACGGTCGTGCTTGCGACCCGCTAAAACATTATCGGTGAAGTACTGGCGTTCCCAGGCGTACAATTTTTCGCCGAAGGGCTCCATTAAAGTAATCCCTGCTTTTTGAACGGCTTCGGCGCCGAGTCGATGCAGGTGAGTCACCTGTTCGAGGGCTGAGGCAAAGGGGAGCCAAGGGAAAGCGTCCGCTTGAGTGAGGCTTAAGAGGTCGGTGCTACCGAGATCCTCTAAGACTAAAAGGCCGTGGTCGGAGTCTTCCTTAAGAACCTGAGGAACTTGAATACCTGATTGGTAGAGCGTGTGGGCAAGGGAGCCGTAGATTAAGTTCTCTGGACGGCTGTCATCGTAGATGCACAGAATTGCCTGATTTCCTTCAGTGTTTTTCACGCGATAAAACTGTCGACCCGAGCCACCATTGGCGGGGGCAGTGTCATTCGAAAGCGTGTAGCCTAAGTGTTTTGCCGCGTCGGCGGCACTGAGTGCCCCGCGCACGGGCTTTTCTTTGAGGGCTTTGACCGCTTGGTACTCTTCAACTGTTCCGAGGTCGTTCCATTCGGCCGAAAAATCGAGGAAGCCTTGAATCGCTGAAGGATTTTCTTGGAGGCGACGGAGGAAATGTTCGACCAGTGATTCAATAGTGGCGGGCACGCTTTGTACGAAAGCACGAGAGACTAAACAGATACCCGTGTATTGGTAGGCGGGGTCGGCTTTGCCGAGTCGGTCACGAAGATCAGTGACCAGGCCCTCGTCGGTGATGCGGACGTTTTTGTTGGGTCCGTTTTCACGCACCACTAAAGTCGCTTCGGCACCATTGGTAGCGTGGTGGTCGAAGGCCTTCTTGATGTCGCAATCGCTTAAAATATCACCGTTCCAGATGATAAGGTTTTCGTCTTCAGGTTTAAGTAACGCGACGATGTTGGCTAAACCTCCGCCCGTCTCGAGTAGGGTCGGTTCGTAAATGAACTCGATGGTTGCGGTGCCAATTTTACCTTCGGGGAACGCTGCCTTCCATGCATCGGGGTAGTGGTGGGTGTTAACGATGAAGCGTTTGATGCCGGCACGCTGAAGTTTTTCCAGGGCAGGCATCACCATGGGCTGACCGGCAATCGGTAGAAGGGGCTTGGGACAGTTTTCGGTGAGCGGACGTAGGCGAGTGCCTAGGCCGGCGCCGAGAATAAATGCGGTGGAGGGAAATTCAGGCATGAGATTTTTTTAAGCAAAGGGGGCAGACGCCGTAAATTTCCATGACGTGCGTGAGGTCGGAATAACCTTGGGAGCGGGCCGCGGCTTCGAGTCTGCTAGTATCGCAACTTGGAAGGCGCTCGATTTTTCCGCAGTGTCGACAAATCACGTGGTGATGGTGGTGACCAGGGGTGGTGAGGGCGTAGAGGCTGCGTCCGCGTTCGAGGGGGTGGCGTTGCACGATGCCAGCGTTGTCCAGTGACTCGAGGTTGCGATACACGGTGACGAGGTCGAGCGTACCATCGCCAGCTTGGTCATGAATCTGCTCGGCGCTGAGTGGGCTAGTCGCTTCCGCGAGCACTTGGAGCATGGCGAGGCGAGGGGAGGTGATACGCAGGGACTTTTCCTTCATCCGGAGGACGGCGGACTCAATTCGAGGGGTCGGGCCTTCTCCGCAGCAGTCTTCTTGATGGTGATGTCCCTTTGGCACGGGGTAAAAGTCGACATTACCGTATGACGTGGCAATACCGAATGGCCACTTGCCACCCGCCATTCTCTGGTTTCGCTCTACCTCCATCGATGTCCGACCGTTTAGCACAG
>CANBWJ010000101.1 GCA_947373115.1 Opitutia bacterium | reverse complement strand
GGGCAGGTTGTGGTCATGGGCTCACTGTATTTAGTTGGCGAAGTTTTGGCACGCTATGAAGGGAAGTCGGCACCGCACGGTTCATGGCAGGACAAGCTCGTTGTGAAGCCATGAGCGGCGAAGATTTTATTGTGCCTAGTCGGCCAGCTCCGAAAGTGAATCCATCGGAGTTGCCGAGTTGGCTGATTGAGGAGGACGACGACTTTTTGGTTTTCGATAAGCCCGGGTGGTTGGTTTGCCATCCCTCGAAGGATGGGCCTTGGTCATCGTTAGTCGGTGCTGTGCGCGAGTGGCGTGGGCTTGAAACGATGCACTTGGTCAGTCGACTCGATCGAGAAACCAGCGGAATTATTTTAATCGCTAAAAATGTGGCCGCAGCATCGGCCTCGCAGACCGCCATGGAACGTCGATGGGTAACTAAAACTTATTATACAATTTTAAAAGGCGAGCTGAAGGAGCCTGTGCAGGTGGATCAACCATTAGGCCCGGACGAAACCAGTAAGGTCGTGGTAAAGACGGCGGTGCGGGAGGGGCCGGGCACTTCACCATCGGCGACATTCTTTGAGCCTGTTTTATCGGGTAATGGTTACACCTTGGTGCGGGTGCAGCCGCACACGGGACGGAAGCATCAGATACGGGCACACGCCTTGTGGCTGGGTCGTCCGGTGGTGGGCGATAAACTTTATGGTGGGGACGATTCGCTGTACTTAGAATTCGTGGAGCACGGTTGGACGGATCGATTGGAAAAGACTTTGGAAATGAAGCGCCAGGCGTTGCATGCGGCGCGGCTTGAGTTCAAGTCACCTCTTTTAACGCGAACTTTTCGTGCGCCATTGGCGGCGGATATGCGGCAGTTTATTTTAAGTAAAATGAACATTGCAGAAGCGGATTTAGATGCGGCCTTAGCCGTGGGCTAGAGTGGCGGCGTCGATGTGCAAGGCGCCGGCGAGGCGCAATGCTTGAGCACAGGCGTGGAGCGTGGCACCGGTGGTCAGAACGTCGTCGATGATTACATAGCGAACATTGGGCGAGATGTGTGTGGTTGGATTAGCTTCGAAGGCATTGGCGACATTTCGTCGGCGTTCGGTCCGATTCAGAAGTGTCTGCGATGGTGTGGGTTTTACTTTGATGAGGGCGTGTGACCACGAGCAGCCCGGCATGTGGGTGCATAATGATTGGGCGATGCGTTCGGCTTGATTGTAAGAGCGCTCACTCAGTTTGTCGGCATGAAGGGGGACGGGAATGAGTTGGGCGCCGGCGAGGTGTCGGCGAAAGAGTGGATCCTCGACGGCTACGGCTACGAGGTCCGCAACGAGGAAGGGGCAGCGGGTGTATTTGATTTCGTGGATGATTTGTCGGATGTGGCCGCGGGCACGGAAGGCACAGACCGCGCGACCGAAGGCTGGGTTAAGGTCGAGGCAATGTGGGCAGGTGCGATCGCCCTCGAGGATGCCGTCGAACGGGTGACCGCAAGTATGGCAGCGGGGATCGTAGATGCGTTCGAGTTGGCGGGCTCCGAAGTCGGACAGGTACAGCCGGGCCTGGTCGTCCATGGGTAGCTGCGTGACCATGCAGTCGCGCGGAAAAACGAGGTCGAGCAGGCCGCGATCGAGGTCGGCAAGTAGACTCATGGGGGAGGGGTTAAGAAATCTGAATAAGACGGGCCGTGTAGATACTAAATTGCATTTACGCGATGGCGGGTTCAATCCAAGGTTCACCCTAGTATGGCTTTCAATTTTGATAGTTGTCCGGAGCGTGCAGGCACGGACAGCACTAAGTGGCACCGGTATGCCAATCGGGATGTTATCCCTAGTTGGATTGCCGATATGGATTTTGAATCACCGCCAGCGGTGGTGGAAGCGATTAAGGCGCGCGCGGCGCACGGTGTGTTTGGTTATCCTGCCCAGCGCGATGAAGTTTTTGCCTCGATTGTAAAATACATGAAGCGTCGGCACGGCTGGGACATTCGTCCCGAGTGGATTACGTTTATGTGTTCGTTGGTGCCGGGGATACATGCGGCCATTCGTTGTGCCACGAAGCCTGGTGAGACGGTGGTGACCTCTTCTCCGGCGTACCCGCCATTTTTAACGGCGCCTACGATTTCGGAACGTGCCTCGATTAAACTCGAAATGGTTTTTGAGAACGGACGATGGACGTATGATTGGGCGAAGTTGGAGGTGTCGTGTGCACAGTCCAGTTCGCGCGTATTACTGTTGTGTAATCCGTACAATCCGTTGGCGCGAGTCTTTGAGCGCGAAGAATTGGAGCGACTCGCGGCGATTGTTAAGAAGTACGACCTCACCGTTTGTTCGGACGAGATTCACTGCGATTTAATTTTAGACCCCAAGGCGAAGCACACGGTTTTTGCGTCGTTGAATGAGGATACCGCGGCACGCACGGTCACCTTGATGGCGGCCAGCAAGACCTACAATATTGCGGGCTTAACCTGCGGTTTTGCGATTATTTCGGACGCGGGATTGCGCACGCGCTTCCGCCGGATATTACAAGGACTATCGCTGGACCAGAATGTCTTTGGCTTAGCGGCCACGCAGGCGGCATTTGATCACGGTGAAGAGTGGCGCGTGGAGTGCGTGAATTATTTGCGCGGGAATTTGGACTTAATTGAAAAAGAATTAAAGGACATGCCTGGCGTGGTTTTACGGCAGCGTCCGCAGTCGAGTTTCTTGGCGTGGCTGGATGTCTCGGCTTTAGGCTTTGAAGACGCGCACGCGGAATTTGAAAAAGGCGGAGTGGGTTTGAGCAACGGCAACGACTTTGGTGGCGTCGGTCATGTGCGACTGAATTTTGGCTGCCCACGGTCGCGATTGCAGGAAATGCTGAATCGGATGAAGAAGGTAGTCGCGAGGGCGAAGAAGGGGTAGGGCAAGGGGTAGAAAGAGGCAGTGCTAAGGTGCAAATGTGGAAAGGTGTAAAAGTGGTGAAACGGGAATCAGATGCAGCGGACGGCGACGGAGCGCCGTCCCTACCTAATGCATTATCTTGATTCATGGGTGGCGGGCTTGGGAAAATCGATTAAGGTAGGGGTCTATGAAAATATCTGCATACGCATCGCAAACGGCTAAAGCTCCACTCACACCGTTCAATTATGCAGTGGGCGACATTGGGTTGAACGAAGTCACGCTGCAGGTGATTGCCTGTGGGATTTGTCACAGCGACGTGCACATGATGGATAACGATTGGGGTATTTCGCAGTTTCCGATTGTACCTGGGCACGAAGTGGTTGGCGAGGTAGTCGAGGTAGGATCGGCTGTATCACATTTAAAAAAGGGTATGCGTGTTGGCGTTGGCTGGCAGCGTTCGGCCTGTTTGAGCTGTCCGGAGTGTTTGAGCGGTAAGGAAAATCTTTGTGACGCGAATGAAGGCGTGATTGTTGGCCACCATGGTGGCTTCGCCTCGCATGTGCGTGTGGACAGTCGGTTTGCATTCCCGCTGCCCGAGGGCATCGACTCATTGCATGCTGGCCCGTTGATGTGTGGCGGTATCACCGTTTTTTCGGGGCTTCGTCAGGCCGGCATGACCTCGGGTCAGCGCATCGGTGTGGTTGGTGTGGGCGGGTTGGGTCACATGGCCGTGCGTTTTGCTAAAGCCATGGGTAATTCTGTGACTGCATTTACAACGAGTGCCTCGAAGGTGGAAGAAATCGGTCGGATGGGTGCGGACGAAGTCATTGTCACCGAGGGTGGGCGATTGGTGAAGAAGCCCGCGAAGCCATTGGATATTATAATTAGTACAGTGACGGCCCCGCTAGAGCTCGGTGCTTATTTAGAAGCCTTAGGTGCAGACGGAACTTTTAGTATGGTGGGCGTTGGGTCGGAAACGGTCACGCTGCCTTTGATG
>CANBWJ010000100.1 GCA_947373115.1 Opitutia bacterium | reverse complement strand
CTTCGGCGAGAAGACACCGACTTCTTTAATTACCGAGCGGACGCCATTCGACATCAGCTCGATGGTTTGTCCGACCTTAAACGTACCCGAAAAAACGCGGACGTAACTGATTACGCCTTTATAAGAATCGAAAATGGAATCGAAAACCAGTGCACGGTGCTGAGGGTATTCGGACCAGCGGGGCGGCGGCACGCGCTTAATAATGGCCGCAAAAATATCGTCGATGCCGATGCCCGATTTTCCGGAAGCCAGCACGGCGTCTTGCGCAGGGATGGTTAAAATATCTTCGACCTGACGGCGGGCCTCTTCGGGGCGAGCACTTGGGAGGTCGACCTTGTTAATGACAGGTACAATTTCGAGGCCTTGCTGCATCGCCAGAGTCGCATTGGCGACAGTCTGCGCTTCGACACCTTGGGAGGCATCAATTAAAAGCACAGCGCCTTCACAGGCGGCGAGCGAACGTGAAACTTCGTAGGCGAAGTCGACGTGCCCTGGAGTGTCGATGAGATTTAAAATATACTGCTTACCATCGGGTGCCGTGAAATTCATCGTCACTGGGTGGCACTTAATCGTGATACCCTTCTCGCGCTCGAGGTCCATGCCGTCGAGCAACTGTTCCTTCATCTGACGTTTCTCGATGGTTTTAGTGTGCTCTAATAAGCGGTCGGAGAGCGTCGTCTTGCCGTGGTCAACGTGGGCAATGATGCAGAAATTACGTATGTGATCGAGTGACACGGAAGGACGAAAAGTGAGGGCGTTAAAAGGTAATAGGACGGTGAGTCAGAGACTTGTCCAGCGTTAGCCTCGGTTAATCAATGATTAAGCAGGAATGTCCGCAAACTCATGCAAGGACGTAACGGGGGCCTGTGCAGCCGTACGCTTCATCATGCCCGCCAAGACGCCACCGGGACCACATTCGTAGAATTGAGCGATACCTGAATCGGCCGCGGCCTTGCAGTCGTCCTCCCAGAGGACCGATGACACGACCTGCTTCACGAGGGCAGCGCGCAAATCAGCAGGCTCAGAAATAATGCCACCCGTGGTATTAGAATAAACGGTGACTTGTGGGCGCTTGAATTCAACGCCCTGTAAGAATTTTTCGAAAGCGACGCGGGCCTGCTCCATCAATCGGCTGTGGTAGGCGCCAGCGACGACTAAGGGTTTTACGAGTTTAAACGGGCCGAACTCTTTGGCACGTGCCACGGCCTGTGCGACTTTTTCGGACTCACCCGAGATTACCACTTGGCCGGGGCAATTAAAATTTGCGGCATCGATATCGAAGGCCGCGCAGAGTTTGAAAATATCTTCACGCGTGCCGCCGATGACAGCGGCCATACCGCCCTTGGTTTGATCGCAGGCCAGTTGCATCAGACGTCCGCGCTCAGCGACTACTTTTAAACCCGTTTCAAAATCCCAAACACCCGCGACTGCGTAAGCCGTCAACTCACCCAAGGAAAGTCCTAGGCAGGCTTTGAGGTCGTTCAGCTTACCGCGTTCGCGCAGGATTTGGGCGATGGCGTAACCCTGCACATAAAGTGCGGGCTGGCAGACGCGGGTTTCGGTCAGGACCTCAGCTGGACCCGTGAAGCAGACCTGTTGGAGGTCGAATGGGAGCACCTTATTGGCGCGGTCGTAAAGATCGCGTGCCACTGGGGAGCCGTCGTAGAGGGATTTACCCATACCTACGACCTGAGCGCCTTGACCGGAGAACAATAGAGCTGTCGACATTTGCCCGTAAAAGGAGGGGAAATGCCTGAAAGGGTCAAGGGTAGAGCGGTCAGGGTGTGGATGACCTTTCCTTGACGCAAGTGGCGGCTCCGCCTACCCAGAAACCCTCTTTTATGCCACTCGCACTTCTCTCTGTTAGCGACAAAACCGGCCTCCTGCCCTTCGCGCAGGCCCTCGTTAAAAAACACGGCTACAAATTACTTTCGACGGGCGGCACTTCGAAAATGTTGCGCGATGCGGGACTCCCCGTGACCGACGTCAGCGAGCACACCGGCTTTCCCGAAATCATGGAAGGCCGCGTCAAAACTTTGCATCCTAAAGTTCACGGCGGCCTGCTCTGCCGTCGCGACTCCGAAGAACACCTCAGCGAGGCCAAGAAGCACGGCATCGACCTCATCGATCTCGTGGTTGTTAACCTCTATCCTTTTGAATCCACCGTTGCGAAGCCTGGTTGTTCTTTTGAAGACGCGATTGAGAACATTGATATCGGCGGACCATCGATGCTGCGCAGCGCTTCGAAAAATCACGCATCGGTTTCCGTGGTCACCGATCCTGCCGATTACGAGCGTGTACTAGCCGCAATGGAAAATCCAGAAGCCCTCACTGAACTCCGTCGCGAACTCGCCCTGAAAGTTTTCCAACGCACCGCTGCCTACGACGCTGCGATTGCCAACTACCTCGAATCTCAAGCCCAACCTGGACTCGGTAATGTGCTCGGCCTGCCTTCGCGCTTCACGGCGACCCTTTCGCTCGCCCAACGCCTCCGTTACGGTGAAAACCCTCACCAACAGGCGGCCTTATACGGCACCTTCCACGAGGCGTTCGAACAACTCCAAGGCAAGGAACTCAGCTATAATAATATTTTAGATATCACGGCAGCGACTTACCTGATTGGTGAATTCGAGCGCCCCACCCTCGCCATTTTGAAGCACACCAATCCGTGCGGCGTGGCCTCGGCTGACACTTTATTGGAAGCCTGGCACAAAGCCTTTGAAACCGACCGCCAAGCTCCCTTCGGCGGCATCATCGTCGTCAATCGCACCATCGATCAGGACCTCGCGGAAGCCATCGCTGAAATTTTCTCGGAAGTTATTATCGCCCCTGAATTCAGTCCGGCCGCCCTCGCTATCTTCGGCAAGAAAAAGAACCTGCGTCTGATGAAAGCAAAAGTTGGTCTGCGTTCGGATACCCTACGCGAAGTTCGCGCCGTTATCGGTGGCGTGCTCGTGCAGGACCGCGACCAAAAGCCGGTCAACACTCGCGATTTCAAAGTCGTTACCAAACGTCAACCCACCGCCGACGAACTCAATGCGATGCTCTTCGGCTGGCGCGTTTGCCGTCACGTTAAATCCAACGCTATCGTTTATGCTGGCAAGGAACGCACGCTCGGTGTCGGTGCCGGTCAAATGTCACGCGTTGATTCCTCCCGCATTGCCGTCTGGAAAGCCGGCGAAGCGAAATTGCCGCTCGCTGGATCGGCCGTTTGTTCGGACGCCTTCTTCCCCTTCCCTGATGGTTTGATTGCCGCTGCTGAAGCCGGTGCCACCTGTGCGATTCAGCCCGGAGGTTCGGTGAAGGATGCCGAAGTCATTGCCGCGGCGGATGCACGTGGCATGGCCATGGTCTTCACGGGCATGCGCCACTTCCGCCACTAATTATAACTAGTATATTAAACAAAAAACCCGCCGATTGGCGGGTTTTTTGTTTAGAGGCGAATGCCGAATTTCTCGAGCAGGCGTGCCAGGTCATCGTCTCCTTCATAGGCAATGGTGATGGTGCCCTTCTTGCCCTTACGGGTCACGGTCACGCGGGCCGCTAAGTGCGAGCCCAAACGCTTTTGCACATCGTCGACGACGGTCTTCTCGGTGCGCTTACGTTCTTTCTTATTATCCGTGGCAAAGGTTTTTACCAGAGCCTCGGTGGCACGCACCGATAAGCCTAGCTCAACGACTTTACGAACGGCCTGCACGCGGTGAGCGGCATTTTCAATCGCGAGTAAAACTTTAGCATGGCCCGTGGAGATTTGACCCTTCGAAAGGTAACCGAGAATTTCGCGGTCTAATTGTAAGAGGCGCACCAAGTTCGCAATCGTCGCACGAGGTTTACCGAGGCGATCAGCGACCACTTCTTGGGTCAGTGAGAAATCGCGCATCAACGACGCCACGCCCAAGGCTTCATCGACCGGATTAAGGTCAGCCCGCTGTAAATTCTCAACCAAGGCCAAGACGGCACTCGAGTGATCGCTCGCTTC
>CANBWJ010000099.1 GCA_947373115.1 Opitutia bacterium | reverse complement strand
CCGGCCGATTTACTCGCGACCCTGCGTCACGTCGCACCGCACGAAAACCCCAATCCCAACGTCGTTTTACTCACCCCTGGCGTCCACAACAGCGCCTACTTCGAACACTCCTTCTTGGCTCGCCAAATGAGCATCGAAATCGTCGAGGGCCGCGACCTCATCGCACTCGATGGCTTCGTGTACATGCGCACCACACGCGGGCTCCGCCAAGTCGACGTTATCTATCGCCGCATCGATGATGATTTTCTCGACCCACAAGTTTTCCGCAAAGATTCGTGCCTAGGTGTTCCCGGACTCGTCGATGCGGTTCGCCGCGGCAACGTAGCCCTCGCCAACGCCATCGGCACGGGCGTGGCCGATGATAAAGTGACCTACGCTTACGTGCCCGAAATGATTCGGTATTACCTCTGCCAAGAGCCCATCCTCGATCAGGTGCCGACCTACCTCGCCTGGCGTCCGACCGACATGAAATACATTTTGGACAACCTCCCCAAACTGGTTGTCAAAGCGGCCAATGAGAGCGGTGGCTACGGCATGCTCATCGGACCTTCCGCGACCAAAGAACAAATCGAAGAGTTTCGCCAAAAAATTATCGCCACCCCGCGCAACTACATCGCGCAACCCGTCGTCAATTTCTCTCAACACCCCACGCTCATCGATGGCGGACTCGAAGGGCGTCACGTCGACCTCCGACCCTTCGTACTCTGGGGCGATACCGTAAAAGTTTTACCCGGCGGCCTCACCCGCGTGGCCCTCAAACGCGGCTCCATCGTCGTTAACTCCTCCCAAGGGGGCGGCAGTAAAGACACCTGGGTGCTCAATACCTAAACCCTCACGACCATGATGCTTTCTCGGGTGGCCGACCACCAATACTGGATGTCTCGACAAATCGAACGGGCCGAAAACTTGGCCCGCTTGGTGCGCATTAGCGAAGAGATGCTGCTCGACGATGAAACGCTCGGACGCGGATCCGCCCAAGAATACTGGACGCCCGTCCTCCAAGCCACCGCGATTGAAGAATCCTTCCGTACGCTCTACCCTTCGCCCAAGCAAGGTGATGCCGCCCGATTCCTGACGATGGATTTACGGAACCCAGACTCCATCGTTTCATCCATCCGCCAAGCCCGCGAAAACGCTCGCTCCGTGCGCGATAAAATTTCGGATGAGATGTGGACCGAAATCAATGACCTTAACCTTTTCGTGACTTCGCCCGAAGGCATCGACCTCCTCGAAATCTCACCTCAAGCTTTCTACGAGAAAATCATCGCCTCCTCGATGCTCTTTGACGGCATCACCGGTGCCACGCTCACACGCGATGAGGGCTGGAACTTCTTACAGCTGGGTCGATTGCTCGAGCGTGCCGATATGACGAGTCGGTTTCTCGATATCCGTTCGCAAAGCATTGCGGGTGATGACGCCGAAGAATCCCTACAATGGGGTGCAGTCTTGCGAGCCTGCGGTGCCCACGCGGGCTATCGACGGGTTCATGGCGGCGAAATCAGTATCGAACGCGTGGTGGATCTACTGCTCTTCTCTAATGAATTCCCGCGCTCGGTGCGCCACTGCCTCCGCCGCGCCAATGAGGTCTTACACGACATCTCGGGCACCCCAATTGGCGGGTATTCTAATCAATGCGAGAAACTCGTGGGCGCCCTCCTCGCCCGACTGAGCTTCTCAGGCCCTTCCGAAGTTATGGCCAAGGGTCTGCATAACTACATCGACGAGCTCCAACAGCAGCTCAACGCCGCCGGCCAAGCGGTCTTTGAGAGCTTCGTCCTCCTTCCCAGCGAAGTCAGCCGACACTTCCCACGTCATTCCCGGCAAGACAACTTGTCCGACTGGCAGCGCGAACAACAACAGCAACAGCAGCAACAGTAAGCTCATCCACCGATCATGAAGCTACGCATCCTGCACCGCACCGAATACCGTTACGCCCTACCCGTCCGAAATAATAACAACGAGCTTCGCGTCACCCCTTTAGACAACCTCCGCCAGCGTACGATTCTTCACTTGGTGCGCGTTTTACCAGCCATCAAGATGCGTCGATACAACGACCTGTATCGCAATAACGTTTCGTTCTTCGAGGTCGAAGAGGCCCATAAAGAATTAGTCATCGATGTCTCAAGCGTCGTCGAAACCAAGCCCACCAACCTGGAAGACATCCCAAAGGACAGCCCACTTAGCGGACTACTTCTCCCAGAAGTGCTCGAGAGCTTTCAGCCGTACCTGCAATCCGATGGTCCAGTCCAAATCACTCCGCAGATCTGGCGTTCCGCTATCGATGCACGCGGCGACAAGAAAGACGTCTACTCCGTAGTCATCGCCATCATGGATTTCGTTCACAAGTCCTGTAAATACGTCCCAGGCGTCACCAACGTCGCGACCACGACCGATGAATTTTTTGCGAAGCCTCACGGGGTCTGCCAAGATTTCACGCACCTGATGCTCGCCCTCTGCCGCGCCATCGGAATTCCCGCGCGTTACATTTGCGGCTATGTTTACGATGCTAAACGTGGTGATGTTTTGGGCAGTCATGCCTCGCACGCGTGGTGCGAAGCTTGGATTCCCGGCTATGGTTGGCTCGGTCTCGACCCCACCAACAAACGCATTGTGAACGAGACCTATGTGGCCTCCGCCCTCGGTCGCGATTTCCGTGATGCCACACCGATTCGCGGAAGCTACTGGGGCACGGGTGATCGCGAGATGCGCGTCACGGTGCACGTCGAAACAAAGTAACTAAATTCTTTAATCGCCCTACGGTTGGCTTGGGTTCAACTTACCCGGGTCGACTATGTCCGTACCCCTTTCCGAACAAATTCCCCAATCCCGCCTCGGGGCGATGACGTTCGCTTGGAAAATCACTCAAGCGGCACATGCAGAGCGGAATTGGCAGTCGCGCCTAGTAAAAAGCGTCGGTGCTTCGCTGAGTGCATGCATCGGCAAACAAGCCTTCGTGGCTTGGCTGAATTTCCTGCAGCAGCCCGAGAACCAAAAGTTCCTCGAGGCTAATCCCTACCTACGTTTTCGGACGTTGCGCGGCTACGGCTCCACGAAGTGGAACAACGCCAAGAAACTTAAAGTCCTTAAAGACTCCTTTAGTTACGCCCTAATCAAACAAGGCCCCTTATTCGCGGCACTCGTCGCCAAGAAGGGCACCGAAATCACGCTGGCCGACGTGGCACTGGGCGAAGATTCGGGAAATATTCGTTTTACCGTGGGTGCCGATTACCGTTTCCGTCGCGAGGGCGAGTGGACCGTGCGCGTCCATTGCGATAAAATTGGCGGGGAGCTCTGTTCTATCGCTTTCTCGGTCGAGGAAGTGAATGGACAGTGGACCGCCTATGCGGGGGCCATTCAAGGCGGAGCAGGGGCCAATGAAGAAACCATTAAGGCCTCGTGGAAGGCGATGCACGGTGTGCGCGCCAAAGCCATGGCCATCTTTGCCCTACAGGAAGTGGTCAGTGCCCTCGGCATCAGTCGACTCTTAGGCGCAGGCAACGGCATCCAGATGAGTGCCGGTAAGCACATGATCAAAGTTTCCTGGAATAAGATTTCATTTAATTACGATAAGATGTGGGAAGAAGCGGACGGTAAACCCGCCGAGGAAGGCTGGTTCGAATTGCCACTGCGCGAAGTTCGCCGCACCCGTGAAGAAATTAAGGCCAATAAGCGTCCGCTCTACGCCCGTCGCTACGCCCTCTTTGATCAGCTCAGCGCCGCCGTGACTCAAAGCCTGAGCGGCCAGTAAATTCGCCAAACAAAAAGGGCTCCGTTTCCGGAGCCCTTAAGTGTTTAATTTCTAATCCGAAGATTAGAAGTTATAGCGAAGCGAAACGTTATTTACGCTGTGGGCATCGCCTTGGACGTCCTGAATGCTGTAGGCAATCGAGTACTGCTTAGTGATATTGTAAGCGAGCTCGTAGGTCCATGAGTCATTCTTGGTCGAACCAGTAGCCGAGGAGTAACCCACTGCAACTTCGAGACCGGA
>CANBWJ010000098.1 GCA_947373115.1 Opitutia bacterium | reverse complement strand
GGCGTAGAGATTCGCCTCAAATCCGAGTCCGGTGCCGTTGTGATCGTTGAAAACGAACCAGGCGAAATTCAGGTGCGTGGACCGAATGTTTTTAAGGCATATTGGCAGCGACCCGAAGTGAGTGCTGAATCGTTTGACGATGGCTGGTTCCGCACGGGCGATATGGCCGTCCTCGAAACGGGCTACTACCGCATCATGGGTCGACTCTCCGTGGATATTATCAAAAGCGGCGGCTACAAACTTTCCGCACTCGAAATCGAAACTGTCTTACTCGAACACCCCAACATCTTGGAGTGCGCGGTGATCGGCATGCCCGATGATACCTGGGGTGAGGCCGTCAGTGCTGCCGTGGTTCTGAAAAATCCAGCCCATGGCCTCGAACTGGCTGCCCTGCGCGAATGGTGCAAAGAGCGACTTTCGGTTTACAAAATTCCGCAACGGTTAAGCGTGGTAAAAGAACTGCCTCGCAATGCCATGGGCAAGGTCACCAAGCCCGCCGTGCGCCAGCTCTTCTGAAGACACCCCATTAAAAGGTCGAAATCTTATTCGCCCTATTAAAAAGACTGTAGTCCGACCAGGATTCGAACCTGGACAAGGAAAACCAAAATTTCCTGTGCTACCGTTACACCATCGGACTGCAGGTGGGCACTAAAGAGCTTTTCGGCGGTCGGAGTCAAGCGTGACAAAACAAGGCAAGGTTGACGAATGGGGTCTCCTGCTCCATCTCCCCTATATGCCCACCCCTTCCTCTAAAAAAGCTAAATTTAGACGTGTCGTCCTTAAGATCAGCGGTGAAGCACTTCGTAACGACAAAACCGGTGAAGCCATCGACAGCAATATCCTCGATCGCCTCGCCGAAGAATTAAAGTCCCTCCAATCCATCGGCACCCAAGTCGCCCTCGTGGTCGGAGGTGGAAATATTTTCCGTGGCCTCGCTGGTGCTCGCGCCAACGGCACCGATCGCACCACCGGCGACAACATGGGCATGCTCTCCACCGTCATCAACGGTCTCGCCTTAATGGATCGTCTCGAAAAATCCGGACTAGAGGTGCGTGTCATGACCGCCATCCCGATGGACCGCATCGCTGAGCCATTCATTCAACGTCGCGCGACTCGCCACCTTGAAAACGGTCGTATCGTTATCTTCGTTGCTGGTACGGGTAATCCCTACTGCACGACCGACTATGCTGCTGCCCTCCGCGCCAATGAAATCGGTGCAGACGCCATCTTCAAAGCCACGAAGGTCGACGGCATCTACGATAAGGACCCAATGAAATTTAAAGACGCCAAACGCTTCACCAAAATTTCTCACGCCGATGCTTTGCACAAGCGCCTAGGCGTGATGGACGCCGAAGCTTTCTCCCTCTGCGAAGCCAACAAGATGCCCATCATCGTCTTTTCGATGGCCGATCGCGGCGCCATGAAGAAAGCCGTGATGGGTCAAGCCATCGGTACCCTCGTTGCCTAATTTTATGGACATCAAAAAAATCATCTCAGACGGCAGCAATAGCATGAAGAAAGCGGTGGAGTGGACTCAGAATGAGTTCAGCTCACTGCACACCGGCAAGGCCAGCCCCCAAATGGTCGAAAACATCCAGGTGCACATTGAATCCTACGGCATGACCCAGCGCCTCAAGGACATGGCCGCCATCACCACTCCCGACGCCCGATCCATCGTTGTCCAACCCTTCGACAAGGCCGTCATGGAAGACATTCGTAAAGCGATTCAGGCCGCCAACGTCGGCATCAACCCCGTCCCCCAAGGCAACTTCCTCCGCTGCCCCGTGCCCGAACTTTCCGGTGAACGCCGCCAAGAGATGGTGAAGGTCGCTCACCGCATGGCCGAAGAAGGACGCGTACGCTTACGTAACTCCCGCCGTGATGCCCTCGAAATCGCTAAGAAGGGCAACAAAGATAAAGTGGTGACCGACGATGACTTGAAACGCATCGAAAAAGAAATTCAGACCCACACCGACAATTGGTCCAAAGAAATCGATAAGGCACTCAAAGCCAAAGAGACTGACCTCACCGGCAACTAAGCCGATTTAATATTTAAGATTTAATATTTAATTAACGGACGATCTCACCCGAGCGCCCCCTTCTCATTTTATGAACATTCACGAATACCAAGCCAAAGAGCTTTTTGAAAAATTCGGCGTCGCGACCCCCAAGGGCGTCGCCGTCAAGTCGCCCGCTGATTTCGCTGGCGCACTCGGCCAAATCAACACCGCCGCTGGCATCATGGTGAAATCGCAAATTCATGCCGGCGGACGCGGCAAAGGCACCTTCACCAATGGCTTTAAAGGCGGCGTAAAATTCTCCCCCACCAAAGAAAAGGCGATTGAGAATGCTACGGCGATGTTGGGCAACACCCTCGTCACCGCGCAAACCGGCCCCGAGGGTCGCAAGGTACAGACGCTTTACTTCACCGAAGCCGCTAACCTCGGCAAACGCCCTGACGGTCGTGACGATGAATATTATTTAGCTATCCTCCTCGATCGTGCCACTTCCTGCCCCGTCATCGTGGCCTCCACTGAAGGTGGTATGGAAATCGAGCACGTCGCGCACCACACCCCAGAGAAAATCTTTAAGATCCAAGTCGATCCCGCGGTCGGCCTCCAAGCCTTCCAAGCCCGTCAAATCGCCTTTGCCCTCGGTTTCACCGGCGAACTTTTCAAACAGTGCGTGACGTTGGTCAGCAAACTCTACCAGTTCTACTGGGAGAAAGATTGTGCGATGGTCGAAGTGAATCCCCTCCTCGTCACCCAAGAAGGCAAACTCCTCGCACTCGATGCGAAAGTTTCCTTCGACGACAACGCCCTCTTCCGTCACCCCGACATCGTTGCACTTCGCGACCTCAATGAGGAAGATGCTAAAGAAATCGAAGCTTCGAAATTCGGCCTCTCCTACATCGCGCTCGACGGCAATATTGCCTGCCTCGTCAACGGCGCCGGTCTCGCAATGTCCACGATGGACATCATCCAGCACTTCGGCGGTAGCCCTGCTAACTTCCTCGACGTCGGTGGCGGTGCCACCAAAGACCAAGTGACGGCGGCATTTAAGATCATCTTAGGCGACCCCAACGTGAAAGGCATTCTCGTCAACATCTTCGGCGGCATTATGGACTGTAACGTCATCGCCACGGGCATCGTCGAAGCCGTCAAAGAAACCGGCCTCAAACTCCCCCTCGTGGTTCGCCTCGAAGGCAACAATGTCGAAGCCGGCAAAGCCACCCTCGCAGCGAGCGGATTAACCATCGTGTCGGGCGATACCATGGCCGATGCGGCTCAGAAAATCGTCAAGCTCGTTAACAAAAAGTAATTCTTATCCTTTAATCACATGTCCATTCTTGTTCACGAAAAAACACGCGTCCTCGTTCAAGGCATCACGGGCGATTTCGGTGCGCGCCACGCCCGCCTGTCCATTGATTACGGTTCACAAATCGTCGCAGGCGTCACCCCCGGCAAAGGCGGGCAAGTCTTTGAACACAACGGCGTCAAGGTTCCGATCTTCAACACCGTAGCCGATGCGGCCAAACAAACGGGTGCCACTGTTTCCGCCATTTTCGTTCCCCCACCTTTTGCGGCGGATGCGATTTTAGAATGCGTCGACGCCGACCTCGACCTCGCCATCGCCATCACCGAAGGCATTCCCGTCCGTGACATGGTCCGTGCCAAACGCGCCATGCAAGGCCGTCGCACGCGCCTCATCGGACCCAACTGCCCTGGCGTTGTCACCCCTGGCCGTGGCGATAAGTCTCATGGCGGTTGCCGCATCGGCATCGCCCCTGGCTACATCCACCAGCGTGGCAAAGTAGGTGTCGTCTCTCGCTCGGGTACTCTCACCTACGAAGCCGTCTGGCAACTCACCTGCAAAGGACACGGACAATCCACCTGCGTAGGCATCGGCGGCGACCCCGTCAATGGCACCTCGCACCTCGATGTGATTAAGCTCTTCAACGAAGACCCTGAAACCGAAGCCATCATCATGATTGGCGAAATCGGTGGCAG
>CANBWJ010000097.1 GCA_947373115.1 Opitutia bacterium | reverse complement strand
GAGGGATGAAGCCCTCAGACTTACCATTGATGTCGACGACGACATCTTTGTCGCCACGGATTTCCGTGACGGTCGATTTAATGACGGTGTGTGATTTGAGCGCACCGAAATTAGAATCGGCGAGCAGTTTTTCCATGAGGCTCATAGTTATTGTTTTTTTGACTAGTTGTCCTGGTCGTCCGGAGACGTTTCCAGGGTTTGGTTGTTAGTTAGGAACGAAACCTTCGGAGATTCCACTAACACATGCTAGCGGGCCAAAGGGAGGTTGAAAGAACCTGTCCGCTGACCGAGTGGCAAGAGGATTTTATATTAAATGCCCAGGACCTTCTTCAATTCGGGGTCGTCCTGGCATTCGGGGCGGAGGAGCAGGGTACGCAAAATTTTCTGGGAGGCCTCTTTTCGCCCGCTTTTAGCTAAGAATTGAGCGATTTCCCAGACCAGGCCGTCGTCGAGTGACTCCAGGCCAGGTATGCCATCGATCTCCCATTTGAAAGCGGTCCCTTGTTCGAATTGAAGCTTAGCGATGGCGTAGGCAAGGACGATGGAAGGTGTTTTCTGCATCGAGGTTTTGAGTATCTCCAGGGCTTTTTCTGGATCCTTTTGCTGCATTAATTGGCTGGCTCGGAGTATGGCGTAGACGCCGAGTTCGTCGGGCTTGGTTAAGTAATCGTTCAGCTGGTTATTCACCTCGTGCCCGAATGGCTGATAAAAAGGGTCGCCGAGGATGGTGCCTTGCCAGCTGACCACTGGAGTGGCGTACCAAGCGGCTTCGCCCGCACTCATATTCATCACGAGTCCTTTCACGAGTAAGTCGGGACGCATGGTGAAGCCGAGGTAGGGCTCGTACACATTGCCCGATGTGAAGCCAGCGCCCTGACGAATCAGCCACGGGGCCCAGTCGATGGAAGAGCGACGCAGGGAGGTGGCGGAGAAGCTGTGCAAGTGAAGGGCGATTGCGCCAGGGGCTAATTTGGTTCGCGGTAAAGCAAACCGACCGTTGGGGATTTGGCTGTACCAACCTAGATAAAAAGCCGGCGCATCGGAGCGGGCGTGCTCATTGAATAGTCGACCGGTGATTTCTTTGTCGGTTGGAAAGCCCAGGCCTTGAGTCAGTCCGGCAACACGTTCAAACCATTCATTGCCGTCGGCGTAGGGGCCGCCGAGATCGACGTAGCTACGTCCGCGGAGGCCTTGAGTTTCGGCCCGCCAAGCGCCCATCATCGCTCGCAACGCATCGCTGGCACTGGGTCCGTCGATACGCGCTGTGCGCACGATGCCAATGTCTTCGTCGTCGAGTTTAGTGTCTTGCCCAAACCATGGGTTTTTACGGGCGCCATTGGCATCGAGGTTAACGAGTGCGACTAAGGCGAGTTCGCTGTCGACGGAAGATTGATCGCCGTAATTCACCGAGCCAATTAGCTCTAATTCGTTGTCGTTGATGCGGGCTTTGTCGCCGTAGCTCGTGCTGGTGCTTTTTCTGATTTCCGACGGACGAATTTTGAGGGGCACGCCGTAAACGCTGATCAACCAGGTAAGTTTGGGTTCGCCGGTTGGAATAAAATCGATGCGGCCTCGGGCATCGCGTTCGGAGTTGATGTGTCCTTCAATGAAATGGGCCTGCAGTAATTCGCGACGTAGCGGATTGAGAATGTCGTCACTGAATTGTTGCCAGCTGATTTCTTCGTCCGTTGGCATCGGCAGGGTGACGAGGTTTTTTTCGGGAATGCCGCGTTTGCGCATCAGTGCCTTAGCCACCAAAATACCGTCTGGAACATTTTCATTCGCGAGAACAATGGTGCTTTGCGGATTAATCTCCGCCCGAATATCAAGCACAGTCGCGCAGAGAATGATTAGTATGGCAGGCCTAAACATGCCTCAATCTTAGCCAAGGCGGCGACAAGCGGAAGGGCTAAATATACTTAGGGGTGTCCCTGGGTCCGTTGGCGGTAGTCCATGATACCTTCGGCGACGGCCTGAGCGATTTTTTGTCGGTAAGCTGGGTCGCAAATCATCGCCCCTTCGGTCCGGCTGCTGACAAATCCGCCTTCCACTAAAATGCCTGGGCAATTTAACGTTCTTAAAACTGCAAACTTTGCCCGTCGCACCCCGCGGTCCTCGGCTCCGGTGTTCGCAAGTAGTCTACGGTGTACGCTCCACGCCAGAATCATATTAAATGTATCAAAATTATTTCCAGGCTGGGCTGAGCTCTGGGCGCGATTGCGGTTGGTATCGTTGGTAGAGGTCTGACCCACGGGCGTGTAGGCATAAGTCTCAATCCCAGAACTTTTAAAATCATTCGCTCCGGCCGCATTGTAATGGAGGCTCACGAATAAATCCGCTTTCGCACGTGCGGCAAAGGCGGGGCGATCATCGAGGTCGAGCCAGGTGTCTTTGTTGCGTGTGAGGATGACTTCGTAGCCGTTTTTTTCGAGAATCGCTTTGAGGCGCAGTGCCGTGTCGAGGGTGAGCTGTTTCTCACATGTGCCGTTGAGGGAGCAAACTTTGCCTGGATCTTTGCCGCCGTGACCGGGATCGATGACGATACGCTTGATGCTGTTGGTGGGCGGCTGACTCCACCACAGGAGTGGTAGCAGAACTTTATAGTAGTCATTGGACTGAACCGTGAGTTTTCCGCGGTAGCTACGAATGCTTCCGCTTAAAAAAACTTTAGCTCCCCCGATATAAAGAAAATCCCGATTTTTATCGGCCACCAATTCGATGCCGTTTTTCCCCGCATAGCGTTCAGCATCGGCGGAGTCGCTGGCTTTGTTGGATTGGCTGGCGAGACCGAGTTGCGCGACGGAGTCGCTCAACACGATGTCATTGCCCGCGTGCAATGTGGATGGCGCGAGCGATCCAGCGAAGCAGAGCAGAAGAATGAAATGATAGACCCGCAGACGCACCGAATTACTCCGGATCGTTTTCACCGTTGTCTAAGGCGGAGTCGTCCTCGAGGTCATCTTCCGAAGGCTCAGCATTATGGATGAGCTTGCGGCGATTGGCCTGAAGGGGGGTCAGTCCCACCACGATGGCACGTCCGCTGCGCTTGGGCTCGTTGTCGCGGGTGGAAATATGCATTAACTCAGCGATGGCACGATTCATGGTGTCGAGGCCGATTTCGGGGTGTTCTAATTCGCGGTAGCGGTATTGCAGCAGGAGTTTAACTTTATGCCCGTGGAATAAGAAGTTCTCGGCGCGGCGCACCTTAATCATTAAATCGTGAATATCGATCCGCGGACGGAGTTTGATTTCCTTAACCTTGGTCGCGGTCTTTTGATGCTTATGTTTCTTGGCCTCTTCGTATAAAAATTTTCCGTACTCCATTAACTTGCAAACGGGAGGCACCGCGTTCGCGGCAATTTCGATGAGGTCGACGCCGAATTCACGACCGAGCTCGATGGCCTTAGTCGTGGGCATGACACCAAGCATTTCGCCTTTCGGAGAAATCACTCGCACCTCCGTCGCACGGATGCGTTCGTTGCGCTTAGGCCCTTTGTCTTCGCGACTCCGGCTGTTTGGGCCGCGTTGCTGATTCGGATTATTGGAGGCGTTGGGCCGTGGGCTGTTCGGACGATAGGGCGGGGGCATTAGTTGGCTGTGTACAGGTCGAGTGCTATGAAACTCCCCGTTTCGTCGCGATGGTTCAAGCACCGATTCGCAAAAACGATTCAGGGCGGATGCTATTTCCCGAGTGCCTTGATGGCATCGAGCACCTGCTTGCCATGTTCAGCTGCTTCTACTTTCGGAATCAGCCCAACAAGTTTTCCGCTGCCATCAAAAAGGTAAGCCGCACGAGACGGACCGAAGTACTTCTTTCCGTACATCGATTTTTCAACCACGGCATCCATGGCCTGAGAGAAAAGGTCGTCTGGGTCTGAAACCAGGGTGAAATCAAATCCGTGCTTGGCCGCGTATTTAGCGTGTGAGGCGCAGGTGTCCCTGGACACGACTACTGTCTTAAACCCTTGTTTATCAATAGACTTATGATTTTTATCCAGTTCCGCGGTCTGCTTGTCGCAAGCTGAGGTATTGTTGCGCATGTAGACCGAAACTAGGGTGGGCCCGTCGATTAAGTCCGAAAAGGCTAGGTTTACCGCTTTTCCATCGATAAATGCATCGATTTTAAAGGAAAGTTTGGGTTTTTTGCCGAT
>CANBWJ010000096.1 GCA_947373115.1 Opitutia bacterium | reverse complement strand
TAGTAGGGAAGCCGTGGCGAGCCCTCGGAGTCAACGCGGAATAAACGAATTTAGCACGGAACACCCTTGGTGGTGCCCGATTTTCCTGCTGGTGGAAGGGGTGGGATTCGAACCCACGAACAGCGAAGCTGAACGGATTTACAGTCCGCGACCTTTAGCCACTTGGATACCCTTCCGGCCAGTAGGAAGGGTTTATTTGGCAGTCAGCCGCCCCTATGACAAGCGCTTTCCCATGTTTTGAGCCGCTTTTCGTGGTTCGTTGAAATCTAAGCCAAAAGGCCTTCACTCCCCCATGATTTGGGTCAATGTTTTGAGCCATGTCGCCCGCGCCCTTAATTGTTTTGATCGATGGCGACTGTCCGTTCTGCAGCCGTTCGGCCGCCTGGTTTGCCCGACGTAACCGCCTGGGGGCATTCATTTTTGGAAAAAATACAGGTGAGGCGGCGAAGGTCTTAGGTGAGCCCCATGGCGGCGATCAAGGTACGATTGTGGTGTGGCAGGGGTCACGTCGATTGGTTCGTTCCACGGCTGTGCTGGCCCTGCTGCGAGCACTGGGAGGGGGTTGGCGATGGTTGGCCCTTTTGGGGTTGGGTGTGCCACGCGGGTTGCGTGATGGGGTGTACGATTTCATCGCTCAGCGCCGTCACCGTTTACGCTGCACCTTAGGTGCACGCTTGAGTTCAATGGATTTAGCCGAATGATTTTCTGATGAAACGTGTCTGCCTCTTGAGTCTAATCGCACTGAGCGTGGGGTCGGGCTGTAATACTTTTGATAAAGACCGTTCTAAAAATGAGACAGAAGCGCGCATGTATCAAGAGAGTGCAGCTCGTCAGTCGCGTTTACATGATAGCGGCACATTGAATGACCAGGAATACAAAGCGGTGTCGGATCGCATGGGCTGGTCCCGTCCGGATGCGCGAGGCTTGCCGCCGCCTCCGACCACGGAAGAGCTGGAGAAGAAAGTGAAAGCCGCTGCTGGATCGACTCCTTGAGCGCGCAGGCTTGCAACTCCGAAGGGGCGTTACACGCTGGGGCTTAACTGATGATTGCTTACGTCTTCAAGCGACTCTTTGAAATCGTCCCAGTTTTATTATTGGTCGTCGTCGCAACCTTCTTCTTGGCACACGCCGTGCCGGGTGGCCCGTTTGACCGTGAACGCCCGCTGCCCGCCGAAGTGAAGGTCAAGATGGAGGCTTACTATGGGTTGGATCAGCCTTTGCCCGTGCAGTTACTACAATATATAAAAAATTTAGCGCAGGGCGATTTGGGTCCATCCTTGAAATACCCAGGTTGGACGGTGAATGAAATCATTGGATCGCGCATCCCTGTTTCCGTCATGGTTGGTAGCCTATCTTTGTTGTTAGCGATTTTAATTGGCATTCCCGTTGGCGTCTTGGCGGCGGCACGACCGCACTCGTGGTTGGATCGAGTGCCGATGGGCTTGGCGTTGATTGGGATTTGTGTCCCCGCGTTTGTGCTGGGTCCCGTTCTCTCTCTGATTTTTTCGTCGGGCCTGGGTTGGGTGCCACCGTGTGGCTGGGGCAATCCAGTTCATTTAGTTTTACCAGTGCTCACGATGGGCTTGATTACGGCGGCCCCTTTGGCGCGCTTAACGCGCGGGGAGTTGCGGGAGATTTATAATTTAGATTATATTCGCACCGCACAGGCCAAAGGGCTTTCGCCGCTGCGCATTCGTTTTGTCCACGCGTTACGCAATGGTGTCTTGCCAGTGGTGACTTACTTGGGCCCTGCGGCGGCGGCCTTGGTTTCGGGTTCTTTTGTGGTGGAATCGCTTTTCAATGTACCTGGGTTGGGTCGACTTTTTGTGACTTCGATTATCAACCGCGACGTGACGTTGATATTGGGTACGACGCTCATTTATGCGCTGGCGTTGCTGGTTCTCAACCTCATCGCCGACCTTATGAAGGTGGTATTAGACCCGCGCTTGGCGCGTAAGGCCCCATGAGCAACGCTACGTCCGCTAGCACTACATTAATGGGCACGACATGGCGGAGGTTTTCGCGTCGTCGCTTGGCCCCGTTGGCACTAGGCTTTATCGCCTTTCTCGCCCTCGTCTGTTTTTTATCCCCTTGGATTTCGCCTTATGATTATAAAGCGCAAAACCTGGCCTTAGGTCCGGTGGGGCCGAGTGCCCAGCATTGGTTTGGTACGGACTTGCTGGGTCGCGATTTACTTTCTCGTTTGCTGCAAGGTGGTATGATTTCGATATCCGTTGGACTCATTGCCACCGCGGTGGCGTTGTTGGTTGGCGTGGTCTATGGCATAATGGCAGCCGAAGTCGGTGGACGATTCGAGGATCTCTGCATGCGGTTTATTGATATCGTCAGCACTTTACCGCTTACGCTGATTGTGGTCTTGGCCACGGTGGTCTTCGGCCAAAATATTTGGATGATTTTTTTAGCGGTTGGTGGGGTCTCCTGGTTAACGATGGCCCGCATCATTTGTACGAAGACACGCGCGCTTAAGAGTCGGCAGTTTTTGGATGCGGCCGTCGCCTTGGGGCAGTCGCGATGGGGAATTATTCGAAAGCATTACCTGCCTAACCTCGCGGGCACGATTGCGGTTTATGCGACATTGACGGTGCCGGGAGTGATGTTGCTCGAGGCCTTTGTGAGTTTCTTGGGTCTGGGCGTGAAGGCGCCGATGACCTCATGGGGAATGTTGATTAAAGAAGGTGCCGACGTGATGGAGCAGTGTCCATGGCTCTTAATTATCCCTTCCGCCGTGTTTGGCTTCACCTTGTTGGCCTTGAGCTTTTTGGGCGATGGCTTGCGTGATGCCTTTGACCCGCGTACCTTGTCCGAATAACTCATGTCGATCAGGCGTTACATCGTGATTCGGAAAGATGGCACCGAAGGTGAAGAGTTTGAAATCGATTTACCCTCGGATGCGCCGGACTTCACGCACCACCCAGTGACGCAGGAGCCGTGTCGACGAGTAATCGTTTCTCCGAGTCTGACGGTGCGTTACGGCGAGGGTGCGATGAAGCAGGCGACGTCGGACAAAAAACTTCGGCAGGCCGGTTTTCGTAAGTTGGAAAAAGACGGCAATGGCGGGTGGACCGAGATCAATTAGGAGGTTCGGTTGGGTTGATGATGCCCATAAACGAATCGCCCCGCAGATTTGCGGGGCGAGACGTCGTCAGGAGGCGTTTCCGCCGTGTCTTGCTTTAGGCCTTAGCGACTGGTGCCGCTTCGCGTGCGCGCTTTACGAGCGACTTAGCGGTGTCGGAGGGCTGAGCGCCGAGTTTGATCCAGTGGTCAACTCGTTCAACATTGATAACAAGGGGAGTGGCCTTACCACGAGCGCGTGGGTTGTAGTGGCCGAGTACTTCGACGAAGCGACCGTCGCGACGGATGCTTTGTTCAGCGACAACCAAGCGATAGGTTGGCTCGTTTTTAGTACCGAAGCGTTGGAGGCGGATGCGTAACATAGTTTTGGAAAGGTTGGGATTGAGGTCGCTCAGGTGTGCTGAACGAGGAAGGTGAAAAAACGCAGGCGCGGGCAGGGGAGTCAAGCCCACAGGGAAAAATCTTTAGTGGCTTATTTAAAAGAAATGGGCGACACGCACATTAAGAGCCTTATATTCAACGGCTTGATTTGCCTGATTTCAGTCAATTGGGCTCCCCTGATTCTATCCCGAGGTTTAATTGCATAAAAAAGCCCCGAATACCGGGGCTTTTTAGGGGCCGTAAGGCCTAGGCTTAGGAAGCAGCTTGTTCCGAAGGATCGTAGCGCTTTTCCTTAACCTTGGTAGCCGACTTGCCTTGGCGACCGCGGAGGTAGAAGAGGCGAGCCTTCATGACTTGGGAGACGCGCTCAACGGTGATTTTCTCAATGTTGGGCGAGTTTACAGGGAAAGTACGTTCAACGCCTTCGCCGAAGGATACGCGGCGAACGGTGAAAGTTTCTTGGACGTGGCCACCTTTGCGGGAGATCACGATGCCGGTAAAGACCTGGGTGCGTTCTTTGTCGCCTTCGCGAACTTTAGTGGAAACGCGTACGCCGTCACCGACTTTGAAAACGTCATCACCGCGATTTTTCAGTTGTGACTGGGCGGCGTATTGGAGGAGGGGATGGTTGCTCATGGCTGGTTTTATTGGTCTTTCAGTAGGTCGGGCCTTCGTTGCTTTGTCTTCTCGATTTGCTTTGCCCGACGCCATTTTTCGATTTCGGCGTGATTTCCT
>CANBWJ010000095.1 GCA_947373115.1 Opitutia bacterium | reverse complement strand
AAACGCGGGTCCGCATGCTCGTACAAGTGCGTGCCGTCAAATCGCGCCAAGGCAAAACTATCACGCGGAAAGTGTGCCGGCACCCAATCTACAATCACACCGATGTTTGCACGGTGCAAAGTGTCGACGAACATCATGAAGTCGAGCGGTGAGCCAAATCGATGTGTCGGGGCATAGAAGCCCGTGACCTGATAACCCCAAGAACCGTCAAAGGGATACTCTGCTGGCGGCATCAATTCCACATGCGTAAAGCCCTGATTTCGGCAGTATTCCGCAAGCTGTGTGCCCAATTCTCGGTAATTCAAAACACGATTATCTTCTTCTAGTTTTCGCCGCCAAGAACCCAGGTGAACTTCATAGACTGAAACCGGTTGTTGCCGCGTTTGCTGCCGACGGCGCTGAGCCAGCCACTCCGCATCCGTCCACACAAACTCCGAGAGGTCCGTAACAATCGCCGCATGATGCGGCGAGGCTTCAAACTGTAAACCGCACGGATCTGTTTTTATGAATGGTGCGGCCGAATGCGGACCTACGATCTCAAATTTATAACGTGCGCCCGCTTCCAGTCCGGGGACAAATAATTCCCAAACCCCCGAAGCACCCAGCGTACGCATGGGGTGACTTTTTCCATTCCACAAATTATGATCCCCTATTAATGAAACCCGACGAGCGGACGGAGCCCAAACGGTAAAAGCCACGCCACGCACGCCATCAATGGTACGCAGGTTCGCTCCGAGTTTATGGTGGACCTGATGATTATCACCCTTGCCGATTAAGAATAAATCGTGCTCGGTGAGTGTGGGCAGAAAACGGTAAGGGTCCTGAACGGTTTGGACCGTCCCATCCGCGTAGGTAACTTTATATTGATAATTAAAAGGGGCCGACTCTTTCAATGCCGCCTCAAAGAAACCCGCGGCGTCGAGGCGCTCCATTGCTACCCCTTTGGCTCCCTTTCCTTTGAGCAGCCGACATTCCACGGCTCCAGGCAAGAACGCCCTAGCGACGACCCCCCCATCCGCCAGTGGGTGAAGACCTAAAATGCGGTGCGGGCAGGCCTCCACCCCCTCCAAAAGGGGCTTCAACTCTGCTGAAGTCAGTCGCATGGCCAGATAATCCACGACTAAGTGGCCGCCGCAAGCGCTCATTGCCCGAAAATACTTGAGAGAATGCCCCAAGCGTTAACTCTCATACGCAAATGTTCGGCCGCCCCTTTTGGACTCTCGCTACCACCTTCGGCATCGCCCTGACGGTCCTTGCAGCCGACCCCGTTGCGGCCGACAAAAACACGAAGCCCAATCAACCCAACGTTCAGGGTGAAAGTTTTACCTATGAAGAAAACGGCAAGGTGCTGATTGCAATTGATGCAAGCTTCGAAGCCAATGGCGCGCACCTCTCCGCGAAAAAAATTCGCCTCAACTCCGTTGACGGAACCGTACTCGCAGAAGGCAATGTCGTCTACACGACCAAGAGCCTCCGCATCATAGGCGAGCAAGTCATGCTCGACCCGAAAGCCGACCTTGTCATTGCGAAAAATGTTAAGTTTGGTCGCAACCCATTTTATTTCACCGCTGAAGAATTACGTTTAGAAAAAGGCGATAAGACAATGAGTGGAGTCCGCTTGTGGAATAACGAACCACAAGAATACGGAATGTCGCTCGGCATTCGCGAAGTACATTTTTCCGAAAAAGACAACTGGCTCACTTTCAAAGGTGTCACGCCACGCCTCATGGGGATGCCATTCTTCTACCTACCTTATTACGGACAAGACGGCTACCAAGACATTCCGTACGAATTGCATTTAGATACGGGATCACGCGATGCCCAGGGCCGCTACCTCCGCACCACCACCCTGGTTCGTCAGACCGACAATAAATCCCTCTGGCTCGGCGCCTTGGTCGATTACTACGGCCGCTCAGGCCTCCTGATTGGTCCCGCGATCAAGTACGATAACCGCAAGCAATCACCAAAGGGCAATCCTTGGCACGGCAGTTTCCAAACGGGCTTTATTAACGACCGCGGCGATCTTGAGATTGATTCCTTTGGACGTACCCCTGGACGTAACCGTAGCTTTGCCACGGGCGAAATTTCAGGTGTGACCAACAACGGCATCGAAATCGCCGGTCAAGTCTACGCCACTTCAGACCCCAATTTCGTCCGCAACTTCCGCCCGCACGAAATTGAAAACCTTGGCCTGCCCCAAGCCACCTTCGAAGCCATCAAACCGCTGGCGGGCGGCTACCTCTCGGGTAACCTCGTTGCCAAGGTCGATAACTACCAAGACGTCGTACAAAAACTTCCGGAAGTCCGCTTCGACTTACTCGAGACGCCTTCCGCAATTAGTGGCTTCAACCAACGCACCTTCTTAACGGCGACCTACCTCACCCAACGCCCCTCCGAAAGCTTACCGCTGGCAAACTTTGCCACCGAAACCGGCTCCAACAGTGCTTGGTCCACCGCACGACTCGATGCGTACTACGGCTTAAGTTACCCTATCACCGTTCGCGACTACCTCACCTTTAAACCCGTTGCCGGTGTGCGTGCGACCGATTGGAGCTCAGGGCTGAATAACCGCGGCAACACTGCAAAAGTAATGGCCCAAGCGGGCTTTGATGTCGAAGGACTCGCCACCGGTTCATGGGATTTAAAGTCCGACAAATGGGGCATTGATGGCATGCGACACACCGTTCGCCCTTTCATTCAATACCGCACCCTGCCCGGAGCTAACCAAAAAGTCGGGGAACTCGCCCAGTCTGATCGTAACGTTGCGCTCTCTGCGTTCCGCGAAATCGATCTCGCTGATCGCACCGACCCCGCCGCTGTTACCTCCACGCAGGTCGCACGCATTGGCATTCGCAATACCTTGGCCACGCGCGACACCGAGAACGGCAACCGCGAACTCTTGCGCTTTGATATTCTCAAAGACTGGTCGAACAACGATAGCCAGCTTTCAACCTCGGCCACCGATATTCAAACGCACCTTCGCCTCACGCCCGCTAATTGGGTGGCAATCGACTACTTTGACCGTCGCGGCAAAAATAGCAGCCGGAGCGTCGAAACCCTTCAATCCATCGCCTTTAATTCCGGCGACTACTGGAAAGCCACCCTCGGACTCTTCGAACAAAGTGAAGGCCTCTACCCTGCCAAACAATACTGGATGCAGGGCGAAATTCGGCTCAACTCCGTCTTCACCGCCTTCCTCAATGCGAATTACGATTCCCTCGTTCACGCCTTCACCTCCGAATCCATCGGCATCATTCAACGTATCGGCAACTCTTGGGAAATTGAGTACGGCTTTTATAAGCGCGTGACGATTTATAATGATGGCTCACTGGGCTTAAGCCTCCGCGTTCGCCTCTTTAAATTCTAACCGTGCAGGAAAATCCCGAAACCACTCCCGCCCTTCCGGTGGACGGCATTTTGCCTCCCTCGGACCTTCCGATCCGTCTCGATATTTTCGAAGGGCCACTTGATCTGCTGCTTTTCCTCATCCGGAAAAACGAAATCGATATTTACGATATTCCGATTGAGAAGGTGACCCAGCAGTTCCTCGAAGTCCTCCGCAACCAAGAGAAGGACAACCTCGAGTTAGCCGGCGATTTCTTCGTCATGGCCGCGACCTTGATGTACATTAAGAGTCGGATGCTCCTCCCCGTGGAGAGTCGACCCGAGGACCAAGAAACCGTTAGCCCCGAAGGGCAAGACCCACGTTGGGCCCTGGTACAGCAACTCATTCAATACAAGCGCGTCAAAGAAACGGCTGCCATCATTAGAGAATTAGCCGACGAACGCCAAGGGCTCCTCACGCGTCACGTCGTGCAACCCCAGGGCGAAGACGCACTCATTCGTCCCGTCGCTCCGGCGGACCGTATCGAGCTCTGGAATACCTTTAACCTCGTCCTGCGTCGCCTTGCCGAACGCATTCAGCCCGGGAACATCTCGGTCGAAACGGTCACCGTTTCCGATCGCATGGAATCCATTCTGCAGCGCCTGACCACCGAACCCAAATTCACTTTTACCAGTCTGCTCCCCGAACGTCCCACGGTCAGTTTTCTCGTGGCCACTTTCTTGGCCTGCCTCGAGCTCGCTCGTCTCGGCGCCTTGCAACTAGAGCAGACTAACAACTTTGAAGACATCTTCTGCGCCAAAGTCGAAAAGCCCGACGGGACCGCAGCGCCAGTCGATAACAGTGTGACTTCTGAATTCGACGAGCCTCAGGCCCCGCAAAACTGAGCACGGGTTTGCGTTGGGCGATTTTCTAATAAAATGAGCGAGATGGCACGGAAAGCACGCCCCAACCATTTACTCGGTCTCGGACTCGACCAGAAGGATCGTCATAAACGCATCACTCAAGGTGAAGGTTTTTCCTTAGTCGGCGGTTCAGCCGAGACGCACGAGAAAATGACCGAGACGGTTGTCAAAACGGTCGAAGACTTACAAAAGAAGGGTCGCAACCTACAAGGCGCCGACCCACGAGAGGTTGCCGACCTATTGCGTAAACACGGCCAGCCTGAGTAGGGACTAAAATCGGTACAGACGGATTGACTCACCTAGATTCCGAGACTTCATTTATTACTCATCGATGAGTGCAGTCCCCCCACCTCCTCCAC
>CANBWJ010000094.1 GCA_947373115.1 Opitutia bacterium | reverse complement strand
TTGGCGTGCGCTACAATCAAACTGATTTAAATTGGATGGCGAACCTCGCTATCGCTTGGCGCACCGATGGCGGTGCACCACAGAACGACGTCGGCAACGGTGCCTACCGCATCATCTTCTCGGCCTCGCATTTGTTCTAAACGTTCAGGTGGCGAGTGTATCGGGTAGGGACGTCGCTCCGTGGCGTCCGTGCCTCTACCCGTTACCTGCGGTCCGCGCGGAGCGCGGACCCTACCCATTTCGTTCGCATCTGCCTTGGGTAGGGACGTCGCTCCGTCGCCGTCCGATAATATCGGGTTCCAGGTATAAGGTGTCGGGAGAGTTTCGGGTGTCGGGCATCGGGTTCCAGGTATCGGGTTTCAGGGAATATATCCCGACACCTGAACACCCGATAACTGATACCTGCTACCTGAAATTCTCCTAAGACCTGGCACCCGACACCCGATACCCGACATAAATTCACCATCACGGTTGAACTCCCCGGCATTACGCTTAGGATAATTCTTATGCGTAAAGCGCTAATAGCCCTATTTGCATTCGCATGCACTAGCCTGCTGCAGGCCCAGATGATTTCTGCACCAGGTATCAATTTTCTTAAAGCAGAGTATGGTCACACCTTTTCCTTCACTGAAATCGGCCGGAGCTTCACGGGATTTCGTGCGGTCGGCTTTGGCGGTTACTCCTTCAACACCGGAGAAGGTAAAAGCCTCGAGGCCGAAGTCGTTCTTTTAAATCAACTGCTGAAGCGCTGGAATAACGAGGACTCTCAGGCCAATATCTCCATCGGCGGAGGCGTCGGCAGGGGTCGATCAGGCGGCCGCGAAGGCTGGGCCGGCACCCTATCCGCCCAAGCCGACTGGGAAGACCGTCATTGGCACATCATGCTGCAGGAACAAGCGGTGTTCGTGCCATCAGGGAGTCGCCTAGCAAGTACGCTCATGGGTGGCTGGGCTCCTTGGTTAGCCGAGTACGATGAATGGGCACCTTGGATTTACTGGACGCTCCAGCATGAGAATGGGCAAGGAGACGGTTTCACCCACGGACCGTCCCTCGTGCTTATGCACCAAGACTTACTTCTCGAGTTACGTGTCATGCATTCCAACCACGGCTATCATGCCGAAGCAGGGATCCGCTCACTCTTTTAATTTATGAAAAAAGTCCTCCATCTCTTCATCTGTCTTATCGGCCTAACGGCCTTTGCGAGTGCATCACCGAACAGCGACGTCAAACCCTACCCGCTTGATCGATGCATCGTCTCGGACGAGAAACTCGGCAGCATGGGCGAGCCCGTTGTATTCGTCTATCAAGACCAAGAAATTAAACTCTGCTGCAAGGCCTGCCGTAAAGATTTCGATGCCGAGCCTCAAAAGTATTTAGAAAAAATTAAAAACAATGGGGCAGACGCCAAGAAGGCTGTCACAAGCGAAGGGCAGTCGAGCGGAGGCACGGTAGTTAGGCTCACCGTTGATGGCCTCGTCTGTAATTTCTGTGCGAGCAACATCACCAAAACCTTCAGCAAACTGCCCGAAATCTCGGCCGTCTACGTCAACCTTGCAGCCAAAACCGTATTACTCGAACTTAAATCCGGACAAAAGCTACCCGAAGAAAAAGCGAAGGAGATTGTGACGGAAGCGGGCTTCAATTTGCGTGAAATCAATTACCCCAAAGAGTCGTTTGACTCGATTAAGGTAACCCTTAAAAAAAATTCTAATTCTAAATGAGTCGCTTCCGCACGTGGATCCAGACCTTGGGAGTGCCATTTCTAACGCTCTTCACTTCGGTATCGACCCTTCTCTGCTGCGCCTTACCCGCTCTGTTGGTCTCACTGGGACTCGGCGCCACACTCGCGTCGACTCTCAACCGATTTCCTCAACTCACCTGGATCTCGGAACATAAACCTTTCGTTTTTAGCCTCTCGGGCATCCTATTAGTCATCGGAGGTGTCTGGCTCTGGTGGGCACGAAACCTGCCCTGCCCTGCCGATAAAAAATTAGCGGACGCCTGTATACTGGGACGAAAAATCTCTTACTGGATTTTCAGTTTTTCCGTACTGATTTGGATCATCGGTTTCACTTTCGCATTTTTACTGAGTCCGTCAGAATGATGGCGGTAGGGGCGCGACTGCGTAGTGCCTGTGTAATGATATCGGGTTTCAGGTGTCGGGTGTCGGGCAACGGGTTCCAGGTATCAGGTTTCAGGGAATAATCCTGACACCCGATAGCTGATACCTGTTACCTGAATTTCTCCTGAGACCTGGCACCTGTAACCTGGCACCTACTACCGCTTCAGCGGGGCCAACGCCTTATCACCGAAAAGCTCAGCGACCTTGGGCTCGATGGCTTCAGCCCATACTTTATTTCCTAACGGACTCGGGTGTTCGAAGTCGGGCATGAGCTCAACCGGAATTGATCCATCAGGCTGCACGAAAACCGAATTAATATTCAGGTAGTGAATCGTTTTACCATCAGCCAGCTTGGCGATGGTGGCGTTGGCTTCATCCAAGACCGCGCGCTCAGGAGTGATTTGTGCGCGACGTTGAAAAATGGCTAAGAGAAGGATTTTGGATTCAGGGCATTTGGCCTGCACACGTTGCACAACAGCCGTCACCCCTTCTGCGATTTCCTGAGCCGTGTTGTGCCCACCGTTGTTCTGCCCAATCATGATAATGGTCAACTTAGGGTGCAGGCCATCGAGGTTACCGTTATCAATGCGCCACAGCACATGCTGCGTGCGATCAGCGCTGATACCCAGGTTGAGTGCATGACGGGGCGCGTAATAATAATCCCAGACCTCTTTACCCTTCGTCTCAAACTGTTGGACGATGGAATCGCCGATGTAGACCAAATCAATCCCACTCTGCTTGGCTTTGGCATTGATGGATTCGTGGCGCGTTAGCCAACCCTTACTTTCCTTCGGGACTGGAGTCGTCGCAGTATTCTCTGCCCGCAACACCAGTGACGACAGAATCAGCATTACAATCAATCGCATGGGCGTTTATAAAACCACGTCAGTAAGCGTGACAAGGGGGATTGGTAGGGGCACGACTGCGTCGTGCTCTAATATTAGGTTTCAGGTGCCAGGTCTCAGGAGAGTTTCGGGAGTCAGGTAACGGGTTTCGGGTTCAGGGTTTTAGGTGTCGGGAAAAACCTGAGGCCTGACACCTGACACCTGTATAAAACTTCCTTTGGTCGGGCTGGTGAGATTCGAACTCACGACCTCTTGCACCCCATGCAAGCGCGCTACCAGGCTACGCTACAGCCCGAAAAAAGGAAGGTTTGTTAAGCGGTCTGACCCTTAAATTGTCAACCCGACAAAAAGCCTTACTTAGGCCCGCCCGAACGACGTGTACCGGGGCGACCGAAGGGACGGTAGCTACCTTGTGCGGCACGGAAGCCACCATGGCGGCCACCCTGTGGTCGGCCTTGGCGCTCACTGTTGTGAGAACCGGCACGAGGATCGCGTTCGCGAATAAAGTCCTCGGGCACGCGTGCAGGGGCTTGTTGCGAATAATCGAAGCCCTGCATCTTACCGCAGTGTAAATGTTTACCCACGATTTTCTCGAGGCGACGAAGGTCACCCAAATCTTCACGGGTAATGAAAGTAATCGCAGTGCCCTTGGCGAGTGCACGACCGGTACGACCGATACGGTGGACGTAGTCTTCCAACTGATCAGGGAAGTCGAAATTGATAACGTGGCTGATGCCATCGACGTCGATACCGCGCGAGGCGATGTCCGTTGCGACGAGCACGCGGATTTCTCCGTTCTTAAAGGCCTGCAAAGCGCGCTGACGTTGGGCCTGGGAGCGATTCGCGTGAATCGCTGCACATCGAATGTTTTCAGCGGTGAGTTTACGGCAAACGCGATCGGCACCGTGCTTAGTACGCGCAAATACCAAGACCATGTTCATGGTTTCGTCCTTTAAAAGCTGGTTAAGCATCACTTGCTTCAAAGCACCAGGGCACTCGTAAAGCAGCTGGGTGACAGTTTCTGCAGGATTGGAACGACGGCCTACTTCAATGAGCTTAGGTGATTTTTGGAACTGCTTCGTGAGCGTTTCAATTTCGCGCGAAAGCGTGGCCGAGAACATCAAGGTCTGACGTTCGGGAGGCAAGGCACGGACAATCGTGTTAATCGCCGGAAGGAAACCCATGTCCAACATGCGGTCGGCTTCATCAAGCACCAAGTATTCTACCGCCGAAAAATCACCGTGCCCTTGGCTACCGAGGTCCATCAAGCGACCGGGGGTAGCAATCAAGAAATCGCAACCCTTACGCAGGGCCGCAATTTGTGGGCGTTCGCTGACGCCACCATAACAGGTCGCAACGACAGCACCCGAGTAACGCGAATAAGCGGCGACGTTTTCGGCAATCTGCACGACCAACTCACGGGTCGGTGCCAAAATCAAACAACGCACCCGTGCTTTGTGAGCGTTAGACTTGTTGCGCAGTAAACGCGTCAGCAGAGGTAAAGTGAACGCGGCGGTCTTACCGGTACCGGTTTGAGCAATGCCAATGACATCGGTACCTTCCAAGATAACAGGAATAGCAGCCTTCTGGATAGGTGTAGGCTCGGTGTAACCTTGGTCGGCTACAGCTTTAAGAATGGAGGCGTCGAGCCCTAGAGATGCAAATGGCATTAAGTCACGGTGGAGTAGCAAAAGCAAAAGGGCGAGGATAATGACGAATTTAATCCAAGTC
>CANBWJ010000093.1 GCA_947373115.1 Opitutia bacterium | reverse complement strand
ACTTTTTGAATCGCCTCCTCACACGAGGGCGTGCCGTAACGCATACCCGTGATCACAGGCATACCGGTGACTTTTTCTAACTTCGCACGTAGTTTTTCTGTCGTGACCAACAAGGGAGCACCCTCAGGGGTCCAGACGGTGGCATAGGCGGCGGCCGATTTTTTCGGGCGGGTACGCAAAACAATGCCTTCTAAAAGTGCGAAGCGAAACGGAGCGGGATAATCAATGACGCGTTCGTCGCCTAAAAATTCCCGCAAATAATTTCTCACATCCGGCACTGAGGTGCTCTTGGGCGAGCCCAAATTAAGAAGTAAAATTCCTTTGCGCGACATAGCCATTAGACAGGCGAGAGAATGCTCAATTGTCAAATCTCCCGCCCGCAACCTGTGTTTTAAAACGGCACTAACTATACGCCGCTGCCCACAACCGCATTAATCACGGCTTCCACCGTATCAATGCGCGCTTGTGGTGTAATGCCGTGTCCAAGGTTAAAAATATGTCCGGGGTCGTTGGCATTATCTTTAATAATCTGCTTCGTCGCATCCACCGCAGCTTCCGGCTCACCAACCATATACTCAGGATCCAAGTTACCCTGCAAACAGACGGGCCGACCTACTAAGCTGCGAACCTTCGAAAGGGGCATCGTCCAATCCACACCCAAACAGGGAACGCCGGATTGCGCCAAAAGGGCTGCGTCTGCGGACTTTCCTTTGGCATAAAGTATCACTGGAGCCTGTGCTGGCAAACGTGCCAAGATTTCACGAATGTAACGCAAAGAAAACTCCTCATACTCCACGCCAGTCAGCACACTTGCCCAGCTATCAAAAATCTGGATGGCATCCGCACCAGCAAGCAGTTGCTGATTTAAATATTCCGCAATCACTTCCGCCAGCATGCTCAGCAATTGATGGAAGAATTTTGGGTCGGTCTTAATCAAGGCCTTGGTTTTAGGAAAATCTTCCGAGCCCCCACCCTCCACCAAGTAACACGCCAACGTCCACGGCGAACCCGCAAAACCGAGTAAGGCCTTATGGTGACCTAATTCCCGACGCAGCAGACGAAGTGCCGCATAAACATAGTCCAAACGCTGGGCAGCGTCTGTATGCGTTAAGGTTCGTAAATCTGCCTGCGAACGAATGGTGCGCTCCATCGCAATACCGCCTTCTTCTTTAAAACGATAGGGTACGCCTAGGGCTTCGGGTATAACCAAAATATCGCTGAATAAAATCGCAGCATCTAATTGAGTGAAGCGTCGCAACGGCTGGAGTGTGACTTCGACCGCCAGCTCTGGCGTACGCACCATCGTCACAAAATCAGACTTCGCCTTGAGTGCCCGATACTCTGGCAAGTACCGGCCCGCCTGACGCATAATCCAAATCGGGGCACGTCCATGAGGCTGACGGTTCAGCGCAGAGAGTAATCGGTCGCGGGAGTTCATTGACGTGACACCCAATCCTTTGGTTTTAAATAGTACGATAGTAAACGCTCTTCAGGCGAACCCACCGATGGCTGGTGACTATAAACCCAACGCACCCGCGGTGGGAGCGACATCAGAATGGATTCGGTACGGCCCCCTGATTGCAGTCCGAAAATGGTGCCACGATCCCAAACTAAATTAAATTCCGCATAACGTCCGCGACGAATCTCTTGCCACTCCTGCTCGCGTTCGCCGTACGGCAAAGCATGCCGACGCTTAAGAATATCAACGTAGGCTGGGCCAAAAGCATCACCAACCGAACGCATCACTTTAAAGGCCGCCTCAAAACCGCCGTGAGCAAAATCATCAAAGAACACTCCGCCCACCCCGCGTTGCTCATTGCGGTGCTTGAGGTTGAAATACTGATCGCATGTCAGTTTAAAAGCTGGGTACCAATCGCCCACGGCATCGGCCGCTGCCTGGTGCCATGATTGTGCATCTTCTTCGAAGCCGTAGTACGGTGTTAAATCAAAGCCGCCCCCAAACCACCACACGGGGTCGGGTCCATCCGTGCAGAAGAAACGCACATTCATGTGCGAGGTCGGAGCGTACGGATTGAGCGGGTGCAACACCACCGAAACTCCCATCGCTCTAAAACCACGCCCCGCCAACTCAGGTCGTGCGACCGTTGCCGAAGGCGGCAAGGCATGCCCACGTACATCAGAAAAGGCCACACCACCCTTCTCTATAAGTTTACCACCCGCGATGACCCTCGTCCGACCGCCTCCACCCTCGGGGCGCTGCCAGACATCTTCATGAAACTTCGCCGCACCATCGACCGCTTCCATTTGCGCACACAGGCGGTCTTGGAGGTCCATGAGGTAGGTGCGAACCGTTTCGGGATTCATCGGGCGTTTATCCAATGGGGGATTCACCCAAAGGTCAACGAAACCACACCACCTATAATAACATTAATAGTAAATGCGCGAAGCCCGCAAAGTTTGCCGAGGTCAGCCTTGTCACGCTGGTTAAATAACTCAGTTTAAACTGCATGAACCCCGAAACCAAACTCATCATCATCGTCGCAGTGATGGGCGGTATCGGCCTTCTCAGTCCCTGGCTCGCCTGGGTGCGTTTACAGGCCCTCGAGAAAAAACACGGTCGCAAATTACTCGTGCGCGGCATCAACGGCGAACAAGCTGCCAAAATTATTTTACTTCGCGGTGAAATCCCGCAGGTGGATGTCGACGAAACTTCGCTGCTCTTTAGTAATCACTATTCGGCGCACGAGCCGGCAATTAAACTTTCCAGCGAAGTATACCACGGCAAGCGCCTGTTCGATGTGGCACGTGCCGCTCGACTCGCGGGCCACGCCCTGCAACACCGCGACCGAAAACTACGCGGCATTGGTAGCTGGGACGCCTTCATTGTCCTCTGGGGCAATGCCTGGCCTGTCTTACTCACGCTCACTTTTGCCACCGGCGGGCGTTGGATGTTTTCTTTAATGGCTTTCTCGCTCACTGCATTGGTCATTACGGTGGGGCACTTCACCCGACACCAAATCGTCCGTGATGCCGCCCGCCGGGGGCAAATCGCCCTTTCCGAAGCCCGCCTACTTGATGGACACCCCACGGATGAGGTCGAAGCTGCCTTTCTTGCCAGCCGACTCGATCACCTCGCCCTGCCGTTCACCCGGACCTGGTGGAAACTACTTTTATTTCGATCCGCCTGAACTCCTTAGCGTTTTAAGTGTTATACTTATAGCTTCACCCCATGCAACGTAACGGCATATTTTGGATCCTGACTCTTTTCGTCATTGGCGGCGTGGTCTACCTCATCGCGAGTTATTTTAGTACCCCAGCCATCACCCCTCTCAATCAGTCACTCGACAAAACCGCCACCACCGTGAGCCGAGAGTCGACCAAGGCCACCAAACGCTCCGCCAAAAACCTCAGCCTCGATAAGAAAAATAATATTAAACCAGAAGTCGAAGAAGATGCACCCACGCAGGCGGTGACTGAAAAAGAGAAGGAAAAAATCGAGACCCAATTCCAAGCCTTGCGCGATGACCAACGCAAACAGTGGCAAGAAACCTTCGGCGAAGATCGGGATAAAATGCGTGCCGTGATGCGCGGTGCGATTGATAATCACCCAGAGTTTTCTGAAATGTTCCGTCGCTCTCGCGAAATCCGCGATAATTGGGCGACCAGCAGCGACAGCGAAAAACCTAAACTCCTAGCCGAACTCACTGAGCTTCGCCAAAAGGGCTTCGAAATAATCAAAAGTGAACTCGAGCGGTACAACAGTGCGCCTCTTGCACCGCCTGCCACCGAAGCCACCCCAACCGAGAGCCCAACCCCTGCAAATACTGGCGAAAGCACGCCGCCTGCCGAACCCGAAGCCCCCAAGGAACCGACCGTAATAATGTAATTTATTGCAACTATTGTAGTGCCCTGGTGTACTATTAAGACCCCTATTCTTTCCCTATGAAATCCAAATACCTCCTCCTTACCCTCCTTGCCTCTGCTGGCCTCATCGCCGCTGACGCACCTTCGACCGATGGCACTGCTGGTGGCCCCGGCTCCCCTCCTGCCAAAGGAGAAAAGGGCGGCAAGAAAAAGCCTCTCCCTGAAGGCGTTACCGAAGCCGACATGAAAAAGCTTCAAGACGCACGCAAGGCAGCCTCCAGCGATCCCGCCGTTAAAGCCGCACAAACCGCTTACGATAACGCCAAGAAAGCCGACAGTGCCGCCTCAACTGAGGAAACCAAGAAGGCGCTGAACGATGCTAAAGGTGCATTAGCTGAAGCCCAAAAGGCTGCCGTGATTAAGGCCGATCCCTCGCTCACCGATCTCGCAAACAAGGTAGCTGAAGCCGACAAGGCCAAAGGTAGCTCCAAAAAGGATAAGAAAAAAGACCACGACGGCGCCAAGCCTACCAAATAGTAGTCAGTAAACTGCTGTTTCCTATCAAAAGGCCCCAGTTTCTGGGGCCTTTTTGTTTGTTTAACCACAAAATCCTAATGCCGAATAAGTTAAAAACGGAACATTTGCCGGTATAAACTGTTTTTGACATACCCACACATCATTCGTTATCCAAATCCCCCCCATGAAATCCAAATACCTCCTCCTCACCCTCCTCGCTTCGGCTGGCTTAGTTGCCGCTGAAACTGCTGCGCCTGCCGCTGCACCCGCTGCCGTTCCTGCTGCTGAAGCCCCAAAGGCCGAAGCGCCAGCTGCTCCCAAATCCAAAGTCCCTGGCGTCTCCGATGAAGACTACCAGCGCTACATTAACACCCGCGTGGGACTCGAGAAGAGCGACCCTCAACTCATCGCCCTCAAGGCAACTG
>CANBWJ010000092.1 GCA_947373115.1 Opitutia bacterium | reverse complement strand
CGCACGGGCAAGAAGACAGCAAATGCCTGCCAGACCTTATTGTAATTTCCCGAGGTACGAAGTTCGTTAATAAAAATATCATCCGCCTGGCGCAAAATTTCTAAACGCTCTGGAGTGATGTCGCCACAAACGCGCACGGCGAGACCAGGGCCAGGGAAGGGGTGACGCCAGACCATCTCTCGTGGCAAGCCAAGGGCTTCGCCCAGCGCACGCACTTCATCCTTAAAGAGTTCACGCAAGGGCTCGAGCAATTTGAGCTTCATGTTCTTTGGCAAGCCACCCACGTTGTGGTGACTCTTAATCGTGACGGCCGGGCCGCCGCTCGGCGAAATCGATTCAATCACATCCGGATACAGCGTACCCTGCGCCAAGAATTCGACCTTACCCTTGCGGGCGAGGTCTTTCACGGAGCGGTCAAAGACATTGATGAATTCGCGGCCGATAATCTTTCGCTTTTGCTCGGGATCCGTGACACCCTTCAACTTACTTAAGAAAATCTTGGAGGCATCGACGACGCGAAGGTCGACCTTGAATTTGCCGCGGAACATTTTTTCGACCTGCTGACGTTCGCCAAGGCGGAGCAAGCCGTTGTCCACAAAGACGCACGTAAGTTGCTTGCCGATGGCACGCTGAATCAATGCGGCAGCCACTGAAGAATCGACGCCACCCGAGAGACCGAGAATCACGTGCGACTTGCCCACCTTCTCGCGAATTTCGCGTACGGCGGTCGCTACGTAATCATCCATCACCCAGTTGGGCTTACATTTACAAATGCGGAATAGGAAGTTGCGGATGAATTCGATACCGCGCTCGGAGTGCGCGACTTCAGGGTGAAATTGAATACCGTAAAAACGACGCGTCGCATCTTCGACTACGGCATTATCTGAGTTTTCAGTGCTAGCGACCGCCTTAAAACCTTTCGGCAGACGAATCACTTTGTCGCCGTGCGAATTCCAAACCCGGAGTGGAGACTTTAAGCCTTTGAGCAACTGTGATCCCGAGGCACGGAACGAAAGCGTGCCGTGACCGTATTCGCGGTGCTTACTGCTCGCCACTTTGCCACCCAACATCTCGCCCATCAACTGTACGCCGTAGCAAATACCCAGAACAGGTACACCCATCGAGAAGATGGCAGGGTTAGGACGCGGCGAGCCTTTCGTTTTTACGCTCGAAGGACCGCCAGAGAGAATAACGCCAACGACGCCGTCGGCACGCAGGGTTTCAATCGAAACATCGTGGGCGTAAATGCGGGAGTGAACGTTGCACTCGCGGATGCGGCGGGCAATGACCTTGGTCAGTTGCGAACCAAAATCGAGAATAGCGATGGACTGGTTAGCCATAGGGAAAAATTATGAGGTTTAGAATTTGAGGCGAGTATTACTCGCGCCGCATTGAGGGCAGCTGGCCTCTTCACGACGACGCGGACGAACAAAAACGAGGGCGCATTCGCGACAGCTGAAAACCGTGCTTAAGCGACGGTGGTCGGAAAGCAGGCTATCCCGACGGTCGTACCAAGCCTGCAGGCAAAGCAGACCCACCACCACCAAGCCCACGATTCCGGCCAGGAAAACACTGAGATCGATGGGCTGAAACATGAGGGGCGATGGAGTGATTAAAAAGGCGAGACGCGTCGCCAGGGTGGGCAGACGCGTCTCGTTACGGCCACTGAGCCAGAGGCTTTACGCCTTAGCTTCGACGGCTGCTTCCTTAGCGGCTTTAGGCTTACGCGCGGCTTTGACCTTAGGAGTCATGGCAGGAGACTTGTCGTCTTTACCCACGAGCTCGATTAAAGCGGTTTCTGCGGCGTCACCTTTACGAGCGTTGAGCTTGTAGATGCGGGTGAAGCCACCGTTACGGGATAAGAATTGCTTAACGCGATCCTTGAAGAGCAAACCGCAAGCGGCTTCGTCGCGCAGACGAGCCATCGCGAGGCGATAGTAGTGCAGCTTGACACTTTTGTCGGCGGATTGTTCGGCCTTCTTGGCGAGCGTGATGAGGCGCTCGGCGAAAGGACGAACCGCACGAGCCTTCGACAACGTCGTGGTGATACGAGCGTTTTTAAAGAGTGCAGCAGCAAGGTTAGCTACGAGGGAACGACGGTGTGCCGTTTTAACCCCGAGAACATTATGGTGAGAGCGGTGACGCATGGTGGGTGTTTCCGATTACGAGTTGACGCCCTTGTCCAGGAGACGCTCATCGATTTTCTGTCCGAGCGAAAGGCCGAGTTGTTCGAGCTTGGCTTTGATTTCGTTCAAGGACTTCTTACCGAAGTTGCGGTACTTGAGCATTTCTTGCTCAGACTTCATGGCGAGTTCGCCGACGGTGTTAATATTAGCATTGTTCAAGCAGTTCGCGGCACGAACGGAGAGTTCGATTTCGTTCACTGACATGTTAAGCAATTTGCGGAGACGGTTAGCCTCTTCACTGACTTCCGATTTTCCGGATTCGAATTCAATCGGATCAGCGGAAACGGTGTCGAAGACAGCGAGGTGGTGACGGAGAATAGCCGAAGCTTCTTTGAGGGCTTCGTCCGGAGTAACGCGACCGTCGGTCGAGATTTCGAGCACGAGCTTATCGTAGTCGGTCATCTGACCCACGCGGGTGCTTTCCACGGCGTATTTTACAACGGTGACAGGCGAGAAGAGTGAATCGACCGGAATGGAACCAATGGCTTGGTCGGCCTTCTTGTTTTCTTCCGCTGAGGCCCAGCTACGACCGACGCTCACTTCAACTTCAGCGAAGAAGCGACGCTTGCGATCGAGGGTGCAAATCACGGTGTCGGGATTAACCAACGAAACGGTGGCACCCTTGGTTTCGAAAACGATGTCCGAAGCCTTCACCGCGCCCGTCTTGTTGACGTCGATGGTGCCCTTAAAGGACTCACGCTTGTTGGACTCGGTGCGGATGCGAACTTTCTTCAGGTTCAAAACCACTTCGGTCACGTCTTCAACGACGCCATCGATGGGTTGGAATTCGTGTTGCACGCCTTCGATGGTGACCGCGGAAATAGCGGCACCTTCAATGGAGCTGAGCAAGACGCGACGCAACGAGTTGCCAATCGTGTGACCGAAACCGGTCTCGAAGGGCTCGGCGAAGTAACGAGCGAAAGTGGGGGTGGCCGAAGACTCCTCTTTTTTGAGGTGCTTGGGTAATTCGAATTTTCCTAGGCGCTTTGACATGGCTGGTATGGTTGGGTTTGGGTGGCGGTCGGATTAGCGACTGTAGAATTCAACGATGATCTGGACATTGATATCGCGGGAGAGTTCTTCCTTCGCGGGCTCGCGGACCATCTGTCCTTTGAGGGCATCGGGAAGTACGACTAACCAAGCAGGTGCCGCACGACCTTGGCCTTCTTCAATGGCGCGGGTGGCTAATTGCTTCGACGAGGTGCGATCGCGGATTTCGATTTCGTGACCAGGGGCCACGGTGAAACTTGCGACGTCCACCTTGTGTCCGTCAATACGGACGTGACCGTGAGCCACGAGTTGGCGAGCAGCGGAACGAGAGTTGGCGAAACCTAAACGGTAAATCACGTTATCGAGACGAGTCTCGAGGATGCGCAGGAAATTATCACCGGCGACACCACCCATACGCTTCGCGCGTTCGAAAGAGAGGCGGAACTGTTTTTCCGTAAGTCCGTACATCATGCGAAGCTTTTGCTTCTCATTGAGGCCGACGCCGTATTCGGAAACCTTACGACGGGTCGTCTTGCCGTGAATACCTGGTGGGTATGGGCGACGCTCCTCACCTTTAGAGGTGGGGAAAATATTTTGACCAAAGCGACGGTTGAGCTTGGTAGTGGGTCCAGTGTAACGAGACATTTTTGTGTTTTATTGGTAGAGGTGGCGGATTGGAGAACCCGCCCGGTTTGCCATAGCCGGACGGTGAGACGAAATTTAAAAATTAAACGCGGCGACGCTTAGGCGGGCGGCAACCGTTGTGAGGAATCGGGGTGGCATCGACGATCGAAGTCACGTTCAAGCCGAGCACTTGCAGGGCACGAATCGCGCTGTCGCGGCCCATACCTGGACCTTTAACGCGAACCGAAACATCTTTCAAACCGTGAGCCATCGCCAACTTAGCGGCTTCTTGGCAGACGACTTGGGCGGCGTAAGCCGTAGACTTACGGGAACCGCGGAATTGGTGACGACCAGCGGAGCCCCACGAGATAACGTTGCCGTTAGCATCGGTGATGGTGACCTTGGTGTTATTGAAAGTCGCTAAAATGTGGCAGACGCCAACGGTGATGTTCTTCGAACCCTTGGCACGACGAACTTTGATTTCACCCATTTCTTCGCCGAGGAGTTCCTTGGCGGTGATTTCTTTACGCTCCGGTGCCGCTTCAGGCGCAGCCGTTGCAGCAATTACTTCTGGTGCCACCGCTGGGGCGGCATCAGCGGCAGCAGCTTTGGGCTTGCGTACCTTAGGAGTCTTGGGGGCTTCTTCGCTCATCGGAAAATTGTAGTTAGAAAAAGATTACTTGGAAGGTGCCGCGGCGACGCCGACGGTCTTACGCTTACCCTTACGTGTACGCGCGTTGGTGCGGGTACGTTGACCACGAACCGGGAGGCCACGGAAGTGACGGAGACCGCGGTAGCACTTCACAGCTTGCAGGCGCTTTAAGTTCTGCGCAATGTCGCGACGTAAATCGCCTTCGCACTTGTAGCCCATGCGTACGATGTACTCGACGATCTTGTTCAATTGCTCTTCGGAAAGATTCGAAGCGCGCATGGTGGGATCAAAGCCGAGTGCTTCGCAAATCTCAGTGGCGCGGCGGGGGCCGATGCCATAGATGTAGCGGAGTGAGTACTCTACTTTTTTGTTATTGGGTATATCTACGCCGAGGATTCGAGGCATGGTGTCCGTGCTGTTT
>CANBWJ010000091.1 GCA_947373115.1 Opitutia bacterium | reverse complement strand
ATGTTACGCACCTTGGTCGAGGCGGTGGACATCTTCGCCTTCTTCATCACACCCTGCACACCAGGGAAGAGGACGGCGGCTAAGATGCCGATGATGGCAATCACAGTCAGCAACTCGATCAGAGTAAAGCCGCTGCGTTTACGGGTAGGGGTATTCATAGTGGGGTTTGTTAGAATGATAGTAAGGGGGGTCATCCGATGTGCAATCGGAAGTTTTGAAGAAGAGTACAATTACGCGTACGGCAACTGAAAACGAGCACAAAGGGCTGAGGCAATTGCCTTACCTTCGGCAATCTTGGCTGGGTTTTGCGGGTCAGAAAGCACCACGGCAATGGCCTTAGCGATTTCCTTCATTTCCGCTTCCTTCATGCCACGTGAGGTGACGGCAGGCGTACCCACGCGAATACCACTGGCCTGGAATGGACTGCGAGTTTCATCCGGAACCGTATTCTTGTTAGTAGTGATGTGTGCCGCATCCAAGGCCAACTGAGCATCCTTACCGGTGACGTTGGGGTGACTCTTACGAAGATCGATCAAGCTCAGGTGATTGTCGGTGCCGCCGCTGATTAAACCAAAACCCAGCGCCACCAAGGCATCCGCTAAGGCCTTTGAATTCGCCACCACTTGGCGGGCGTAATCCTTAAATTCAGGGGTCGCACACTGCGCAAAGCAAATAGCCTTAGCAGCGATGACATGCTCGAGCGGTCCACCTTGCGTGCCAGGGAAGACACCCGAATCAATCGCCTTTGCATGCTCAGCCTTGCAAAGAATCAAACCACCACGAGGACCGCGCAACGTCTTGTGCGTGGTCGTCGTCACAAAATCCGCATGCGGCACTGGCGATGGGTGTACACCCGCTGCGACTAAGCCAGCGATGTGTGCAATGTCCGCCAAGAGTAATGCACCGTTCTCGCGGGCAATCTTACCAAAGCGTTCAAAATCAATCGTGCGCGCATACGCCGAAGCACCAACCGTGATCATCTTAGGCTTTTCTCGAGCTGCCATCTCAGCGACTTCGTCATAGTTGATACGACCATCGGCACCGACTCCGTAATGCACAACCGTGTAGAATTTACCGGAGAAATTCGCCGCATTACCGTGAGTCAAGTGACCCCCGTGCGAGAGGTTCATGGTTAAAATTTTATCACCGGGCTTAATGGTCGCCAAATAAACCGCGGCGTTGGCCTGACTGCCCGAGTGGGGCTGCACATTCGCGTGGTCGGCACCAAACAAAGCCTTCGCACGATCAATCGCGATTTGCTCAATCTTATCTACTTCTTCGCAACCGCCGTACCAACGCTTACCAGGATAACCTTCCGCGTATTTGTTGGTAAGCACACTACCCTGCGCTTCCATAATCGCAGGTAACGTAAAATTCTCCGACGCAATCAATTCGATGTGCGTCTGCTGACGTTTAAGCTCGGCCTTGATTAAGGCATCAATTTCAGGATCCAGTTGAGCGAGCGGCGTACGGCTAATAGCAGTCATAATTGAATGGCAAAGAATGGGTGAGGCAGGTGGCAACGGAAAACCTTTAACATTACGCTTTTGGCTCAATTTTATCCACCCGACAGCTGTGGCGACCGCCCTCAAAGGTGGCATTTAAAAAGGCCTCAACACTGGCTAAAGCGGTGGCAAAATCCACGTACTTAGCCCCAAAACAAAGGACATTCGCATCATTGTGACGGCGACTCATCTCGGCGGCGTCAGCCGATTGCACCAAGGCGGCTCGAATGCCCTCCACCTTGTTCGCCGCAATCGAGATACCGATGCCCGTGGTGCAGACCAAAATGCCGAAACGTGCCCGACCCGAGACCACATCGGCCCCAACCGCCTGAGCGTAGTCTGGGTAATCACACGAAGCCGTCGTGTCCGTGCCACGATCAATAATCGTGTGTCCCTTAGCCTTCAGCGCCGCGATTAAATCGCGTCGCAACGCCAAGCCTCCGTGGTCGCTGCCAAATGAAAGGGTTAAAGGTGTAGTCATGTTAAAATATTCTTCTTAAGAAATTCAAGTATCTGCGGAATGGCTTCAATCATGGAATCGCGACTTTCTTCATAGACGCGATAATTTCCGCCGAAGGGATCGGGAATCTCGCGAGTCACCCCTTCGGGTAAAACATCGCGCAGTAAAAGTACATGCGGCGGTAAGGATTCAAAGCGCTGCTCCAAGGCGAAAAGGTGGCCAGGCGTCATCCCGAAAATCACACAACTGCGATCCAAGTCCTCCTGTGTTAAAGCCCGACTGCGGTGCGCGCGGATGTCCAAGCCAATTCGCTGCATGGCCTTGATTGAATTGGCCGAAGCAGCGTCACCGGGATGCGCCGCCAAACCATGCGAGGCGACCTTTAGCTTCTCCAGGCCCCCTGCCCGCTTTTGCAGTGCCGCCCGCAACAACGCCTCAGCCATTGGACTGCGACAGGTATTCCCCGTGCAGACAAAGGTTATGGTGTCGCGCTCCATAAAGCCATGGTTGCCCAATCAACTCGGGGGTTCAATCCGTAATCAAACACCTTCATCTCGACGCAACTGACGGTACCCGATGTCCCGGCGGTAATGACAGCCCTCGAAATGCACCTGAGGCACAACTGCATAGGCTTTTTGCACGGCTTCCTTGAGGGTGGCTCCGTGGGCCACGACACCCAAAACCCGGCCTCCAGCCGTTACAATGCGCCCGTCCGATAAACGGTGCGTGCCGCTATGAACGATATCCACACCCGCTGGCAATTGCATAGGGAGTTCAATGACGTCGCCCTTGCGAATGTCACCCGGGTATCCACCCGCCGCCAACACCACGATAATTGTCGAACCCGAGCGCAACTTTACGGAAGACGAACGGAAAGTACCCGCGGCAATCGACTCCATAATTTCAACGGGGTCCGTTTCCAACATGGGCATCAAGACCTGACATTCGGGATCGCCGAAACGAACATTAAATTCCACCACACGCGGCCCCGTGGCCGTCACCATGATGCCGACATAAAGTGTACCGCGATAATCAATGCCATCGGCTTTCAATCCGCGCAATGTTGGCACAATGATTTCTTCGCGTAGTCGACGCTCCACTTCTGGCGTCACCACCGTCGTCGGTGCATACGCACCCATGCCGCCCGTATTCAAACCCGTGTCACCTTCTCCCACGCGTTTATGATCCTGACTCGCCGGTAACATCAAATATTCTTCGCCACAGACCATTAACATGATCGAGGCTTCCTCACCTTGCATAAATTCTTCGATGACGACTTCGTCACCCGAAGCGCCAAAGACTTTCGTTTCCATCATCGCACGTAGCGCTTCTTCCGCCTCAGCGAGCGTCAGCGCAATCACCACACCCTTACCCGCCGCCAAACCCGACGCCTTAATAACGATGGGCATCGGCTGTTTACGCACGTAATCTAAGGCATCCGACAACCGATGGAAAGTTTCCGCCGCCGCCGTAGGAATCTTATGCTTAAAAAGAAATTCTTTGCTGAAAGCCTTGCTGGCTTCCAATCGCGCCCCCGCGGCCAATGGACCATAAGTCGGTACGTCGGCGTCCTCCAAAGCATCGACGACGCCATGTGCGAGTGGCACCTCAGGACCAACAATCACAAAATCCGCCTCCACGCGCTGCACGAGGTCGAGCACCGACGAGGGCTTACTTAAATCGACGGGATAACATTTTGCCTCCATCGCCATGCCGCCGTTGCCAGGCGCGACAAAGACATCAGAAACCCGCGGACTACGCAGACAGACCTTTAAGAGCGCATGCTCACGTCCACCCGATCCGAGAATGAGAACCTTGATTTTACCCTTGGGCGCCATGCACTTATCTTTGTCGAGACTGCCGCTCAAAGGGAATACTAAAGAGGACTGGTTCGTTAAGAACCAGTCCTGCCTTAAATTGGTGCTCAGGCCGGGACTTGAACCCGGACACCTTACGGCACATGAACCTCAATCATGCGTGTCTGCCATTCCACCACCTGAGCAATCGAAGGAAGGTGGACGGTCGCATACCCGGGCTATGGTGCAAGAAAAAACCGTCTGACGCCAACGCTTGCCAAAGTGGGTATCTTTCCCAACTCTCTCAAAGCAATGTCTCCCGATTCGGCCGACCAGAACCCTCCCCAGAAAGAGTCCTCCTCCCCTCTGGACCTTTCCTTTCTTGGTTTGGGACCATCATGGGTCTCGGGTCCGACCGAAAATGTGAGCTCCGGACGTGGCCCTCGTCGCGAGGGCGGCGACCGCAAAGGTCCTCCCCGTCGTGATGGTAATCGCGGCCCATCTCGCGGACCCAATAGCAATTCTGATTCTCGTGGTAATGATCGCGGCCCGCGTCGCGATGACCGTCGTGGACCTTCCCGTGAAGACCGTGGAAATTTCCAAAGCCAAGAAGAACACGCACCTCCCGCCTTCGTCGTCTCCACCGGTTTTTTCCCCGATGACGCAAAATTCGAACTCTTAGGCGATGCCATGAAAAAGAGCCTCATCACCTATGAGCTCTTCAGTATTGCCCAACTGATTCTCGATAAGGAAGACCGCCTCTCCATCGTCATTAAGCCCGCCAATGCAGAGAAAAATCCCGAGACGCTCCTTTCCATCTCCGTGCCCGATAGCGTGCCCTTCCTCACGGAAGCCGAAGCCGTCAGCCACGTCATGGCCCGCCACCTCGATAAATTCTTCGACGTTGTAGAAGTCGAAGTCGAAGCACCTAAAGGTGTTTTTCAAATGGTCGCGAAGTGCCCTCAGACCGGCATCATCCTCGGCGCACCGACTCACCACAATTACCAAAAGGCGTTACGCGAACACCACTCACGTCATTGCCCCAACGTTCCTTTCGAACGCTTCAAGGCCGGACTAGAAATGATCCGCGAACAAGAAGCGATTGATGCCTGGGTTAAATCCATGTCGCGTCGCAATGAGTACGCCCCCAAGGATCGCAAAGAAGGCGAACCCGAGCGCCTCGAATCCATCGATGCCGC
>CANBWJ010000090.1 GCA_947373115.1 Opitutia bacterium | reverse complement strand
ACGTCGTAGGGCTTTGAGGGACCGAGGCGGATTTCTTTGGCGGGTGGCATGGGAGGACTTCCTCCCAGCAGAGGAAATCACTTACCAATGCAGAAGGAAGCGAAGAGCTTGTCCAGCATTCGCTCATTGTCGATGCGTCCGACGATTTCCCCTAGGGCATCGAGGGCCTCACGGCAGCGGGTCGCGGCCAGTTCGGTCCGGGCAGGGGGTAAAAGGTGGCTAACGGCTGTGGTCAGAGCTTCGGCGGCATGTTTCAGGGCCTCGCCGTGTCGGACGCTGACCACGAGCTCTTCGGCCCCGGGGGCGATTTCCTTCTTAATTAAAATGTCAGCCAGCTCATTGCGCAGGCGCTCGGCATCCCGTCCATCCAGCAAGCAAGTTTTGAGACGCGGGAGCTCGGGCAGGAATTTTGCAAAACTCGGGTGCTCGGGGAGGTCGGACTTATTGCCAATGATTAATGCCCGCTCGGATTGAATGACTTCTAATAAATTTTTTGGTAGGGCAGGGGAGGGCGCAGAAGCGTCGACGACTAAAATTATAAAGTGCGCCGCACGCGCTTGCTCGAGCGAGCGAGCCATGCCGGCTTTTTCTAAATCGGATCCGCCGTCGCGTAACCCCGCGGTGTCGACTGCGGTGATGGCGAGTGGCAGCCCGACCACAGGAGCTTCCAAGAAGTCGCGCGTGGTGCCAGGCTCATCGCTCACGAGTGCACGCTGCGAACCAGCGAGTGCATTCAGCAGACTTGATTTGCCGGCATTGGGGGCGCCGACCACGGCAAGCCGCAAGCCACTGCGTAGGGTTTGATCATGACGAGCAGTCGCAGCGTATCCATTAAGTTCTGACGCAATTTTGTTCAATAAATATAGGGGTCCATTTGGGTCTTCGGCGGGCAGATCCTCTTCCGGAAAATCAATATGCGCTTCAAGAATGGCGAGCGCTTGGAGGAGGCGATCCGTCCAATCGGCAACCCGTTTGCCTAATTCACCCGCAAGCATGCGACGAGCGGAGGCCAGGGCACGCTCGGAGCTGGCGTGAATTAAGTCTGCAATGGCCTCCGCTTGCGTGAGGTCGATCTTGCCAGCGAGAAAAGCGCGACGAGTGAATTCGCCCGGCTCAGCCAAACGACACCCGCGCGCCAAACAGTCGGCGATGAGCCGTTGTACGAGGAGGGGATTTCCGTGGGCGGTAATTTCCAAAGTGTCGCTGTTGGTGAAGGAGCGTTCAGCCGACCATAAAATGGCGACTACTTGGTCAATGGGCTGGCCGTGGAGGTCGCGCCAAATTCCCGGCGTGGCCTTTTTTTCCTCGAGGTTGCTTTTCCGACCAAAGGCAGATTGGGCGATGGCGGGCGCCAAGGGGCCGTCGATGCGGATAACCGCAAGGGCCGACCGACCAGCGGGAGTGGAGGCGGCAACGATGGTCTCGAGGGTCGACATACTTAAGGGCACCATCCCAAGGGGGTCTCGCCGTGGAGGCAAGCGGTGTCATAAACTTGAAAAGGCTGGTAGGGAAGGAAGGGAATGGCAAAGTTGGCGCCATCACCGTGGACACTCACCGCTTTCTTACCCCCTCCATCGCCCAGGCCATCGCCAGCGCCCATGGCACCCCTTGTTATGTTTATGATGAGGCGACCCTGAACGCCCAGGCCGACGCGATGCTCGCCTTCCCGAATGCTTATGGTCTAACCGCGCGCTTTGCGATGAAGGCGTGTCCCAATGCCTCGATCTTAAGATTGTTTTTAGCGAAGGGCTTACATTTCGATGCGAGTTCGGGCTATGAGGTCCGCCGGGCAATTAAAGCAGGCGTTCCCGCCGATCGCATTTCGCTTTCGTCGCAGGAATTACCCGAAGACTTTGCTGAACTCCTTAAACTGGGGATTCAGGTCAACGCATGCTCTTTATTACAATTAGAGCGCATCGGCCGTGCCCTCCCTGGTCAGGCCGTTGGTATTCGTTTTAATCCCGGCCGCGGCTCGGGCGGTACGGGCAAAACCAATGTGGGCGGACCCGACTCCTCTTTTGGCATTTGGTTTGAATGGGCCGATCAAGTGCAGTCCATCGCCGCACAATATAAATTAAAAGTTATCCGAATCCATACACACATTGGATCAGGCAGCGACCCCGTCGTTTGGCAGGAAGTTTCGGCTGCAAGTTTGGCCTTGGTGAAAGCTTTTCCAGAAGTGCATACGCTAAATCTGGGTGGCGGTTACAAGGTTGCCCGCGTGGCGGCAGAGAAGGGGACGGACCCGCAAATCGTGGGCGCGCCCGTGCGTGCGGCATTCGAAAAATTTGCAAAAGATGAAGGGCGAAAATTAAAATTAGAAATCGAACCCGGAACTTTCTTAGTGGCGAACGCCGGCGCGGTGTTGTGTCGCGTGCAAGATGTGGTTTCGACCGACGCGCGAAAATTTATTAAACTGGATTCGGGCATGACGGAAATTCTCCGTCCCTCGCTTTACGGCTCGCAGCACCCCGTGCATTTATATCCAACCCACCCAACAACGAAGACGGCCGACTATGTCGTGGTAGGGCACTGCTGTGAATCGGGTGATTTAATCAGCTGTGCCCCTGGTGAACCTGAAACGCTGGCCACACGTCAACTGCCAGAGGCTCACGCCGGCGACCTGTGCGTCATTGGCGGTGCGGGCGCTTACTGCGCGGGCATGAGCACCAAGAATTATAATTCATTCCCCGAGGCGCCCGAGGTTTTATTGCTGACCAATGGCACCGCCCGCTTGATTCGCCGTCGCCAATCACTCGAGCAGATCTTGCAGAACGAAATTTTAGACTAAGCCAAATTTTCGTGCCACGCAGCTTACCATTAGGGGCCATGATACCGCCGTCGCCACACGCAACGGTGGTGAGCTTGCCTACGTTGGCCGATGTTGAAGGGTACGAACGGAAGGAGCCCACCGTTTGGCAACACATCCAGGCCGGGTACCCAAGATTCGTGCGCAATTACCTCGTTGCCGAGGCCGCCGAAAACGCTGCGAAAGATTTAAAACGAACGGGTGAATTATTTCCGCTCGTCTCACGACGTGCCGCAGAAAAATTGTTGGCGTGGTCAGGTATCACCGATGCGACGATCGACCCCGTGGGAGATTGGTTTTTGGTGACAACCAGCGCTGGCCCTGCGGCGGTAAAGCTAGGTAAATTTATTCAGCACACCGGCACCCTGATTTCTTCCCGCCAAGCGGAGGCGTATTTGCAAAAAAAATCGCCGAGCGCTTCGGGGTCGACGTCAATCGCCGACATTCAAGAAGCCTGTATGCCTTATTTTTCGGGGGTGCTGAAAACAGATATTTTAATTTCGCTCTCCGGTATGAATGCGGTAGCCGCCGCGATTGATGCAGTGAATGCGGTGCAGGCGCCGCGCGGACGGACGGTATGGATTCAGTTAGGCTGGCTTTACGTCGACTCCGCTCGGCTCTTCGAAAAGGCTACACATACGCAGCACGAATTTGTGGCCGACGTGCAAGACCTGGCATCCGTCGAAAAATTATTAGCCAAGGGCAACGTCGCCGCCGTCTTCACCGAGGCGCCTAACAATCCGCAACTAGAGACCGCCGATATTTTGGCGCTGCGTAAATTATGCGACCGCCACGGTGCGAAACTCATCTTAGACCCCAGCTCGGTTGGCATCACGGCGTTGGATTTATTGCCCCATGCCGATCTCGTTTGCAGTAGCTTAACAAAATACGCGGCGAGCAAGGGCGACGTCATGGCCGGACTCTTGGTCGTGAATCCCGCCAAGCCCGATGCGGCCCAGTTATTGAAAGTCGCACGTGCGGAACTAGTTCCGCTCCATCATTTAGATGCACTCGTTCTCGCGTCACAGATTATACAAATGGAAAAGGTGAGCCGGACCCTTTCGCACAATGCTGCGGAATTGGCCCGTCGACTCTCGAAGCACCCGGCGGTAGTTAAAGTTCGTACGGCTGACACTGGTTCGACGGCCGACAACTTTAAAGCCCTTCAGCGCACAGGCGCTGGAGCGGGCTGCCTCATTACTATTGAGCTTAAGGGAGAGATGCGCGCGGCTTATGATAAACTCGATTTAGTAAAAGGCCCCAGCTTTGGAGTCGAATTCACTATCGCCTCGCCCTTTCTTTGGTTGGCGCACTTTGATCAAGTAATCTCCCCCGAGGGGCGTGCCTCGGTGCGCGCGGCCGGACTTGATCCCGATCTTTTAAGAATCTCGGTTGGCTTGGAGCCCGTCGAAGAAATTTGGACGGCCTTTGAGGCGGCACTCAAAAAATAAACCCGCACAGAGGCGGGTTTATTTTTTGAACGAGGGCAGGTGATTAACCCTGCGAGGACTCTGGCTCTTCCTCGTCTTCCTCGTCGTCGTGTTGGGCGACTTTCTTATTCGAGTTGGCTGGCTTATTAGCTCGTGCCTTCTCCATGCGTTCGCGGAATGCCTGACGCTCTTTGAGCTGTGTCGCGGCCGCTTCGGGATCAAGCTTCTGCAAATTCTCGTCGAAGAGCTTGCGGTAACTTGCCTCGGAAGCAGAGGCACGCGTGCGGGCTTGTTTATAATCGGCGGCCGCCTTGGTCACGAGCGAACGATCAATCTTGGATTGCTGTTGAGCGCTCAAGACTTCGGGCAGTTCGTTTACCTTGCGACGGGCCTCAACGAGGTTGAGGTGTGCGGGGTCGCGTCCGGCGGCCGAACTTTCGGAGGCGTTCGCCTCCGAGCTCTTGGCGGCGTGAACGGCGAGGGGTGAAATGCCGACGGCCAGAAGGGTCGCGGCGATGAGGAGGATGTTTTTATTCATGGGGTTTATGGAACGCCCATGAGCAAGCGAATCAGGCACGGTGCTATCAAGCGTCGCCCCGTGAGGTTCATCACCTGAAAATATTCCTTCAACTGAGCCCTGGTGCCTTCCCTTATAGTGTCCCGAAATATCCCGATGGCTTGGGGTGGTTCAGTAATGGCTTGAGGTGTGGCTGCTTTTATAAAGATT
>CANBWJ010000089.1 GCA_947373115.1 Opitutia bacterium | reverse complement strand
GTTTGTGAGCCAATACAGTCACCATCTGGACGCATATGGCCCAATACGGCTACTTTTCGACCTCGGAGGCTCTGGACGAGCTCCTTGAGCGCGAGACCGGCGGCTTGCATGTTTATTCCCATAATCTTGCTAAAAGAAACAACCCAGACCGCGGGCTGGCAAAGGCAAAAGGCGGGTTATTTACAAAGAGTGGGGAACGCTTGAAGGGTTCAACCGTCTGGGCATACTAACTGCTAAATAGTCCCCAAACACACCCACCCCAAACTTATGGATAAGGACAAAAACAATAATTTCACGCCCCGCGCCCGTAAGGTCGTTGAGCTCGCCCGAGCCGAAGCTCGTCGCTTTAACCACAATTACGTGGGCACGGAGCACATCCTACTTGGGCTGATTAAGCTCGGGGAGGGCGTGGCCGTTAACGTCTTGGGTCGCATGGGTCTCGATTTAAAAACCGTCCGTGCGGCGGTGGAGAAACAAGTCGGACCCGGACCCGAAGAAGCCAAGGTGCCAGATTCGATTCCGCTGACGCCACGCGTCCAGAAGGTCATGGCGCACGCGGTGACCGAGGCGCGTAGCTTGGGTCATGCGTATGTGGGCACTGAACATATTTTATTGGGCCTCTTGAAAGAAGGCGAAGGCGTGGCCGCACGTGTGTTGCAGACGCTGGATGTCGATCTCGAGCGCTGCCGCAAAGAAATTTTAGCGGACATTGATCCCGCAGCCAGTGCCGAGAGCGAAAGCAAATCCTCGGGCGATGAACCTTCGGCGAATAGCGAAGAAGGCAATGGTGATGACACGCCTCCACCTTCACGTAAGTCAGAAGAAGGCGGTCGCCCTGGACGCGGTGAGCGCTTGTCCTTACTTAAGACTTTTGGACGTGATTTAACGGAGTTGGCTAAAGCCGGCGAATTGGATCCAGTGATTGGACGCAAAGAAGAAATTCGTCGTGTCGTTCAAATTTTATGCCGTCGCACGAAGAATAACCCCGTTCTTATTGGTGAAGCGGGCGTGGGTAAGACGGCGATTGTGGAAGGCCTGGCGCAGGAAATTGCTTCGGGCATCGTCCCCGAAATTCTGCTGGACCGAAAAGTGATTACCTTAGACTTGGCTCTCATGGTCGCGGGCACGAAATACCGCGGTCAGTTCGAAGAGCGCATCAAGGGTATCATGGACGAAATCAAGCGCGCTAAGAACGTCATCCTCTTCATCGATGAAATGCATACGATTGTTGGTGCCGGTGCAGCCGAAGGTGCGATGGACGCTTCGAATATTTTAAAACCCGCACTTTCGCGTGGTGAGATTCAGTGCATCGGTGCGACGACGTTATCCGAGTATCGTAAGCACATTGAGAAAGACGCGGCCTTGGAACGTCGCTTCCAGTCGGTGAAGGTTGATGACCCTTCGCCCGAAGATGCGATTCTGATTCTGCGTGGCATCCGTCATAAGTACGAAGACCACCACAAGTGTGAATACACCGACGCGGCAATTGAGGCGGCCGTGCGCCTGTCGCACCGTTACATTACTTCGCGTCACTTGCCCGATAAGGCCATCGACGTCATGGATGAAGCCGGTGCCCGCGCCCGTATTCGCTCGCTGAACTTGCCCCCTGAGCTGGATAAGGCTCAGGCGGATATTGATGCGGTGGTACTGCAAAAGGAAGAAGCCTCCCGTCACCAAAAATTTGAAGAAGCCGCCAACTTACGCGACCAAGAGAAGAAGCTGCGTGCGAAGCGCGAGAAGATGCTCGATGAGTGGCGTAAGAAGCGCGACGAGAAGAAGATCATCGTCGGCGAAGAAGAAATGCTGCACATCGTGGCGGATTGGACGGGCGTGCCATTAAATCGCATGGAGAAGAAAGAGACGCAGAAACTTTTGGATCTCGAAAAAGACCTGCAGAACAGCGTCATCGGTCAAGACCGTGCCTGCGAAGTCGTGGCCCGGGCCCTGCGTCGTTCGCGTGCAGACTTAAAGGATCCTCGTCGTCCCATTGGTTCGTTCCTCTTCCTGGGCCCAACGGGCGTGGGTAAGACTTTATTAGCGCGTACACTTGCCGAGCGTATGTTCGGCGAGAAGGAAGCCGTCATCCAAATCGACATGTCAGAGTACATGGAGAAATTTACGGTGTCCCGTTTGATCGGTTCGCCTCCTGGCTATGTGGGTCACGATGAAGGCGGCCAATTGACCGAGCTCGTTCGTCGCAAGCCTTACTCGGTGGTCCTGTTCGATGAAATCGAAAAGGCACACCCGGATGTGATTCAATTGCTTTTACAAGCCTTGGAAGATGGTCGTTTGACTGACTCCTTGGGTCGCGTGGTCGACTTCCGTAACACGATTATCATCATGACCTCAAACGTCGGGGCCGATGTGTTGCAGCGCAATAATTCGGTCGGCTTTGATGTCGGCGTCGATTCGACGCGTGATTATGAAAAACTTAAGGAGCGCATCATGGATGAAACCAAGCGCGCCTTTAAGCCTGAGTTCTTAAATCGTTTAACCGACATCGTCATCTTCCAACAGTTGGCCAAGGTGCACATGACCAAGATTGTGGACATCGAAGTCGAGGCGGTAGCGAAACGCTTATTGAACTTGGGGGTTAAGCTCGTGGTCAATGAAGCCGCCCGTGGTTACCTCGTAGATAATGGTTGGGACGAAAAGTATGGTGCCCGCCCCTTGCGTCGTGCCGTGGAACGCCTGCTCGAAGATCCTTTGGCTGAATCAATTCTGCGTAACGATTACAACAAGGAGGAGCCAGTCATTGTCTCGGTCGGAGAAAAAGGACTGGTGTTCACCCAAAAGAAATCGGGTGCGGATACGGGTGCGTAAGCGGTGAACGTTCGATTGATTACCGCTGGTGCATTGGGGGCGACAGGTGTCGCCCTTGGTGCGTTTGGGGCGCACGGCTTGAAGGCCCAATTGAATTCGATGCCCGAGGCCATGGCCTGGTGGAATACGGCGACGATGTATTTATTAATCCACGCGGTTGCGGTCGGTGCGATTCCGGGACGTTGGACCGCGGTTTTTTGGTCGGTTGGCGCTGTGATTTTTAGCACCACGCTGTACGCGATGGCACTCGGTGCACCGCGCTGGCTTGGCGCAATTACACCCATCGGCGGCACGATGCTCATTCTTGGTTGGCTCACGCTCTTCGCGGTGAGCCTGCGAAAATAATTACGAGGCAGTCCGACGGCGTCGACGGACTGCGGCAGCAATGAAGGCCGCCATGCTCAGTCCCAGTCCGTAAGTGGATGGCTCGGGAATGTTGGTGAGCGACCAACCTAAAGCATCCATTACCATTAGATCGTTGGTACTGATGTCTAATTGCTCACCGTACGAAGCGGTCGGATCCATGATGCCAATACTCAGGTTGTCTTTGAAGTGGGAAGCCTGTTCACCATCCCCGAGGTTGATGCCGGTTGACATCGCGAGCGTGGTATCGCCGAGGCGAAGGTATTTGGCGATTGGTCCCGCCGAAACATCCTGAATGCCCCATGCACTACTAGCGGTTGAGTAGCGCATAAAATCGAGTGGCATGCTCAAGAAGTCCGCCGCGTCGCCAGCGTAGATGTCGATGTAATCCACGATAGTGGTAAAGCCGAGGGCGTGGCCAATTTCGTGAGCCGCGGCACCGATAAAATCCATCTGGTTGTAGCTAATGCCGTCGGCCCGATTATAATCGAAAGCAAAAGCTGAGTTGAATTCAATCAGTGCATCCGCTGCCCAGTAGTTTGCGGGCAGGAGCCCGAGGGCCTTGGCGTTGCCGCCGGTTAGGTAGATGTCCGATTGGGCGTCAACCCACGTTGCGTAATAATCATTCCCTGGGGTGTCGTTGGTTTGGTTGATGAGTCGCGAGTAGGTGGAGCCCGTGGGCAGCGTACTTAAAAAAGCATTGTCGGTGCTGCTGTTCGCAAGGGTCGCAATGGCTTGTCGAAAATCACGGTAGCTTGCGGAGTAATATTGTGAACCCGCTTGGCCAATCGTGTTGGCCGAGCCCGGTCCGAAGTTGCGCATCCCCACTTCAATGTTGAGTGTGAGCTGGGTGCTAATCTCTTTTTCCCAAAGCGAAGCGGCCGTTTGAAAGCCTTGCCAAGCCTGGGCGGAAAGTGGATTTGCGGCGTCTTCGTAAAATTGAATCGTCAGGGCATTAGCGGGCAGCACCCAGAGGCTGTACGCACAGCCGAGGAGAAGATGGCGGGGGAAGGCCATGCCTCTTTTTTATATATAAAGTATAAACAGCCAAACCCAAAACGCCTGGCGCGACGGCCCAGGTGTTTATTCGAAGGCCGGAATGATGCCGTCTTTTTCTAATTTCAAAAATAATTCACGGCCGAACCAGGCATCGTTAGCAGCGTACTTAATTTGCTCTTTCGAAAGGGGTCGCTCCCAATGCGAAGTTTGCACCTTCTTAGACTTCTTCATCTGCAGGCCAAGGTAGTGCGCGGCAAGGGCGCGGAGACCGGTATTTTCGACGCCGGCTTTGCGCGTGAAATCAGAGATGTCGATGAAGCTCGGGGCGTCGAACGGGGCACGCTCTTGGAGGTGACGCACGTCATCGCGAACCGCCACGCCGACTTTGGCTTTCTTGGGGTGGCAGAGTAGAGGGAAAGCGAGGGGTACGCCGCCGCATTCATCGAGGCGAAAAACAAAAATGCGATCTTCGCCCGCGAGTTGCAGCACCGACGGAAGGTAGGTGACGCCGCGCGTGTGTGAAGGGCGGGTCTCGGTGTCGAAACCGATGACGCGCTCTTTGTATAAGTGTTGAATCGCTTTCTCGGCGTCCTTTTCGCTTTCAATTAACTCAATTGGTCCGTCCCACTGGCCCACGGGCAGGGTCTCGATGAAATCTTTCTCGATGCGTAGGCCTCGGTTTGGTTGAAGGCTGGAGGTCCCCTCCTCAGGGGTTTCGGCTGACTCGTCCACAAGCCGAAGGAAAGGGCTCAGGCTGTCATGGCAATCAGAGAGTCGCGATGTTGGGAAAAAAGCGTTGACCGTGCCAAGGGGGGCACCTTTCTTAACCTTTCGGTTTTATGGGGCCTTAGCTCAGTTGGTAGAGCGCTTGCATGGCATGCAAGAGGTCGTCGGTTCAAGCCCGATAGGCTCCACCATTTAATTCGGCC
>CANBWJ010000088.1 GCA_947373115.1 Opitutia bacterium | reverse complement strand
AAGCGCTGCTCACGCGAGGCCTCGACGATTGATTGCAAAGCCTCCGCACTCAAGCGCTGCAATAACGCCGAGGGCAAACCGTGCCTGGCGGCTAAAGTCGGCATTAGGGTTTAACTGGTGCGGCGGGTGCCGCGGCGGGTGCCACATCAATCACTTTACGCACCTCTTCCTTAATTGGCGTCGCATCGATGCGATTGAGCGCACTGATATTATCTACGGCCGAATTATTCAATACGTACGGACGCATTAAGATAACCAGTTCAGTGCGCGTCTTTGTTTTTGTCGAAGATCCAAGCCAGTCACCGATGATTGGAATCGGGCCAAGACGATTTGCGGTTACCGTATCCTGCGTGCGCTGTAATCCACCGAGCACGATGATTTCGCCGCTCATCGCACTGACAAAGGAGTCCGTCGAACGACGGCCGATCACCGGCTGGTCGTTGCCGTCCAATTTCACCTCGCCTAAAACGTCTTCCACCTGTTGGGTGATTTGTAATTGTACGGAGCCGTCCTTACCAATCAGGGGCAAGACCTTCAGGTTAATCCCGATATCGCGCTGTGAAACGGTGGAGCTAGTAACGAAGCCCGAGGTGCCACTCGCGGTCGACTGACTACCCGTTACGACAGGTCGCGATTCACCCACAAAGATGGTCGCTTCCTTATTATGTGTCGTGGTGATAGTGGGCACTGAAAGAATGCGTGTGTCGTTTTTGGTTGGGGTCGTCGTTAGGCCAATCACGCCAGACAAATCGTTACCTGGTAACAAACTCGCGAAGCCGGTTGCGCCATTGCTACTTAAAGTTCCGCCCGCAAAAGCGCCGTTAACGCCGGTAAGTTTACCATTGGCGACCTGCAGGCCAAGGGCGCTAATGCCGCTCGTGTCGGTATCGGTTAAAGTGACTTCGGCGATCACGACTTCGACGCGTACTTGCGGCAAGACAACGTCGACCTTGTCGATGAGCTCGTGCAACAGCCGTAAGTCGTCCTTCGTGCCGGAAACCACAATTGAATTACTGCGGACGTCGGCCAAGACAGTTGTCATACTACTGAATTCATCGGCGCCATTTTGTTCGGCGCCCTTAGCATTATTGGCGGAAGCTGCAGCATTCGCTGCGGGTGCGGTCACACGATTTGCTCCAGTAGTGGAGCGCGTGCCCGTGGTCGTGGTCACCGCTTTAGTCTGACCCGTCACGAGTTGCGTGAGTAGCGTAGCCACTTCGGTGGCATTGGCGTGGCGGAGAAAAATCACATCGGTCTTCGTGTTCGGATCCGAATTCGCATCGAGGGCTTCGATGAGGTTATCGAAGAAGGCGTGCTGATCGGGCGAGCCCATTAAGATGACACGGTTCGTGCGCTCGTCGGCCGTGAAACTTGTGCCTGTGCTCAGGCGGAATGGCGCACCCGCTTCGCGCGAAGGCGTGCGCAGCAGGGCCGTTAATTTGTTCACCACATCCGTCGCAATCGCATGCTTCAGGTTGTACATCTTGGTTGTCACCACATCGAGCTGCGGGCGGTCTAATTGATTTAATAGCCCTTCAATCTTCTGGAGATTGGAGATCGAATCGGTCACCAAAATCGCGTTGTTGCGCGAGAAATAAACGGGCGGTGTCGCCAACGTGGTGTTCAACATTCCCGTCACTTGAGCAACGACCTCTTGGCCATTGGCGTGCTTCAGCACAAAAATTTTGGAGGCAATGCGGCCGCTTGCAGGCATGCTCAAGGTGCTTTCCGTAATCAACGAAGGCGATTCGCTGCGGGCGACGTTATTGGGGACGACTTTTAAAAACTTATCGCCCTGTTGAATCACCGAAATGCCATTTAAGTTAAGCAGGGTCTCGATCGCGAGCAGCGCATCGCTGCGGGCTGTCACTGGTAAATTCAATGTGTAAAGATTGGCGGGTAACGCCTGCGGGCGGAGCACAATCTTGCCCGTCCACTTTTGCATGAGATCGATAATCGCGCCGACATCGACGTCGCGCAGTGACATCGGGCCAACCTTCTCGGTTGCCGAAAGGCCACTCACGGGGGTTGCAGCGGCGACGCCGCTCACCACCGCCGGATCGGCTTCCGCTTGTGCGCGTGCCATGCTCGCAACCATTAACATGATTAAACTGAGAGCGGTCGCCTTCGGGGAAATTTTGGGGAATGAATTCACAAGAATGAGGGGTACATTGATAACACCATCCCGCCCAAATAGTTCGATGGAAAACATCTGCAGACAAGGCAGGCAGAAGCCCTCACCCAGACAGGCCTATAGTGAACATTATTTCACCTTTTACTTGCTTTTGCCACCCCCTTCTCCTATTAATGCCAGCCAATAACCCATGCGCGAAGACCTTCCAGAATGGCTCGGCAAGCCTCCAATCCGCGGCAGCACGCAATGGGATACTTGGCTGCAAAAGTGGCGCGAATACGCCCGCACCGTCCTGAAGGATACAGCAGCGGATGACCCAGATTTTGATTTCGGACTGCTCTCCGTCGACGAACGCTGGCAAGTCACCCTCATGCTGACCATCCGCGATGGAATCGAATTAGGGAAGCAAGGCACTGTCATCCCTTCCATTCCCGACTCACGCAAAACCACCGACCTTAAATTCGCCGATGTTGTCGCCTGGCAGGTCGGCCGGTCCGTGAGCAAAGAAAAGAATGACGATTTAGAAGGAGCCGAACTACTCGCCGAGACTTGGGCCGAGAAACACACGAACCCCAAGCGCCGTCGACTGGCTCACGGGATTCGCTACGGCTTTCTCGCTGGCCTTGGCGGCGAAGCGGCCATGCCTGCCTGGTCGACCCCCGATTACGTGACGGCGTATGAAGCCGCCTGGAATATGGGCAACGCGATCGCCATCGAAGCCGACCCACGCTGAAGGAATCCCTATTGCGGGGTCGTGCGGGTTATTATATTTAAACTACAAACCAAATGGAAATCGCCCTCTCTATTCTATTCGTCGTCACCCTGGCGGTCGCGGCCTATTTATTGGGTCGCAAATCTTCGCCGACCGAAAACAGCTCAGCCGCCCAACAAGAGCTAATCGCCGCTAAAGTTCGCTTGGATGAATCTGAAAAGCGCCGCAAAGATGAGCGCACAATTTTAGAAGGTGAAAGAAACTTGGCCCAAGCACGTGCCAGTGCGGCGGAAAATAATCTGGCAGCAGCGAACGAAGCCAAGGCCTCCGCTGAGCGCACCCTAGAACAGACGCGCGAATCCATTGCCCAGCTCGAGGTACGTATGCGTGAAGCATTCGCTAGTGCGGCCCAAGCTCAAATCAGCCAAAGCCGCACCGATTTTATCGGCATGGCTGAACAAAAATTCGCTCCTTTCAAAACTCAACTCGAAGAGCTCAACCGTACGAACAACGAGCTGAAGGGCTCACTTACGACGAACAACGAGCGCTCCGAAAAAGTTGCTGAAGAGGCACGCAAGTTAGCGGCAGCCATGACCTCGACCAATAAGCAAGGCAGCTGGGGCGAGCTACAATTAAACCGCGTGGCCGAACTGACGGGCATGCTTCAGCACGTTGATTTTGTTACGCAGGAGTCACGCACCAACGAAGAGGGCAACCAACGTCCTGATATGGTCGTGAAGCTTCACGGCGGCCGACAAATTATCATCGATGCCAAAGCGCCGACCAAAAATTACATCGAAGCCACCAGCGCTACCAATGAAGCAGATCGTGCACGCCTCCTGCAGCAATTTGCGTCGAAAATTCGCGAGCACGCTAAGCGCCTTGGCGAGAAAGAATACTGGAATCAGTATAAGCCTGCGCCCGAGTTCGTAATCCTATTCTTACCCAGTGAAGCACTCTTCAGTGCCGCACTGCAAATTGACCCCGACTTAATTGAAGCAGCCTGGGGAGAAAAAGTAGTCATCGCCACTCCCACCACCCTGCTCTCTATTCTTCGAACGATTTCGCACACCTGGGACCGAGTAGACGTTGAAAAGCGAGCCGAGAAGGTAGTTGAACTCGCCGAAAAAATTATCGACGGGCTCCGAGTCGCGAGCGACCACTTTGAGGACACCGGGAAAAAATTAAACCAGGCAGTTGATTCCTATAACTCGACGCTGGGCTCGCTCCAGTCGCGCGTGTACAGCAACGCCAACAAACTCATCGCGGAAGGCGGGAAACTTAACGAGGACCGTCAAATCGCCCAAGGAGAAGTCATTGATATACAAGCGAAGACTAGCTTGGAGGCGGCAAAAATTACGCGCAAGCGATCGGCCAAGGAGTTAGGTGACGCGGAACCTGCCGCTGAGTAATCTTAGACAAAAAGTTTTTAAAAGTGTGGTTGCGCTGGCCGCCCGTCTTCGCCTTCTTTAATCCTCTCCCATGCGCGCTACTAAAGAAACCGTTGTCAGCATCGAATACACTTTGAAGGACGAAAAGGGCACGGTGCTCGACACATCAGTGGGCCAAGAGCCGATGGAATATTTACACGGCGCCAGCAATATCATTCCCGGACTCGAACAGGGCGTCGAAGGTCTCAAGGCCGGCGAAACCAAATCAGTCGTCGTCCCCCCTGCCCTCGGCTACGGCGAATACAGCGATAAGCTGATTCAGCGCGTACCGCTAGATCGCTTCGGTGCCAATAAAGTCGAAATCGGCATGCGCTTCCACGCCGAAACCAATTTAGGTATGCGCGTCCTCGTGATCCGTCATGTGGATGACAAAGAAGCGGTGCTCGACGGTAATCACGAGCTCGCCGGAAAAACTTTGTACTTCGACGTTAAAGTCGTCGCCGTACGCGCCGCCGAATTAACTGAACTCGCGCACGGCCATCCTCACCAAGCAGGCGGCTGTTGCGGTGGCGGCGCTAAGAGCGGTGGTTGCGGTTGCTCTGACACCGAATCCTCCGAAGGCGGCTGCTGCAGCACGGAAGAAAAGTCCGAGAAAAGTTCGGGCGGTTGCGGCAACGGCGGTTGCGGTTGCAGTCACTGATTGAGCGATTTTTGCCCTGCTAAAGCCGGTAAATCGGCTTTAAAGTGGCGGAGAGGATGGGATTCGAAGGGGAGCCATATGTGTGTTTTCCTTAGTTTTTATGCGGGTTTGGTGAATCTGTAGACACTGCTGTAGTCAACTTAAGTGATAGATTTGGGAATCGGTGATAATATGTGGAAAGGTGCCTCAGTGAGCGCAGGTACAGCCGTACTCCTGGCGCTTGCACTCTCCGCAGAGGGCGGTGTT
>CANBWJ010000087.1 GCA_947373115.1 Opitutia bacterium | reverse complement strand
TTTTAAATGGTCCCCCACTTGTGCCGATTCCGATTGGAGCTCCAGTGTTTCCTGGATTTAGGTGGGCGGTACGTTGCCACGGCTCGGACGAGGCCGGTCGGGTCGCACCTCCCGTATATTATGTTCGTAGGAGACGGAGGCTGCCGCGGGTGTCGAACACTGCAGGGGATAGTCAATATACCTAAGGCCGACCCTAAAAGCAAGTCGGTCTAGTATTTTAAATGAAACGGGCCGCACTTGCGTGCGGCCCGGGCTATGACAGCCAACAACGATAAATTACTCAGCCGTAACGCCTTCGCCTGCACCTGCAGCGAGGGTCATGCCGCCCACAACTTGAACTTTCTCGAGGATGATTTTTTGGAGTTCTTCGAGAACTTTAGGATTCTTAGCGAGGTAGTCTTTGGCAGCTTCGCGACCTTGGCCGATGAGTTGGCCGTTATAGGCAATCCAGGCGCCCTTCTTTTCCAAAATCTTATGCTCGATGCCGAGATCCAGAACGGAGCCAGTACGAGAGATGCCCTCGCTGTACATGATATCGAATTCGCATTCGGTGAAAGGAGGTGCGACTTTATTTTTAACCACTTTGATTTTAGTGCGATTGCCGATCACCTTGCCGCTGGGCTCTTTAATTTGGCCGATACGACGAATGTCGATACGCACAGAAGAGAAGAATTTGAGGGCGCGACCACCTGGGGTGGTTTCGGGGCTGCCGAACATCACGCCAATTTTTTCGCGGATTTGATTCGTGAAGATGCAAATACAGTTGGTGCGGCTGATGGCGGCGGTGAGGCGGCGCATTGCTTGACTCATCATCCGGGCTTGGACGCCGACGGTGGCATCGCCCATTTGGCCGTCGAGTTCTTGTTTGGAAACGAGGGCGGCAACGGAGTCGATTACAACAACGTCGACGGCACCGGAGCGGATTAAGGTCTCGACGATATTAAGGGCGTCTTCGCCGGATTCGGGTTGAGATACTAAAAGGTTATCGAGGTCGACGCCGACGACTTTGGAGTAGCGAGGGTCGAGTGCGTGTTCCACGTCGACGAAGACGGCATTGCCGCCTTGGCGCTGGATTTCAGCGATGATGGAAAGACAAAGGGTGGTTTTACCGGAAGACTCTGGGCCGAAGATTTCAACAATTCGACCGCGGGGTAGGCCGCCGACGCCAAGGGCGAGATCGATGGCAACCGAGCCTGTGGACACCGTGGAGATTTGCATCTTGGTCGCATCACCCATACGCATCAGCGTGCCGTCGCCGTATTGCTTGTTGATGGCCGATAGGGCCAGGTCGAGGGTCTTGCGCTCGGCGGTGGTGGTGGCGGCTTTTTCTTTGGCGGAGGCTTCGGCTTTGGTGATGGACATGGGATTAATTTGGTTGAGATCGCTAAACTGGCAAATGAACGGACGGTGGCAAGTAAAATGAACATTTGTTCACTACTTTCTTTAACCTAGGGTGTTTGGGGTGTTTTGGTAGAAAAACTGCCTATTATATGGGTAATCTGGCCATCAGTAGCCTACGGAAGCCAGTCTACTCGGCCTTTGCCTTTGCATTTCCATTGGGCCGATGGGCACCTAGAATTGGGCCTTCATGAAGCTCATTTTACTGCGGCATGCCCACGCTTTACCGGGAGAGGTTGATGCGCTTCGTCAGCTCTCGCCTAGGGGGCGTCGTCAGGTGCGCAACCTTTCGAAGCAAGCCGTCGAAGAGGCCGTCGGAACGGTCCGCGTGATTGAGCACAGCGGCTTGGTTCGATCACTTGGGACGGCTCAGCTTTTGCAGAAGTATTTTAAAGTTCAGGTGCCGCTGAGAAAGTTAGAAGGCCTGGCGCCCGATGACGCGCCGGTGCACACGGCGAGGCTTTTGGCTAAGTCGGTCGGCTCGCGATTAATCGTCGGGCACAACCCGCACCTTTCTTTGTTGGTGGGAATGCTATTGGGGCTGAAATTGGGGGCAGAAGGAATTAGGTTTCGCAAGGCGGGTATGATAGCTTTGGAACGTCTCAATCGCACCACACCTAAGTACCCCTATGGAAAATGGCGTCTGCTTTGGATGGTCGTTCCCCCCGGATGACACGGCCAACTCTTGACTGTTAACGCCTGAAGATAAACCCTGCCTTGTGCTCGAGACGCGTAGACATCGCTGGATTTGGTCGGCCGCAGGTTTTTTCCACTTGGCCGCATTGGCGTGTGTCGTTGCAGCTGGTTCGACGGCCTCGCATCCAGAAAAAGCAAACGACGGCGGCCTGATGTTGGTGGTTTTGGAAGATGAAGCGATTGTCCAGCCCGGGGAAGTACCGGAGGGAATAGCGACCGGGAAAGGTGCGGTTGTGGCACAGACGGTGGCCCTTCCGGCGGTGACGACAAAAACTTTGCCCATCATTACTCAGCCTGCTGCTGCGGCCGTCGTTGCGGCGCCTGCTGTGGTCGCAACGTCGACCAAGGTTGAGAGTCGCGGCGTGACGCCGGTCGAGTTTGTACCGCCCGCATTTTTAATTCGGAAGGAGCCCGTGTATCCCGAGCGGACGCGTCGAGCGGGTATTGAGGGTCGCGTGGTTCTTAAGATACTTATTTCGGCTACCGGTGCGATACGTGCGACCGAGGTGGTTGTGAGTTCGGGTAATCAAGCCTTGGACCAATCGGCACTGCAGGCGGTGCGAGCCTCAAAGTTTAGTCCGGCCCAATCGGATCACTTGCCCGTCGAATCGCACGCCACGGCCAGCTATCGTTTCGAGCTTAGGTAAGCGGGGTCGGTGCCGAGCAGTAGCGCTCCGAAGTGTGACCAGTCTCCCTCTTGAATGCCGCGATCCATTATTACCTTCGTGACTTGTGGAAGTTGGTGATCGTTTTCATCGCTACCGTAATACACCGACCACAGGCAGCGTCCGCTCGTGGGAAGCATGCTGAAGCGAATATCGCCGACCAAGATGCCGCTATCCGTAAGGGTGTAAGCATTCCAGTCTTGGGTGAATTGCGAAAAGTCTTGGATGATTCTCTCGCCAAAAGTTCCGGGCGGCGGATTGCCGGCAGCGGCGGGCGACCAGGCAGTACGAATGTCACCGAGTGCGATTTGAGAATCACTGCCAGGAGCAACTCTCACCGCAGCCACGTGCCATTGGCCTTTTTCGAGCCAGATGACGCGCCAGAGAATTAAATTAGAAATCGTGGGCTTAATGGCGATGCGCTCGGGCACGATTTTTTCGGCGGCGAAATAAGACTCCATGGCCTTCTCGGCGCGGTGGTGTTGCCAGAGGCCGAGCGTGGCATAGAAGCAGAACCAGCCGAGACCGACGCCCGCCCATTTTTTAGAACCTTTTTTAAGTGCGACGATGGTGAGAACGACCAGTGGCAGGGTGGCGAAGAGGTCGACGATAGGCAGGCAATCCCACGCGTACCTTATATTATTAATTGGCCAAAGTAGCATCGTGCCGTAACTCGTGCAACCGTCGCAGAGCAGGTGAGTCAGTGCGCCGGCGAAGGCGGGGAGTAGGAGGCTACGCCACGGAATCCACGGTTGATTGATCCAGCGGAAAAATCCGACGGTGATGAAGGCACTGAGTACGGCCCACACGGGCATGAACGCGAAGCTGTGGGTGAAATGTCGGTGCCATCGAAACGAAACAAGGGGGTCGTCGGCATTACGAATAAACACATCGAGGTCGGGCGCTTCGGCGGCGAGCAGGGCGGCCACGGCGGCGGCGGGCAGTGAGCCTCCACGTTTGGCAACGACTACGCCGACGGAAAGACCGAGGGCGGCGTGAGTGAGGTTGTCCATGTCGGGATATTTTACGAGGCGAGCGAGAATAGGAAAGCGGAAGTTTTATGGTTATGACCATTTTTGAATGACAAGACAGGGTGCGATGCCTTGACCCCATGTAAGCAGAGCGATAGATTGATTTTTAACCCCTACCATGCGCTTTGGCTTAAATACTTTTCTCTACACGTCGCCTTTCACGAACAAGAGCATCGGACTCTTTAAGAAGATGAAGCGCTGGGGCTTTGATACGGTCGAGATTGCGATTGAAGACCCTAGGCACATCGATGCGGCTTTGGTTAAAAAGGCGGCCCATCAATCGGGCTTGGCCGTAGGGTCAGTTTGTGCGGCGATGGGCCCGGGACGAGACTTTCGTGGCAGTGAGTCGGAGCAAAAAACCGCGATGAAGTATTTAAAATCGTTGGTGGATCTCGCGGTGGCATTGGAAAGCCCGCGTGTCATTGGGCCGATTTATTCGGTTGTGGGTCGCGTTGGTGCGCATGACGACAAGACCAAGGCCAAGCATTTTAAGCTCGTGGTGAAGAACCTGAAGCAGCTCGCAAAGTATGCGGAGCAGAAGCACATCGAATTATGCGTGGAGCCATTGAACCGTTTTGAAACTGACTTTTTGAATACGAGTGACCAAGGACTGCGTTTATTAAAGGCCGTAGGTTCGCCGGCATTAAAGCTACACCTCGACACCTTCCATATGAACATCGAGGAGAATAATCAGGCCCAGGCGATTTTAAAGGTCGGCAAACAGCTCGGACACTTCCACGCCTGCGGGACGGATCGCGGTGTGCCGGGGGCCGATTCCTTGGATTGGAAGTCAATTGCCGCAGCCCTCAAAAAGGTCGGTTATAAGAATGATATCGTCATCGAGTCCTTCACGCCCGACGTGAAAGTCATTGCGAAGGCAGCGGCCATTTGGCGTAAGATTGAGCCCCGCCGGGACGATATTCCGGTGAAAGGCTTGAAGTACATGCACCGCCACTTTAGTTCCAAAAAGTAAGCGGTTCGCTTGACCTTCGGGGGCCAGTAGCAAAGTTGCCCCATGAGCAAAACGTTTGCGGTCATTGGTGGTAACAGCGGCATTGGCTTGGCGACTTTACAGCGGTTAAAGTCGGCCGGCCATCAGTTGCATGTGGCGGGACGAAAGGTCGAGGCGTTGGCCGATACGCAGGTTACCGCGCAATTTTTTGATGCCACAAGTCCGAGTGCTTTGGTTTGGCCGGAGAAGCTCGACGGCCTGATTTATTGTCCGGGCACGATTCAGTTGAAGCCTTTTCACCGGCTGACGGCGGAGGATTTCCAAAAAGATTTTCAGGTCAATGTGCTCGGTGCTGTCGCCGCCTTGCAGTCGGCCCTACCTGCACTCAAAGCTTCGGGTAATGCTTCGGTGGTTTTGTTTTCAACCGTGGCCGTGGCGCAGGG
>CANBWJ010000086.1 GCA_947373115.1 Opitutia bacterium | reverse complement strand
CCTTGCTCGAGGTTTAGCGAATCTTTGAGTTGTTCGAGGGCGTTGCTTTCATCGCGGCGGGGCAGGGGGTTTTCGCGCAGGAAGCGACGTGACTTTTCGGTGGTGCGTTCCAGGGCGTCGAGTAGGTCGCGACACTGAGCGGCCTTTTCGTAGTCACGCTCCTCGGAGGCTTTTGTCATGTCCTCGCGAATTTGTTCGACCCATTCGTGCACGCAACCTTCGAGGAAATCGCAGGCCTGTTTAACACGTTCGGCGTATTCGGCGACCGTCACCTCGTTAGGAAATTTTTGAATTTCGGCGCGGGCGTCATCAAAAAGTTTCCACCGTCCATCGGGGAGTGGTTGGGGGTTGGCTTCGGCGAGGACGATACCAAATTTTTTTCGCATCTCGGTGAGTGTGCGTCGGACGGCTTGTTGGTGGGGGAACGGACCGAAGTAGCGGCAAGACTCGGTGGTGCGGGCACGGACGATGCGAAAACGCGGAATCGGGTCGGCCACGTCGACGCGTATTTGGGGGAACTGTTTATCGTCGCGAAAGAGAATGTTCCACTTGGGTCGCCAGTGCTTGATCAGTTTGCCTTCTAATAAGAGGGCTTCGGTTTCGGTGCGAACCTCGTGCCATTCGAGGTCTTTGACCCGTTCCATCATAGCGGCGACTTTGGGGGCGAGGCGGGCGGGGGTAACGAAGTAGGAGTCGAGTCGGCGGCGGAGATCCTTGGCTTTACCCACATAGACGACCAGTCCGGCCGCGTCCTTCATGAGGTACACGCCGGGGTTGCGAGGGGCGCGGCGTGCCTTCGCTTTGGGTGAAAGTTCTTCCCGGTCGGTTTGCATTTTATAACGAGCCTCTTTTAGTAACCTTAAACGCCCCAAAGTCGCAAATGGAAACCAGTCAAAATCATCGCCACGTCCTCGTTATCAATATTGGTGATGAACTTTTGGACGGTTTACGTGAGAACGGTCATTTAAAGTGGTTGGGTGAACAGTTGGCCCGTCGGGGTTTGCCGATTACTCGCTCGCTGGTGGTGCGTGATCGGGCTGACGATATTGCGCACGAGATTAAGCGCGGCTGGGGAACTTATGATTTGATTGTGACGACTGGCGGGATGGGTCCGACTTCGGATGATCACACGCGTGAGTCGGTCGCAAAAGCTTTAGGAGTAACTTTACAGCGAGTCACCAAGGCGGAAGCCGATTTGCATGAACGCTTTTCTAGAATCGGTCGCAAGGTTTCGGCGGCTGATTTAAAGCAGTGTACCGTTTTGGCGGGCGGGGAGTCTTTGGTGAACGACCGCGGCACGGCACCAGGAATTTTTTATCATCAAGGACGCACTGCGCTGGTGATGTTGCCGGGTCCGCCCTTGGAGTTGCAGCCCATGTTTGAAAACGAAGTCGTCCCTCGTTTGCGAAGCACGGGCTGCGCCTGTCAGGGTGAGGCCTATGTTCAAGTGCGCACTTTTGGTGTGGGTGCGGTACCTTTGGAAGAAATGGTCCGTCCGCATTTAGCGCCCGGCATGGTCTTAACTTTTGGCACGCACACAGGCATCGTGGATGCCCGGATTTCAACGGGTCAAAGCGGGGCCAGTGCGGATGAGCTTTGTGAAGTCGCCCGTCGGGTGCGCGATGCCCTGGGGCATGATTTTATCTGTACGGGGCATTCGTGCCTGGCGACAATTGTGGTCGAGCAGTTGCGTTGTATGGAGAAGACGGTGGCCTTGGCGGAGTCTTGCACCGGCGGATTGCTGTCGGATGCCTTTACCGATATTCCAGGTGCCTCCAAAGTTTTTGCGGGCTCGGCCGTTTGCTACAGCAACGATGCGAAGATGAATATTTTAGGAATTCCTGAATGCCTGTTGGCGCAGCACGGTGCCGTTTCGGCGGAATGTGCGGCCGCGATGGCAACGGCGGCGGCGGAGAAATTTGGCTCCGACTACGCTATATCGGTCACCGGTTTTGCGGGTCCTTCGGGTGGTACAGAGGAAAATCCCGTGGGCACGGTTTATTTAGGGTATGCCTCGCCGACGGGCGTTTGGTCGCAACGTATTTTCCTGCAGGGCGATCGGGCGCAGGTGAAATTGAAGGCCGTGAATGCCGCGTTGGATTGGATGCGCCGAAGAATTAATAAGTACGGCGTGGAAGATTTGATTAATGGGGGATGATTTTTAGAGTGGCAGTAAACGATAAGTGCAAAAGGTGCAAATCTCGACGTTGTCGCCGTGCAAAAGTGTAAAAGTGGATGCAGGGCTACGGGAGGTTAGATGAGCAATCCTTAGGTGTGAGTAAAATAGACAAGGTCTGCTTTTGCTGTGGAACGTTCTGCTTGCTCGCCCTTTTGCACCTTTGCAAAGAGGCAGAGCCTCGATTTGCACCTTTGCACAGTGTCCCTTGTGTTACCTCTCACATATGCTTGCCTCGCTGGGTGAACTTGGGAGTTTAGGGACGTGCCTGCTTTTTTCGCCATTGTCGCTGGGAGGGACGAGTATCTCGTCGAGCGAGATGCACGGGCATTTTACGAAAAGGCGGTTAAGAAGGCAGGGGCGGACGTGGATAAGGAAATTATTTCGGGTATGATGATTCGGGTGGAGGATGCGCCCACGACCGAACGTCAATTTACCGAATCCGTGCAGACCTTATCGATGTTTGGTAGCACCAAGGTGATTTGGTTGCGCAACTGGAATTGGATAACGGACAGCAAGCAAGGAAAGTCCGAGGATGTGAAAGCATCGGCCGCCCGGATTTTAAAAGCCGCCGCCGAAAGCGCTGAACAAGTAAGTGTTATTATCTCGGCGACGCCATATGATGGCCGCCGCAAAGACTTATCGAATTTCAAAAACATTGCGCACGAATTCATTATTCATTCGCCCGCAGCGAAATCGCCCTTTGGTGGCGAGGATCCGCAGACCGAGATGCAAATGGAATTGGCGAGTAAGCGTTTGCAGGAGTTGGGCGTAAAGTTTGCTCGTGGCGTGCCCGAGGCTATCATTGGACGTGTGGGTCAATCCACTCGCGTGGTTTTAATGGAGTGCGAAAAGTTGGCGATTTATGTCGGTCCCGGCGGTACGATTAAAGAAAGCGACGTGTACCTCGTGGTACCGACTTTTGGGGACGGTGATTTTTTTGAACCCATTGAAGCGTGGGCGGCGCGCGATCTGCCATGGGGACTCGAGGCGCTGGACCGTTATTTCTTTAATGAGAGTTCCTGCCGTCCTTTGCTGGCGGCACTGCAGTCGCGCTTGCGTTTGCTCATTCAGCTCCGCAGTTGCGTGGACGCGGGCGACATGAAGGTCACGACGGCTGGTTTGGCGAAAGGACAATTTACCACGGCCGCGTCGCGACACAGTGCAACTTTTGGTTCGGCCGTTAAATCCAGCGCCAATTTATTTTCTCAGAACGATTGGTATATCAGCACCAAGGTGGCGCCAGCGGCGGCTAATTATACCTTGAGTGAATTAATTGACGCACAATTGGCCTGCGGGGAGTGCTTTGATTTGGCCAATCGGGGCGGGGACGAAGAGCAGGCGGTGAGGACAATGTTTCTGCGAGCGCTTGCGGTTCGGCGATAAGGCTGATACAACCTTGGTCTAATTTAACGATGGAAACCGATTCAGTACCTAATGTTCTCGCTGACCGTTACGCCTCTGCGGCGATGAAGGCCATTTGGTCGACACGCGGTCGAATTGTTTTGGAGCGCGAGTATTGGATTGCGGTGATGAAGGCTCAGCGCGAGTTGGGTTTGGATATTCCAGCGGAGGCGATTACCGCTTACGAGAAGGTGAAAGACCAGGTGGACTTTGAATCGATTCGTCAGCGCGAAGAAACCACGCGTCACGACGTGAAGGCCCGTATTGATGAATTTTGTGCCTTGGCGGGATACCAGCACGTCCACAAAGGGCTGACTAGCCGCGATCTCACGGAATCGGTGGAGCAACTTCAGGTTTACCACTCGCTGCAAATTTTACGGGCGAAGTCGATTGCCGCACTCATTGGTTTGGCCAAACGCGCCGAAGCTGAGCGCGACACCTTGATTGCTGGACGCACGCACAACGTTGCGGCTCAACCCACGACGGTCGGTAAGCGCTGGGCCATGTTTGGCGAAGAATGCCTGCGCGGTGTGGCGCAATTGGATGCCGCGTTGCAGGCCTTTGCCGCACGTGGATTAAAAGGTGCCGTCGGCACGCAACTCGATCAACTCACCTTGTTTTCAGGCGATGCCAGCAAGGTTGCGAAACTTGAGCAACGCGTGTTGGTGCATTTAGGCATTCCGCACGTCTTGGGTGCGGTCGGACAGGTTTATCCACGTTCGATGGACATGGAAGTCGTGGCGGCGTTACTCTCGGCGGCCTCGGGTCCCTCTTCATTTGCCAAAACTTTACGACTCATGGCTGGGCATGAATTAGCCAGCGAAGGATTCTTGCCGGGTCAGGTAGGCTCCTCGGCGATGCCGCACAAAATGAATGCACGCACCTGTGAGCGCATTAATGGGTTCCATGTTATCTTGCGTGGTTACTTGGCCATGGCGGCTTCGCTTTCCGGTGAGCAATGGAACGAAGGCGACGTTTCGTGCTCGGTGGTACGACGCGTTTTATTGCCCGACAGTTTTTTGGCGGCCGATGGATTGTTTGAGGCTTTCTTAACGGTCTTAGCGCAGATGGAAGTGAATCGTCCCGTCATTGAGCGTGAGTCGCGTCACTACCTGCCATTTTTATTGACCACCACTTTCTTGATGGAAGCTGTGAAGGCGGGGGCCGGTCGCGAAGAGGCTCACGAGGCGATCAAGGAGCACGCCGTTGCCGTCGCGAAGGATTTGCGTACGGGTAAGACGGACCGCAATGACCTCGTTGACCGTTTAGCGGGCGACCGCCGTTTACGTCTATCCAAGGCCATTTTAGAGTCGGCCGTGACTAAGGCGGGCGAGTTGACGGGTTCGGCGCGTGAACAGGTCGATGCCTTTAATTTAGCGGTTCAGGCCTGGGTTAAAAAGGTTCCTGATTCCGCAAAAATTAAGCCTGGGCGGATTCTTTAAGCTGAATCGGCTGGTGGGGGAGGGGCTTGGGCGGTTTTCCGTATTGCCAAGGGGGGGTGGGCTTCTCACAACCCACCTTTCAACCTGTTCCATCCCATGTCATCTCTCTCAGGAAACCTTCTTGTCGCACAAAGCGGCGGTCCCACCCCGGTTATTAATGCCAGCCTCGCTGGAGTGATTGCCGAAGCACTCAACCACGAAGACGAGATTGTCGATATTTTGGGTGGCCTGAATGGCATCCAAGGCGTGCTTCACGAGCAACTCATTGACCTTGCGGCAGAGTCTCAACAAACGCTCCG